>MFGM01000056.1:0-8353 GCA_001778275.1 Candidatus Falkowbacteria bacterium RIFOXYC2_FULL_48_21 | reverse complement strand
CGCCGTTCAACATCGCTTCGATTTCCGCCTTTTGATTTTCTTTCAGCGCTTGGCGCTGCCAAAGGAAGTTTAACAATTTTTTTTGCTGCTCTTTAATCATGGCGGCGGGAGATTGATACGTAGTATTTCCCAACCCTTTCTATTGATCGAACGGGCTGGTCTGTAAAAATTTTATTTTGCTAAAATCCGGCGGCCAATTGCCAAATTTTTGCAAATTCAAATACAGCGGATGCTTTAACAACTTTTCTTTGATTGCGGCCAAATCGTTGTCCGACGGCTCCGCCGCATCACCAAAAAGTATTTCCGGTCCGCCGACAACGTACTTCTTTTCCATCGGTGAAAAATATAAAAGTTGCGCCGCTACGGCGACAATGACAACCACGGTCGCCAGGCCGGCCAACATTATGGCTTGAAACTGATGCTCATTCGCCATAATTAATCGTTATAGAAATAGGCGGCCAACGATAAGTTGAACGACATCGTATCCGGCGCATACGCGAGCGAACGCACATCCAATAAACGAAGATTTTTTTCCACGTCCGCCAAAAAGCCCTTCAAGGCGAAATAATCACCGCCGGTCAAACTGACATTGATGAATAATTTTTGCAAGGGCAATTTCTTTTTGCTCGCGGCCGCATCCTTGTCGTCCGCCACGTCGATTGAGGCCAAAAACAAATTATGCTTTACGGCCAAAGCTTCCATTTGCACGAAAATCGCCGGCAAATCTTTGCTCATCGGCAAAACCTCCACGATCTTTTTCGCCGGCCCCTCGAGCTGGGTAAAATTAATTTTTATTGATTTCAACTTTTCCAATTCCGCCTGACGTTGTTCAAGCACCGCCGTTTTTTGATTGATCAACGCCTGCACATCAACCACGTTTGCCACATAGACCGAGTAAACGAACAGCGCCGTCCCAAGTAAACAAATCACCACCGTCAATCCAAAAATCAATCGGTAACTACGCAAGAACTGCTCCGCCGCGCCGACAAACTGCGTTCGATTTTTGTCGCGACCAATCACAACCACGTTCGCCCGCCCGTCCGCCGGATCGGCTTTCAGCGCATTAACGTTTTTTGTCGCCGGAGCGTTTAACATAACTATTTTTTACTGAGAAAATCCGGTTTTAATTTCAGCTTGATGTTGAATTCGATCGGCAATTGGCCAATTGCACTTTCCACTTTCGCATCTGCGGCCGGCGTTTGCGTCAAAACGCTGATTTCCGCCAGGGCAACAAATTCGGCTTTTTCTAACGCCGCGAGCTGCCAGGCCGCGTCCTCATACTTTTTGGCACGGGCGGACAACAAAACATCGCCGTTTGTTTCGGCGATTAAATTATAGTAACGAACGCTTTCGAGCGTTACCTTTTCGAGCTGACCCAAAAAGGCGGTCCAATAAACATGATTGTCGAGCAAAACTTGCAGCGCCGCGGCGCGATCCTTCAACGCCTCTAGCTGCTTGCCTTCCATACTAAAAGAATTGATCTCACTGTCCGTTTGATCGATTTTTATCATGATCTCTTGATATTGCTTTAGCAAGGCCAGCTTTTGCCATTTGCCATAAACATAGCCGATGCTACCAAATACGACAAAAAGTAGAACAACCGCTATGAGCTGTGTCATCCGCCGCCAAAACTGCGCCTTGACTATGGCCGGATAATCCTCGGCGATCAGGTTTAAATCAGCCGGTGGAATTTTGCCGGGTACATCTCTTTTCATCGCCGACAACAACGGCGGCGGCCTTTTCAAATCATTAATTTTATCATGCGTTTCCCGCAAAACCTTTTTGTCGGCAACGCCTGAATCTTTTTCTACTTCCGGCACGCGCATACGAAAAGCATGGTCCGGCGATGGAGCGACCGGCTTGTTGAACATCTTCGGCGCCGGCGTTATGTTTTCTCGAAACGCCTTCACAGATGCCGATGGCGGCATATTCGGTATCCTCGGCGGCGGTATATTTTTTGGCACCACACGAAAAACACCCTTGTCCTTTACAATGGGCGCTTGTTCTTCAAAGCTGATCGCGACGCCGCTGCTTTGACCGGACAATCGAACCGTTGACTTGCCATTGACGCTTTCCGCCGCGTGCATCTTAAACTTCGGCAGCCCCATGGCGCCTTTGACTTTTTCTTTTTCGACTTCTTCGTTTTTTCTTAGCTCGTCCGGCAGTAACGATATTCCCATATTGCTTTTGGATTCCGGTCTTTAACCTTTGAGTTTGCGATTATAGCTTTGCTCGCCTCGCTTTCGCGAAGTCGTCCGCCTCGGCTAGCCGTAGGCGAGACGGGAAGCGGACCCTTTGCCTTACTCGATATCTCGCATCGCCAAGCCTATAGCCGTGGCCAGTCGAGCACCGCTCGCTTCCAAGACCGCCTGCAAATCTTCCGGATAAATCACCCGCGCCCACGGATTGCCAACAAAGGTGCGAATGCCAAGGCTGTCGGTAAAATATTTTTGCAAGTTGAATAAGTTCGCCGTGCCGCCGGACAAAACCACGCGCTCAATTTTTTTGTTCTTGTTGTCCGGCTGTTCCAAATAAAAATTAATTGTGTATTGCACTTCGTCAATGATTGCCTGAATCGGCCGTTTGATAATTTCCGGCATGGCCTCATTTGCTTCTGGAGTCTCGGCCAAATCACGCTTGAACTGTTCCGCCTGAGACAAGGACACGTTCAAAGTGTTGGCAATTTCCTTAGAAATTTCGAGACCGCCCACGCCCAAACTGCGATTGTAAAGCGGAATGGCGCTTTCAACGACCACAATGTCCGTATTGACCGCGCCGATGTCCACCAGCACCACCGTGGCCTTGTCTTTGCCAACCATGGAACGCGCCAGCGCAAATGATTCCGTCTCAAGGCTGATTAAGTCCAGCCCGGCTTTTTTGAAAATATCAATGTACTTTTGCACCACTTCTTTCGCCGCGCCGGTCAAAAGAACCTGCAAACTCTTAATCTTGTCATCGGCTCCCGCGGCCGGTTTGGCCAACACTTCCTCTGAGCCGAGCACTTTCCAATCCAAAATCATTTCTTCGAGCGGCAACGGCAAAACCTTTTTCGCTTCCCATTCCACGGCCGTGGTGATTTTTTTTGGCGAACTCAAATCCTTGCGGCTCACGTCGGTCAATGAAATAATTGACGTGAACACCGCCGGCGATGGCAACGCCGTGATCGCCCGCTTCGTCACCACGCGACTTTTTTCCACGACCTTCTTGATCAACTCCGCCGTCTGATCGACTTGGTCGATTAACTTAACGTCGCCTTTGAGCGAACGTTCATAGTAACCGTAAGTCACCAATTGCGCGCGACCATTGTTGTTTGTCAGCTCAACCAGTTTGATACTACTGCCGCCAATATCCACGCCAAGATAGTTCGCGTCAGTGGGAGAAGCTTTTGAAAAAAGTCCCATATATTACAAATTACGAATAGTATACTTGAAATTTCCGTCGGTTGCGACCGACGATAATTGACTAGTTTATTATAACATTTTTATTCCGGAAGCTGAAATAATTATCCACTATTTATTTGAAATTAGGCAAAGCTTTCGTAATGTCGGTGAATCCGGGCGGCGGATTGGCCACCACGCGACCGTCGTAAACAACCAATTCGGCCGGACCGCCCTTTTCCAGATCGCTGAATATTCTCTGAAATTCGAACTGTCGCGCCACCATGAGTCCGTCAATTCTCAACCCTTTTTCCGTGTCCGCCTGTCCGGTGGTGCCGGTATAAATTTTATTTTCCGCATAAAAATTACCAACCACATTTTCCACGTTCGCCGCGATGTAAATGTTGCCACCAACGCCATTGTCCTTTTTCAAAACGATCCAACCGAGCGACGCCAAATTATGCGCCGTTGTCACCGGCATATTTTCATACAAAATGTTTCCCTCAATATACACGTCTCCCTTCACAACGATCGTGCCGGCACCGGCCAACTTATTGGTTCCGTTTTTGAAACTTTGATAACCAAGATGCAAATCGCCATTTAAATAATAAACTTGTCCGGTCAACGGATTCGCCAAGCCCGCGCCGTTCGAGGCGATTTTTTTCACCTCCCCGTATTGTCCGGCGAACAAACCGCGCAAATCCAGCGCGCCGAATTCACCGCGATATTCATTTTCTTTTTTCGGCAACGTTAACGACGAATCATCATCCATCCAACTCTCCGAGGTATTGCATTTCCCCGGTTCAACACAAGTGGAAGAAAAATGTACGATGCTACCATCGCTTTCAATTCGATACGTCGCGTTAAATTGTCCATCGGGCAACACACCCTGATTCAACGCGCCCACGCCTCCCCCACCGTAAACATCGCCGCCCACGGTTTGCAAATACGGCGGATGAACCGCGCCGGCGTTGAAACTCGACGCGAACTGCAGCCAGCCAAGACCAACGCCATTCGGCTCGCCCGCGTTCCACGCCCAGCCGGACAAGCGATTGCGCGAATAATCTATGCCGATACCAAAATCTTGACAGCTCGCGCACTGATGGCAAACGCTTGTTTTGGTATTGCAACCGATGCAGTCGGAACAAATTTCTTTGCTGCCGCTGAAATGCGAATCAGCAAAACAAAATTCGCATCGCTCGCTCGCCTCATCTTTCAATCGGACGCAATTTTGACAACTGTATTTTTTTCCAACGCTCGCCACCTTCGCTCCATCCAATTTGATCCAACCGTCATTTCCGAGCACCACCCAACTCGCCCAGCCGGCCAGCAAACCGTGTTCCATCAGACGCGCGGTTGGCGCTTTTCCGTCCGGCGCAACTTTCTGATTAGTCGTCAAACACGACTTGCCCACACATAACCAACCGCCATGCTCCGACCACGCAAAGCCGTAAACCTCGTTCGACGCTTTGTCATAATCCAAACCATAATCGGATGAGGCGCACTTATTCAGCAGTCCGTCGTTATAACAGTTCAACGACACCCAACCCAGATTTTCCGACCAAGCAAAGCCGTTGATTTTGTGATTTTTGTTGGCTTCGGCGACATAGACATAGAAGCATAGAAACAACGAAGCAATGAAGCAAAGAAACAAAAAAATACCCAAGCGGGAAATAACAAAAAATTGAGAAAAGCGAAACGGTTTTTCCATACATTGTTATTATACCACAAATTCACGCGCAATAAAAAATCACGGAAACGCAAATCCGTGAATGGCGGGGGTCTAGGAGATTGCCACGCAAAGCTCGCAATGACGAACTACGCCCTACGGGCGTGAAGCGATTACCGCATGACGATTACCACCATAGGCGGTAAACGGTTTACGCGCGAAGCGCGTGACGTCCCGCTAATCGGGACGTCATTGCGAGCTTTGCGTGGCAATCTCCTACACTCCACCGGCGAGCGTAGCGAGTAAGACCCCCACGCCCTTCGGGCGTATCGTCATCGCCTGCCTGCATCGCTGGGCGAAGCACTGCGGGCAGGTGGCAATCTCCTACCCCGCAGCCCGCTCATCCAACGCCTGATTCACCCTGAACCCGAACTCCCGTTGGTCGTTCGGTTCAGGGCAAGCCATTTACGGCATTCCTTACCATTCATATTATGAACTTCTTTGGTCTAACGCCGTATTTACCAAAGTGTCCGCCTCTTTATTCTTCTCTCGATAAACATGCTGGAACTCAATTTTCTTGAACTTTTGTTGTAAACGCCAAATTTTTATAAATTGCACAGCCAAATCTTGATTCTTTACTTTATACTCCCCTTTCAACTGTTTGACGACTAATTCGCTGTCCAAATTAAAATGCAATTCCGTACCGCCAAGCTCGTGCGCTTTTTCCAGCGCCAAAACCACGGCTTGATATTCAGCCTGATTGTTCGTGGTTTCACCGATGTACTTTCCGGCGGCAAACAACACATCACCTTTTTCGTTTTTAATCACCACCCCGATGGCCGCCGGACCGGGATTGCCGCGCGCGCCGCCGTCGGTGTTAATTATTAATCGCATAAATCAGTTAATCAGGTTAATCAAACAATCACCAACAACAAACTAATAATAGCAAACAATAAGAAAAAATAAAACCGCCGGAATGTTCCGACGGTCGAAAAATAATTACCACCGCACCTTGATGCCGATGAAGGTTTCGTCAGGATACGGATCATCGCCGCCCGTGCCTTCCAAAAAACGCAGATGCAACTCAGTGATAAAGCCTTCCCGGCTCAAGAACACGACACCGACTTCGTACCGCACCTTATTCTCTGTAAAAAAAACGTCATTTCTCCCTGAATTGCGTTGCAAAACGATAGTTATCTCGTTTTCACTCCGGCCGGCCGCTTCATCAATTTGAGGCTTCCATTCTTTCTCAAACAACGCCTGCATGCCGCCATTTTCCAGCCGCACTTTTTCTTCTTCGTATGCGCTCCAATAGGCCGCTGATTCCCGCTTCGTCCTTGCCGCTTGTGCTAAGTGTTTTTCTTCCTGCGCCTTTTCCATCCTTTCTCTCACCACTTCCGCATAAGGCTTTTTCTTTTCACTATTCATGGCCACTCTCCTTTATCAAAGGGCTGTTGGGACAACATCGCTCGATCAAACCGCCGATCTGATAGCTTATTGCACTGTAATTAAAAAGTCAAACGCAGCGCATACGAAAACTAAGCATTTCAGATTTTCGATTTTTGATTTATGATTTACGTAAATCCACTATCCTAAATTCCACCTCCCTATTTCCATTCCACTCATTAACACCTACCTCGCACACCGCGTCCACCGCATCACCAACGCGAATCTGCGGCAGCCATTCTTTCGCGTGGCCAAACCAAAGCATCTTGTAAACCATGGGCGGATCCTGCTTCACGCGCAAGCGGAGGTGCGTCAACTCGCCACCGATCGCGTCCGCGGAAACGATTTGTAAATTCTTGATTAAAAACAGCGGCTTCTCATTTCCCTCGCCGTGCGGCTCAAACCCTTGCAAGTGATTCAACAAATCAAACGTCGCGTCCGACAGCCTCAACTCCGCATCAATTGATAACGTGGGCGTTAAGTCAAGTTGACTTAACAAGCCGACGGCATAATTTTGCAAATCAATTTCGAAGCTTTCCTTGATTTCCAAAGAGTTCAACGTGAACCCACACGCACCCGCGTGTCCGCCAAAACGCGCAAAGTGTTGGCAAACGGCTTGCAACCCTTGCGTGATGTTAAACCCATCAACGCTCCGACCGGAACCAACGACCTTGCCGTTACACAGCGTCATGGCGATCACCGGCCGCGACAACTCGTCGCACAGCTTGCCGGCGATTAGACCGATCAAGCCGGGCGGCCAGCCTTCTTCAAATAAGAAAAAAACTTTTTCTTGTAATCTGTCCGTAATCTTCGCCTTGGCCGATGTTAACGCAGTTTCAATCGCTCGTTGGCGATCGGAATTATTTTTTTGCAAATCAGCCGCCAACTGTGAGGCGCGCGTTTCATCTTCTTCAACCAATAAATTAAACGCCGCATCCGCATGCTTCATTCGGCCCGCCGCGTTCAAGCGCGGCGCGATTTGAAAGCCGATCGTGTAGGCATCCAATTTTTTATTGCCGATTATTTCCAGCAACTTTTGCAATCCCACGTTCCGGGTTTTTTCGAGAACAACCAAACCCCACTTCGCTAAAATGCGATTTTCGCCGATCAACGGAACAACATCCGCCACGGTGCCCACGGCCACAATATCAAGCAACCACTTTTCAAAACCCTCCCCTCCGCCATATTTTTGTAATTCTAGACTTTTGACTTTTAACTCTGGACTTTGGACTTGCCGCTCTCCACGCAATAGCGCTTGGGCCAACTTAAACGCCACGCCCGCGCCGGATAGGAACGGAAACGGATAACCGCTGTTCACCACCTTTGGATCAAGAATAGCAAACGCGCGCGGCAACTCCGGCGGCGGCTCGTGGTGGTCTGTAACGATAACGTCCACGCCGGCGGCGTTCAAAACGTCAATCTCCGCGGCGTTTGATACGCCGCAATCTACGGTAATAAACAATTTAACGCCTTGAACAATGAAATTGTTCAAATTATTTGGATTAATACCGTAACCATCATGTTCTCTATGAGGGATGAATACATTCGCATCGGCACCAAGCACTTTTAACGTCTTAAACAGGACGGCCGCGCTGGTCACGCCGTCCGCGTCATAGTCACCGTGAATCAAAACCTTTTCGTTTCGCTCAATCGCCAGCCAAATTCTCTCCACCGCCTTCTTCATTTCGACAAACAAAAAAGGATTATGCGCGTTGCCATACTCCGGACGCAAAAAAGCGTCAATCTCGAATTGACTTTTTTGCTCTCTGTTATACAATAGTTGCGCGACAAGTGGCGGCAACGTTTTCAACTCTGCCAAAAACGCCAATGGCGCGTTCGGCCTCACATTCCACTTCTTCAT
>MFGM01000055.1 GCA_001778275.1 Candidatus Falkowbacteria bacterium RIFOXYC2_FULL_48_21 | reverse complement strand
CGTTTATCTCGTTTTTGGACGAATGCCAGAGAACCAGAAAACCAGCGCCGCGGCGCTTGGCGGCGCGCTCAAACGCGACTTTGCTTCATTGTCGCGCAAAGAGGCGGATACGATTGCGCGATTTTTTCTTCGTTCCGTTTACAACGAGGTGAAACACGGTTTGGCACAGGCGGCGCAAAATACGGCCGACAAGAAGTAGTCAATGTCAACGACCCCGCTATCAGCGGGGTTTTTCATTTGCGAAAATTGGAAAAATAAGGTAAAATTTATACATAATTAACGTATTGTCTTTTTTTGCCTTATTGCCATGTTTAGCCGTCTTTTGGCTTGTAAAATATTATGAACAACGATAAATGGGGCGACGTAGTTGAAAAAATCAAATCCGGTTTTGCGGTTGAGGCCCATTCGATTGTGCCGCACGCGGAGTTTGACAAAGGTAAAATAGAGACGATTATATTTGCCTCGCCAATGGGCAGAATGAAAATCATTCGAACCACAACCCCGCGGGTATTGGATCGAAAAACGGTTTATTCCAATCGCATCGGCGGCAAGGTGGCGGTGCAATATGAGTATTCGGATTCGGAGATGGTGGATACGATGCGCATTTTTCGCTGGGATGAGAATCGCGAGGAGTGGGCGACCGCGCAATTGGAAATGGAAAATTAACATTTTTTTCAATTTGCTTAGTTCGCTTAATTCTCTTAATTCGCTTCCTCTTCTCAATTTGCGCTATGACTTTGTTGGTCAAAAATACCAGAATGGTTAAATATGAGTCGTACGGCCAAGGCGGCGCCGCCAAGCGCGACTATCGTTCCGGCGTGATTATTCTTTTTTTTATTTGTCTTGCCGTGATGATCATTGCGCGACTCTTCAAGTTGCAAGTGCTCGATTATCAATATTACCTTTCGCTCGCGTCCGATCAGCATGAAATTTTCAAACAACTTTATCCGGTGCGCGGGGAAATATATTTAAACGACCGAGAAGGTCAGATTGTGAAGGACGGCCATCGTTATTATCCTGTAGCGTTGAATAAAACTTTATATTTACTTTATGCTTTACCGCGCGACATCAAAGATCCGGACGCAGTTTTGCAAGCGCTGAAAGAAGTTTTTAGGCTGGAACCGATAAAAAGCGACAAACCGGTGACTGCCGAAAAATCCGGGGTAAGCGTTTCAACGGTTTTGATTGATGAAGATCCGCAAGGTGTGATTGATGGTTGGAATTTAAAATTGCGAAAAAAAGATGATCCATATGAGCCGCTGAAACATTTGGTTGGCGAAAAGGAAATTCGGCAAATTGAGGCCTACAATTTGGAAGGTGTCGGCTGGTCAAAGGAAATCGCCCGTTTTTATCCGGAGAAAAGCATCGGCAGTCAATTGCTTGGCTTTGTGGGCAAGCAGGCGGAAAAAAATATTCTAAAAGGCTACTACGGCGTGGAGGGCTGTTATGACAAAGAATTGGCCGGCGAAGCCGGATTTTTACACTCGGAAACGGACACACTCGGCCGTTGGATCGCGCTCGCCGGCAAAGATTTTCGTCCGGCAGAGGACGGTCAGAGTTTTGTGTTGACGATTGACAAGTCGATTCAATATTTTGCTTGTAATGAATTGAATAAAACGGTAAAAGAATTTTCCGCCGAGAGCGGCAGTCTGATTGCGATGGATCCGGCCACCGGCAGCATTCTTGCCATGTGCAACGCACCTGATTTTGATCCGAACGAATACAACAAGATCAAAGACATGAATCTTTTTCGTAATTTGAGCATTGCGGATAATTATGAGCCCGGTTCGGTTTACAAGCCGATCACTATGGCCATGGCGCTTAATGCCGGAGTAGTTGATCCTTTTAGCGGATACAATGATACCGGGCAAGTGGTGTTTGGCAAACATACGATTCGCAATTCCGACTTGAAAGCGCACGGCTGGCAAACCATGACCAATGTTTTGGAATTCTCCTTGAATACCGGTGCGGTGTATGTGGCGCGCAAGGTTGGAATTGATGATTTCAAGCGCTATTCGCAAGAGTTTGGATTTGGCAAGCAGACGGGCATTGATTTGTGCAGTGAGTCGGAGGGTAGTTTGAAATCATTAGATGAAAAAGGTGAAATTTATTTGGCCACCGCTTCGTTCGGTCAAGGTATTACGACAACGCCGATTCAATTGTTGCGCGCTTATGGCGCCATTGTGAATGACGGCAAATTGATGCAGCCGTATGTGATTGACTCGGTGCTTGATGCGGACGGCAAGGTGGTGAAAAAGAATGAGCCGCGGATCGTGAGTCAGGTGATTTCGCCGGAATCAGCCAAGCTGTTGAGCAGCATGCTCGTGTCTGTGGTGCAAAACGGCCACACCAAAAAAGCGCAAATCCCGGGCTATCTTGTCGGTGGAAAGACGGGCACGGCGGAAATTTATGATCCGGTGAATGGCGGTTATTTGCACGACATTAATATCCACACGTTTATCGGATTCGCGCCGTTCTATAAACCGCGATTTGTTATTATTTCCAAAATTGACAAGCCGAAAAACGCGCAGTACGCCGAGAGTACGGCCGCGCCGCTTTTTGTGAAGGTGGGGAAGTTTATTTTGGATTATTACGGCGTTCCGCCAGAAGTTAAATAAAAAGTCGCGCGACGCGATTGATCATGAGCTTCAATAATACTAGTTTCAATATGGGTGCGATGCGAATCGACGGCTGATAAGGCTTGGCGGCATCCATACGACTTTACGAATCCTATTCGACTACGATTCGTAGATTCGCATCGCATACATATTAGCAATGATAATTTCTATGAAAAAAACACTCGAAAAAATTCTCGCGTTTTTAGCCCAGGCGATTGTTAATAAGTATAAGCCTAAAATCGTCGGCATTACCGGCAGTATGGGCAAGACGTCGGCCAAGGAGGCGGTGTTTGCCGTGCTGAAAACGAAGTTTAACGCGCGGGAAAACATTAAAAATTATAACAACGAAATCGGCGTGCCCCTGACGATTATCGGCGCGGAAACGGGCGGCAAGTCGCCGCTCGGCTGGTTGAAAGTATTTGGCCGAGCGCTTGGTTTGATTTTCGGTCAGGACAAAAATTATCCGGAAATTCTGGTGTTGGAAATGGGCGCGGATAAGCCGGGCGACATTGGCTATTTAACGGAGCATTTCCCTTGCGACATCGGCGTGGTCACGAAAGTCGGTCCGGCGCATCTTGAAGCCTTTAAAACAGTGGAAAATATTGCCAAGGAAAAGCAAAAAATCGTGACGCACCTTGGCAAAGAGGGAATCGCCATATTAAGTTATGACGATCCTTTGGTTCGAGAGATGCACAAGCGAGTCAAGGCTAAAGTGGTTTTTTTTGGTCAGGTCGAAGCGGCAAACGTGCGTTCTATTGAATTGATTCAGCAGGGGCGGGACATGGATTTGAGCGGCATCAAGTTCAAAATCGCGTATCAAGGTAGTGCGGTGCCGGTTTATTTGCCGGGCGTGGTGGGCGCGCATCAGATTAATTCGGCGCTCATCGCCGCGGCTGTGGGTTTGTCGCTGAACATGAATTTGATTGAAGTGTCGGAAGGATTGCGCGATTACAAAACGCCGAAGGGGCGGATGAATTTGATTGCGGGAAAAAATAGCACGCTGATTATTGACGATACTTACAACTCCTCCCCGCGCGCGGCGGCGGCGGCGTTGGATGCGTTGGCTGATTTGAACGTGGGTGGCGCGGAACGCAAAGTGGTCATTCTCGGCGATATGCTTGAACTCGGCGACTTTACCGAACAGGCTCACATTGATCTTGGTCAAAAAGCGGCCGCCACGGGCGTGAAATTATTGGTTTGCGTCGGTGCGTTTAGCGATATGATCGCGCGTGGCGCCATAGAAAACGGATTGCACGAGATTGTGAAGTTCGTTGATTCGCGCGAAGCGATGAAAAAGGTTGGCGAGTTAATCAAGGAAAATGACTTGATTTTGGTTAAAGGTTCGCAAGGCGCGAGGATGGAACGGGTGGTTTTCGCTTTGATGAAGGAGCCGGAGAAAGCGAGGGAGTTGTTGGTGAGGCAAGATAATGAGTGGAAAAATTAGAATAGTAAAATTGAGGAAAAATAGAGAAGAAATTTATAAGTCTAAAAGCGTTAATCGTAAAATATGTTTACGGAAAAGAGAAAAAATATCGATGATCGACCGATTGATGAAAGCGCGGAATTTGATCCGGACAAGGCGATGAAATATGAAGTCGCCGATGCGGATGAGTTTGTGCGTATTCGCGACTCGATGAAGCCGGACTTGTTGGCCTACCTGACGCCTCACACGGCCGAAGAGTATCGATTGATGGGGGCGACCTTGTATTTGGCGGCAGACAAAAAATCAGGCTTTGGGTTCAAGCCTGATAAGCAATTGATTTCCGTATTTTCATTGTACAAACGGCGTGGCCGACAAATCGTTGAGTTAACGGCCCGGTTGGGCGCGACTAGCGTCGAATGTTTGGGTGAAATGCTGCGCCGGTTGTACGGCCAAGCCGGGTTCCAAGTGGTTGAATCGTTGCCGTGGGACGAGGCACTCGCGCCAAAGCATTGGGATTACAATGGGCATGGACGGCCGAATTATTATATCTTAAAGCGAATAGTTAGTTGAGATAATTTACAATTTTGAATATGGAAAAAATCGTCACTATAAAACTGAAGCCAATCAACTCATCGAACTGGGAAGAGTGCGCAAACCTTAATGTTAGTGCAGATCAAATGAGCGCGCTACCCAGTAACCTTTTTTCAATAGCCGAACTCAATTTTTATCCTCAAACAAAAGCGGTGGCTATTTTGAATACTAAAGATAAAATTATTGGCTTTGCAACATACGGCACTCCCGAGAATGAAAAAGTATCAAAAATATTCCGTCTTATGATTGATGAGAAACACCAGGGAAAAGGTTATGGAAGGGCAGCACTTACAGAGATAGCAAAAGAATTATTTTTCAAGAATAACTCCGATGAAATTCAGGTTTGCTATGATCCGAACAGAAGCTCGCTAAAGAATTTTTATGGATCAATTGGCTTCAAAGAAAAGGAGCTTTTACCATGCAAACGCAGAAGGGAAGGTAAAATGCTTGCCGTATTGAGTTGTGACGATTTTCACTTTGAATAAATTGTAAATCACGTCATATAATAGCGTTTATGCGGTTTCGCCTCGCTCCCCCCAAATTGCTACCGCAACATCGTATATACGTGGATGTTAGATGATTTTTAGACTGTTGATTATCGTTTCACAAATAACGGACGCGATTTTTTGAAAATCGGCGTTTTTAGTAAAAGTTTTTTCGTTCATGTACAACTTTCGATTCACTTCAATCATGATTGACTGAACGCGCTTGTCTGTTTGGTAATATGCTAGCGGTACGATAGTGCCGGAGAATGGACTATTTATTTTGACTGTGAAACGGCGGCGAAGATTGACATGCAATTTTTTTAGTAATGCGGGTGGCGTGTGAAATTTATCTATGCCAAGACAAATGTCGGGTCGATTGGTTTTGTGATCCGGTTCGTAGGGACGCGGAGTGGCGGGAAAAGTGTGGCAATCGAGAATCAAGCATTTGCCAAATTTTTTCAGGCATTGTTTTACATTGTCGGTCAGTTCGCGATGATATGGCCGATACAATGAATCAAGACAATGTTTTCGTCCGGCCGGCGTTAAGCGGCGAATGGTTTTACCATCGGATGCTCGAGTATAAAGCGCGCCCATGCCGACTTTGGCCATTGGTTCTTTTTTGTCCGGCGAAAAACGCTCTACGTCTGCCACCACGCGACTGAAATTGGCGACAAAGCCGCCAAACCGTTTGAGCAACGGTGCAAACAGTTCGTTGGAGTATAAATCAGCCATTTGTAACGCTTCGTGTTTTAATTCGTTTTTAGATAATGAAAAATCATTCGCAAATTCCGTCGGAATGCGAATTGAGCTGTGTGGTATATGGCAAATAACCGGCGCATTTTTAACTTTTAGCACTTGAAAATTTTTCATACATCCATATTATACACGGTCGGGTTATATTGACAAGTGTGACCGATTAAATTATAATTTGAT
>MFGM01000054.1 GCA_001778275.1 Candidatus Falkowbacteria bacterium RIFOXYC2_FULL_48_21 | reverse complement strand
TCGGCAACGAGATGTTTCTGATCAGAAACGGAGAAGCCGTCGTGAAAGTGAATGGCTCAATCGTTCACAAGTTCACCCCCGGCGCCGTGATCGGAGAAGTCTGCTTGGTGCAAGAAAACGCCAAACGCACCGCCACCGTCATCGCCTCTTCCGCTCGCTTGGAAACGCTAGTCATTGACCGCGACAAGTTCAACGAATTTCGCTTATCCATGCCCGTACTGATCCAACAAGTCATTTGGAACATCGCCAAAATGCTCGGCGACAAGCTCCGTTTCGCCAACGAAGAAATATCCAGCCGCCAAGGCGTGATCCGCGCCTTGCGCTCGGAAAACATGGAAAACACGCGCGAGCTGAATCAACGCTCATGGCTCCAACGACTGGCCGCCACGCTGTCCTTCGGCCGGTCAGCGTAAACTATCAAGGCTCGTCCTTCATCGGACGGGCTTTTTCTTTTACCGAAAAAATGATAAAATGAAATTAGCTTTTCTGCTCCCCCAGTAAAAACATGGGGGCTGTCATGATTGCTTCTATGTTTAAATGTTTCTTTGCTTAATTGTCTCTATGCCAAACCATCACCAAAAAATCCACCTCATCGCCGTGGACATGGGCTACGGCCATCAACGCGCCGCGTATCCGTTGCGCGCTTTGGCTCCGCGCCACGAAACGATCAATGCGAACGTCTACCGCGGCATTCCGTCCGCTGACCGAGCCATCTGGGAACAGAGCCGAAAAATTTATGAGTTTTTTTCCCGCTTCAAAAAATTCCCCGTGGTCGGTGAACTGGCTTGGGATATTTTCGACAAACTGCAGCAAATCGAACCGTTTTACCCCAAACGCGACCTGTCAAAACCGATTATTCAACTCAAATCGACTTATTCGCTGATTCAAAAGAAGCAGTGGGGCAAACACTTGATCGATAGATTGGCGCGCAATCCCCTGCCAATCGTTTCCACCTTTTTCATTCCAGCTTTCATGGCGGAAATTTTCAATTACCCCGGTGAAATTTATTGTCTCGCCACCGACACCGACATCAGCCGCGCGTGGGCGCCGCTCGAGCCGAAAACCAGTCGCATCAAATACTTGGCCCCGACCCATCGCGTCGAAGAACGTCTCGCCATGTACGGCGTGAAACCGGAAAATATCTTTGTCACCGGCTTTCCCCTGCCGGACGAATTGGTCGGTCAAAATAAATCAATCTTGAAACGCAACCTCGGGCAGCGCTTGTTCAATCTCGATCCCGGGCGCAACTATTTGAATCCATACAAAGAAACCATTTGCCGCCACCTCGGCCACCGCAATTTTCCCACGCACGCGCGTCACCCCCTCACCCTCATGTTCGCCGTGGGCGGTGCCGGGGCGCAACGCGAGCTCGGCTTGACCATCGCGCTAAGCCTGAAAAAGAAAATCCAAGAGAAAAAAATCCGTTTGATCCTGGTCGCCGGCATTCACAACTCCGTCAACAGTTATTTCAAGGATGAACTGCACCGCCACGGCCTCGGAACGGAAATCGGCGCCGGCGTGCACATTATTCACGGCGGCACCAAGGAATCTTATTTTCAAAAATTCAACCGCGCGCTCAAAACCACGGATATCCTCTGGACCAAACCGAGCGAACTCTCTTTTTACACCGCGCTCGGAATACCCATTATCATGTCCGAACCGCTCGGCTCGCAAGAACTTTTCAATCAGAAGTGGCTGCGTGCCATCGGCTCCGGCGTCAACCAAGAAAAAGCCGCCTTTACGCACGAATGGCTGTTCGATTGGCTGGAAACGGGCTGGTTCGCGGAGGCGGCCATGCAAGGTTTTCTTGAAGCCTCGGCTGATGGTCTTACCAACATTCACAAAGTCATTTGCCATCGACAGGAAGAAACGATAAAGATTGACAAGATTTTGCATTATTAGAACAGCCAACGTAATTAATCATGTTAATCAATTAACCCCCGACTATTCGATTAACCTGATTAATCCCGAAGTAATCTCTTTGGGACGCGATTAACTCGATTAACATGATCACCCATTGACAAACGATGACAAAAGGCTTAATGTGCAATAATCGTTCATTCAGGAGGAATAATGACCCAAAACTACCGATTCAATTTTTGCGTCTGGGACAAAGATCTTGACTATTACATGCCGGAATGCGCCACGGAACAACATATCTTTTCCACAGACGAACAAGCCATCCTCGCGGCGGAAACGACGATCGAAGAAAAATTATCGCGCGGAATGCGCAAGGTGCATTGCCTGGTCGAGGTGATGAATGACCGGCACCAAAACGAACGCTTCGTGGCGGCGATCCTGCGACCAAAAGCGGAATTTCGCAAGCAAGGCGATCCGCCGATCGATCCCGGCCAAACGCAATTTTACAAAAGTCCTTTGCCAAAGAAAGAATAATTCCGAAACAAAAGAGCTTCGCCACGGCGAGCTCTTTTTATTTTTTCTGTAATGAAATCGGACTGCGTGCCGCTTCGCTTAACTCCCCCGGCGTTATTTACCACCGCGCTTATTTATCGCCGCCGCCACAAACGCGTTGAACAACGGGTGCCCGGTCAGCGGTCGCGATTTGAACTCCGGATGAAATTGCGTGGCCACGAAAAATGGGTGATCCGGAATCTCAATTATTTCCACCAAGCGATTGTCCGGAGACAAACCGGCAAAAAGCAAGCCGCGCTCGCCGAGCGCTTGGCGGAATTCATTGTTGAATTCGTAACGATGACGATGACGCTCGAAAATTTGCTTCTCCCCGTACGCGGCAAAGCTGCGTGACTTCTTGTCAAGTACGCAAGGATACGCGCCAAGGCGCATGGTGTTGCCGTAACGGCCGGCTAACAGCACTTTCTCTTGTTCCGGCATGACGTGAATGACCGGCGCATCGGTTTTTGGATCGATTTCCGTGGAGTTCGCGTTTTTTAGGCCGCAAACATGCCGCGCAAACTCAATGGCCGCGAGCTGCATACCGTAGCAAAGGCCGAAAAACGGAATTTTATTTTTTCGCAAATATTGAATGGCCGCGATCTTGCCCTCCGTGCCTCGTCCGCCAAAACCGCCGGGCACGATTACTCCGTCAAACTTTTTTAACTCCGCCAATTGCTTCGGCACTGTTTCATAATCATCGGCGTTCAGCCATTCAATTGTCGGCTTCAAGTTCTGCCGCCACGCCGCGTGCTTCACCGCCTCGATAACGGAAATGTATGAATCCTTCAAAACAAAGTCGCCGGTTTTGAAATACTTGCCTACGATGCCAATCCGCACTTCCCTTTTTACCGTTTCAATCTTGCGTACCAGCCTCTGCCAATCGCCGAGACCGGGAGCTGACTTCTTGCGCTTCAAGCCGAACTGTTTCATGATCTTTTCGCCAATCTGCTCACCGTTGAAATAGATAGGAATCTCATATATCGAGTCAACGTCCGGCGCGGAAATAATATGATCCGGCGACACACTGCCGGAGATGGCGATTTTTCGCTTGCGCGATTCATCGAGCGCGCGTTCCGCGCGACAAAGCACAAAGTCGGCCTGAATGCCGGCGGAATTGAGCGTGCGGATGGCGTACTGCGTGGGTTTGCTTTTCATCTCGCCAACCTTCGATGGTACCGGCAAATACGAAACCAAAACAAAAATCACATCTTGAAAATTTCGCATTTTCATCATACGCGCCGCCTCGAGAAACAACAAGTTTTGATACTCTCCGACCGTGCCACCCACTTCCACCAACATAATATCCGCTCGGCTCTTGGCCGTGGCATTGTCAATCCGTCGAATCACCTCTTCCGGAATATGCGGCACCACCTCCACGCACTTACCGCCATATTCAAGGTTGCGTTCTTTTTCAATGACCGTGCGATAAACCCGACCGGTGGTCATGTAATTGTCGGACAAAATATTTTCGCCAAGGAAACGTTCATAATTGCCAAGATCCTGATCTGTCTCATCGCCGTCTTCGGTCACAAAAACTTCACCATGCTCGGTCGGATTCATGGTGCCGGCATCAATATTAATGTAGGGATCAATTTTAATCGCGGACACACGATAACCTTTTGATTGAAGTACTCGGCCGATAGACGCGGCGGCAATCCCCTTGCCCACGCCGCTCATGACTCCGCCGACGACGAAGATAAATTTAGACATAGTAAAATTTGAAAGAAATTGAAAGGAAATTAAGAAGAAATTTAACAAAATCAAAAAAAATAACAAAAACGTCAGGCCGTTATTTTTTTGATTATAATCCGGAATGCACTTTTCAAATCAGGCTTCAACGTCACGGTAATTTTAAAATCGCCCAGCTTTTTGATCGGCTCATCAAGCTCAATCTGTTTGGGTTTGACGGCCGCGCCTTGCGCGGTCAATTCAACGGCCAAGCGATCGCGAGAAATACCGGCAAAAAGCGTACCCTTGTCATCCGCCTTTTCCGCGAAGTTGAGCGTGACGCCGCGAATAGCCGCGGCCAGCTTTTCCAGCGATTGGGAGGCCACCTTGTGAGCCGCAACAGAGTCAACCGTACCGTCGGCCAAAACCGAATAAGTTTTCACGTTAGCGGGCGTGGCCGGCAAGGCGATTTTGTTGGGAATCAAAAAATTCAACGCAAAACCGTCGGCCACTTTTTTCACTTCGCCCTTGCGACCGGCGTTTTGTTGGTTTTTTAAAAAAATTACTTGCATAAAAAAGCTTCTTTCCGCATCCCTTTAGGGTGCTCCTTGTCCAAGGGTGCTTAAACCGCATAACGCACCCTAAAGGGATGCGGTAATTTATTTCTTACTTCAACAACTCCACCGCCTTTTCCAACTGCGGATCCTTTTTGTCGTCAACGTCCTTCTTTGTTATTTCCACCACTACATCAGGCGACACGCCTTCGTCACTAATACTGCGACCACTCGGCGTCAGCCATTTGGCAATGGTAATCTTCACGGACGAGCCATCCGGTAACTTTTTTAAAGTCTGAACCGACCCCTTGCCAAATGTTTTTTTGCCAATGATGGTCGCCGCCTTGTTATCCTGCAGTGCGCCGGCCACGATCTCCGATGCCGAAGCGCTCCCTTGATTGACTAAAACAACGGTTTTATAATTTTCCAACGGCGCGTTATTGTCTGAATCGTATTTCATTTCGTTGCCGTCACCAAATTTTTCCACTAAAATCAACTTCTTCTTCAACCAATTCGCTGAAATCTGAAGCGATGCGTCAAGCAGGCCACCGGGATTGTTGCGCAAATCCAAAATCAATCCTTTTAGCTCTTTCGTTTTAGCCTCTTTAATAAACTTATCAAACAGAGCGTTGGTATCTTCATTAAAGGCGTTTATTTTCACATAAGCGATGCCGTCATCGCGAAACGTCCATTTAACGCTCTTGATTTCAATCACTTCACGCATAATACTGACTTCTCGCGGATCTTCCTCGCCACTCGCGATAAGCAACTTCACAATCGTGCCTTTTTCGCCGCGGATCAGACGCACAACATCATCCACGCTCATGCCAAAAACCTCCTTGCCGTCAACCGCAAAAATTTTGTCTTGCGGCTGAAGTCCGGCGCGCGCCGCAGGCGTATCGGGCAATGGTGCCACGATGATAATCACACCGTCTCGCATATCAATCTCCGCGCCGATGCCTTGAAACTGCCCGGATATTTGATCTTCAAAATCCTTGGTTGTTTCCGGATCGAGAAAAACGGTATACGGATCACCGACGCCATTCACGAATCCGGCCAATGCGCCGTAAAACAAATCTTTGTCCACCAACTTACCTTTATCAACATAATCATCCTGAATAATCGTCCAGACTTGTTTGAATAAAGTATTGTTAAAAGCGGCCGACAACTCCGTTTCCGCGTATAAATCCGGATTTACATTGAAACTAAGTTTGCCCGCCCCAATCTTGCCGACAACAAGACCGAACGTAAAAAAGAAGAAACAAACCAAAATAACCGCGAGCGCGATACTGAAAATTTTTCCCTTACCCTTTTTAATAACTGCACTTGGCATAAATACTGAAATAAGTAAAACTAAAAATACTAAAATTAAAAAAAATTTGTCCGCCTGAGGAC
>MFGM01000053.1:2241-9177 GCA_001778275.1 Candidatus Falkowbacteria bacterium RIFOXYC2_FULL_48_21 | reverse complement strand
CTACCATTTCCACTGACCAGCACGTTCGGCACCTTCACGATGTTCGGATTCTTCACCGCGGCATCGAGAATCATCTGCATCATGGCCAGTTCAAACGTTTTGTCCTGGCCGAACACTTCCTGCTGTGATCTCTGACCTTCAGCCACGGCCTGCAACCGCAGCTTTTCGCCTTCGCCGAGCAGCCTCTGCTGTTCACGCGTCTGCTCCGCGGCCTGCTTGGCGATTTCCGCGCCCATCAGCTCTCCCTGCTTGTCAGCCTGCGCGCGCACCTTTTCCACATTAATTCTTTCCTTCTGCGCTGCCTGTTCTTCCACATATGTCTGCTTGAGCTGCGTAGCGAGCTGCATACGCTTACCCGGAATCAACAGTTCCGGCGGCACGGCCGGATCGCCAAATCGCACTTCTCGAATGATGAGGCCGGCCTTCAACCCTTCAGGAATGATTGCCGACTCCACCGCGTCTTCAAGCACATCGCGATGATACAGAATGTCGAGCACCTGACGTCCCTGGTTGCCGAGAACATTTCGCGATACCGACTTATAGGTCGGAGTGATGATCTTGTTCTCTACCGCGTCAATATTGCCCACCGTTGCCTTGACGAATGGTGCGTTCTCCGGCGTTACCTGCACCAAAATTCGCGACTCGAGATACACTTCCCAGCCCTCAATCTTCAGGACAGTCGCAGAGTCGGCTGCGCCATCAATAACGGGAATATCTTGTTCCCTCTGTTTTTGAACCAGCTTGCCCTCGTTATCGATTTCGAGATCAATCCAACGATGCTTGAATCCGCCTTTGTACTCCCACGTCTGGATGCGCGTATCGAATAGGTCCACCTGATACGCCTTTGTATTCAAGTAGTAGCGGTCAGGATTCAGCACCTCCAACCACACGCCCTTGTAGCCACGTGGAACGATCGGTACGGACAGCGCGCCAAGTGCCACCTGCTTGGCCTCTCCCTCGGAAATAGGTGACGGCACATCAGCGCCATGCGCCTTGATCTTGTCAATTGCCGTCTGGGATGCTGCGGCCGCTTCGAACTTGTACGCATCCATAAACGACTTGACAATCGACTCCGGCACGATCGGCTCGCCGACGTATATTTCACCAACGTTGCTCTTCACCACGCCGACAAATCCGGCCGGAATGTCGAGAGCCTCGCCCTCCACGTTCACCTCAAAAAGGTAATGATTGAGCCGATACTGACCCGGAGTCAGTACCGTCAGCTGTGGCCCCTTGAAGCCCCGCGGCGAATCATCGCCAAATCCGAGGAAATAAGAAGCATCCAGATACTTCTCAATCTCTCCGGTCGGCCATTCCGACGCCATGTAGGCGTCGAGTGGCTTGCCATCCCGAGCCACAATAAAACCATACTTACCTTCCGGAACCGTGATGATCGGATACTCCTCAAAGTCGTTCAGCACCCGCACCAGCGGAATGAAGTGGAATCCGGGTCCGAGAATTTCAGCCTGCGGTCCCTTTTGCCCAGGCAACGCCACAATCTGTCCAGCCGGCATGTCGCTGGCCAGGTAAATCCTCTTCAGGTGTCCTACCTGATCCTGATCTACCGTGACGTAGCTCGTGAGAAACAGGAAAAAAGTTGCCAGAACCAACGCCACACCGCGCACGAGAAACCGAACCCAGCGCAAACTATACTCCACTGTTTGATTGGTCCTCCGATCGTACTCCTTGGTCGTCTTGGGAATGATCATGGGGACAAAAATCCCCACCAGAACGAAAATCACCGCCATGATAATCAAAAACATTCCAGCACCTCCATTGGTTGTTAACGAACCGCCCGTTTAACGGGACTTGCAAACATATCAAAAAGCAATATAAATGTCAATAGTAGTTTTATATACAAAATTTTTTTGTTTAATTCTACAAAAAAACCGCCCGATAATACGGGCGGCCATCATTCAATTGGAAAGCTTGCCTTGAGCCAGTTGCCACTTTTCCAGCAACTCATCAAGCAGCGCCTTCAACTCTTCTTCCGACTGTCCCTGCCTTGTTACCACGACTCCACTCACGAGCTGATCCTTGCCTGGGCGCAAACTCAATCGCGCCGTCTGCGTTTCCTTCACTCCGGGCTCGGAAACGCGGAGCTCCATCGTGTCCTCTTTGTCCCAGCACAATTGCAACACGTGCGTTCCGAATGCCAAACGAACAAACCGCTTTTTCGACTCCGACGCGCCGAGCAATCGCTGACCCAAATCATACGCTCGCTTCACTGTTGCCTGCCACTCAATCATGAGAACCTCCTTTGCGTTCCGGTTGTTAAAAATCCAAATCAATCTTCACACCACCCTCCGGCAACTGATCCGGACAGTAGCGGATGTCAGTGATGAAACGCGTTTTGTCCAGTTTGTTCGGCATCCGATACTCGGCGAAGAACTGACCCCGGCCGCTTTGTTCCAACCGACCATTATTCACAAGACTGGAAAGCCAAAGCCGCAACGTCTCCGCCTTCATGGGCTGATCGTAAGAAAAACGGTGCTTGGTCGGATTGGCCAAAATCTTGTTTTCGGCAAACACGGCCGGTGGGAAAATGATCGCGTTGTGTCCGTCAATCACCACCACTTCTTCGCAACAAACAATATCTTTGCCATCGGCCGTCAACGCCACGGCATTGCGGCCGCGGGATTATGGTTCTACTTCAATCGCCAACAGCTTGCGTAGTTACATGTCCTTCGATTCAACTTCGATCGCCGTTCAATATCAAAACCATGACTGGACGCAAAAGCAAATATCCAACCGTCAGTGTCTACTGATATCTTACACAGAGGAAAGCAATTTCCCCATTCACCTTCCGCCCAAAGCCATATCAGCCTTGATCTGCGAAACAGCTGGATTGAATAGGCTGATTCAAAGGCGTCAATTTTTTCTCGAAACTCATCGCCCGCTTTCAACTCCGTAACGGCAAACCCGTGAAACATTTCCGCCCCGACCGGCGCTTCGCCCCTCACCTTAAGACCAAACGGCAGTCGCGGTCGATTCGGCGCCTGCATGACTTGCCCGCAATTGGGACAGGCCTTAATCTGATCATTCATTTCCGTGTAACACCTAGAGCAAACTTTCATTTAATCACCTCGCTTGTGAAAGGACTACGGATCACGTCAACGGAAACATCTTGCGATAACAAAATGATTTTGTCAATGGTTGGTGTAATCGCGATTTACGGTTTGATTGGATCCTCCTTTGTGACGATGAACCAACCACGCCACGACAACAGAGACGCAAAATTTTGCGTCTCTACAATTTCCGCCGAATCAACGTCCGCTCCGGCACCTCTTTATCCACCGCCAACCAAATAATTTTTCCCTGCCCGCCATGCGCCTCGGTGATTGCCAACCCCTTCTCGTCATACATTTTGCCAACGGTCATGGCAACATTCTCCCCACGCGGCACGACCAACTCGATTTCGTCTCCGACAAATATCTGATTGTGCACGCGGATTGGGATTAACCGATTGTGTTTTCCGCCGGTGGCGGAGAGGGGGACAGAATGTGATTCTGTCCCTACGCCTACGCCGCAAAACTCCCACGCGCACGCGGCATGACCCGCGTCCGTGTTTTGTTCGCACATTTCCTTTCCAAACAAAAAACCGGTCGTGAACCCCCGATTCTGACATTTTCCCAACTCTTCCAAATATTTTTTATTTTTTCCTTTTTGCCCTTCAACCTTTTTTTGCCCTTTGCCCCTTGCTCTTTGCCCTTCTATCACCTGTCTATATACTCTCGTCACCACTCCCACATAATACGCACTCTTCGCCCTCCCCTCGATTTTCCCCGCCACGATTCCCGCGTCTTCCAACTCGCGCAAATATTCCACCAAACACAAATCTTTCGAATTCATTATGTAACTGCCGTGCTCATCCTCGTCCATTTCAAATAATTTTTCCGGCTGATTCGCATCCGTTGTCTTTGCGCCTTTGGATTTTTCACTTTTTATGCAGATGCAAGATTTTGCGTCTCTACTATGCGCTTGATATTTCCATCGGCACGGCTGACTACAATCTCCAAGATTTGCGCTGCGATCGGAAAAATATTTCGACAATAAACACCGCCCAGAATACGACATGCACATGGCGCCGTGGACAAAACATTCCAACTCGACTGCCGGCACGGTTACATGAATCTGTTTTATCTCTTCAAGCGTCACTTCCCGCGCCAAAATAATTCGGCTAACCCCTTGTTCAAACCAAAATCGCGCCGCGGCCGAGTTCGTACAGTTCGCCTGCGTTGACAAATGAATCTTCACTTCCGGCCAAACTTTCTTCACGATTTGCAATACGCCCGGATCGGAAACAACCAGCGCATCCGGGCCGATGATTTTCAACGCCGCGAGGTGCTTTTCGATCTCAACCAAGTGCCTCTCGTGCACAAAAATATTGAGCGTGACGTAAACTTTTTTGCCGCGCGCATGTGCATACTTCACTCCTTCGTAAAGCGAGGCCAAATCAAACTCGTTGATGCGCACGCGCAAAGAAAAATCCGGAATACCGCAATACACCGCATCCGCGCCAAAGGCGAAAGCGGTTTTGAGTTTATCCAAATTGCCTGCCGGAGATATTAACTGCATATTGGACTTTTGACTTTTGACTCTAGACTTGCAGCTCCGCCATTTCACTTTAACCATACCAAAACTTAACCAATTTTACAACAAAAGCCCCCATCCTTGACTTAACCTAAAAAATTGCTTAAAATTAGACTAATTGCCCCTATTGACATTTTATTGAAATTACGCTATAATAATTGGTCATAATTGTATATTAACAATATAGCTTTTGGAGGTTTTCGATGGGACAGATCACAGCCGTTAACCACCGCGATCCGGATAACGATTCGATCGCAACAACGTTCGAGCTTTTGCTGGCACTTTCGATGAAAATCGAGCAGTGCCAACATGAATTCGTACCCCAAGGAAAGCGCCTACGCCGCCCGGCTAAGCCGGGGGAAACACCATATCATCTTGACACCGGAAAACTGTTCGATGAATTCAACATCGACCATCACCAGGATCGACTTCGCTGGCCCAGTGCCGCGAGTGCGATGCTTGATCGATTTCCCGAACTGCGAAACGATCCGATCGCGTGCGACATCGCTTTCCGCGCCGACTACGTTGACAGCGCCGGCAAAGTTAATGCCGCGCCCGAGGCCGTTTGGGAAAAGAAACAATCAATAAACACGGAAGGACTACCAATCAACGTTATCATCGCCAAACGCGGGCCGTGGCAAGTGGCGGAATTCATTTACAACATCGGCGTAGAAAACGACGAGGTTGACGACTTGACCAAGATGACGGCCGGTTTGTACGCGATGCAACACTGGTATGAGCAGGAAAAACGTCGACGTGCCGGCCAGCCGACTGTCAAGGTGGATCGGGTTTTCTTCGACAAGTTGTGCGCGCTTTACTTGCAACTGACCGTGGAGCGCCTATGGGTGTTTCAAACGGACATGAGCGAGATCATGACGCGATTCACAGCACTCGAAGAAAAGCCCGGGCTGAATTTCTGCCAGACAATCATGACCAAGTATGCGGAAGAGTTGACTCATCCGCTCCTCGGCGAAATCGAAAAGCTGGCCACGCTTTACCGGAATGAAGGAGTCGTTTATTCCGACACGCCGGAAACGATATTCGTGAAGGAACGGCTCCGATCTGATCTTCGGGTATTCAATCTGCAATATCCCGATCACCAGCTTGTGCCGGTCACCATGAGTCGCGGACCGTGGGAAATTGTGGAAATGCTGCCGGGTGAAGAGTATTCAAAAGCCGGCCGAATCCTATTCGGCTTGCTAATGATCCGCGCGTGGTGGCACAAGAAGACGTCGGCCAATCGCTTGCGCAAAATGTTAGAGGAGGCCAAGTGGGTAAACGTCAACGGCACCAACTTCGTGCTGGCACAACCGACCACTTTTACCCGAAAAGGAATTAGAACCTTTCTCCGGGACAAGCGAAACGCCACGTACAAAGTCGGGGCTTTCGTAACAAAATACGTCTATCCCATCACGCATCGTGATTGCATCGGCGTGACGAAGATTGATGGATCGCTGAATGGGATGGACAAGCTGAAAGATGCTCTACTGGCCGAAGACCCGGGCGCGGATGTATTTCTCTTCCCCGGAACAAACTTTGTTATTTACGTCAACGAAACGCCGGGTCGGCAATCGCCGCTAACACTGGAAAAGGTTTTCCAGCTGGTGGCACAAATCATTTACCCGGCCGGCGTGCCGGACTACGACGATGAAGAATCGGAGCCGTCCATCGAGGCGGATCCATAGAACGAAAAAGGACGCGATTCCACGGAATCAGCGTCCTTTTAAATTCACTCTTTTTTGTCTTTTTCCGGCGGCTCCGGAAAAACATCCGAACCCTTTGCCGGCAACTGTTTCAGTGGCGTATCGCTCGCCGGTTCGCTGAACGGATCTTTTATTTCTTCCAGAAACTTTGCGATGTCCGGTTCAAGCTCCGGATCTTCGCCAAGGTCAACACCTTCATGTTTTCTACCACGCGACGGTTCGCCCCCGAAATAACAAAGCATTCCGTCGTCATAGTTTTCTCCGGTGAGGTAACACATCATTTCCATGCCACCTTCAATATCATCCGCTGATCCCAAAATATCCGACAGCGGCGGCAACGACTTTTTTTCTTCTTCCCACTCCGCGATCGTGAAGATAATCGCGTCCCGCTGTTCCACCACCCACGCGGTGAACTCTGCGTCCTTTACCACGATTGGATCATACAGGCGATTATCGTCCTGCAGATTTTTGACCAGCCCGGCCTCGCTCCGACCGTAAAGAACGGTTAACCGCTCTTCGTTTATCGGGTGAACCAGATGCGCGCCGGCGCGCTTTAGCACATACCCGACAAGCAACCACAACGGCCCCATGAGCACGTTTGGTAAAAAATCACTTTTCACGTCCGCTTCGTTGACGTTCC
>MFGM01000053.1:1242-2214 GCA_001778275.1 Candidatus Falkowbacteria bacterium RIFOXYC2_FULL_48_21 | reverse complement strand
TGAAAAAAACTTTCATGTCACCCTCGGGCAAATCATTCACAAAAATACCTACCGGCTCGCCGCTCTGCCCGACAAAACGCATATCCGCGGACACCCCGTTTTGCGCTTCGTTAGCTCTCGTTGGCGCCAAAGGTCCAGCCCGTGGCACCGATTTCGTCGCCGATTGCGACTTGGCCGTGATGGGGTGGGATGACAACTCTGACGTTTTGCCCCGGTTTCCATCGTCAAGCAATGCGCTAACCAGAAATACAATCAGCGCCACAATAACAACCACGCTCACGCCGATCAACGTGTAAAACCACTTGACAACGCGCTTCTCAAAAATAGGCACAGCCAGATTGATCCGCGAGCTCGGACACGCTTCCGGAACCGGCACGGGGCTTTGAACAAACCAATCATTGTCAGCTTCAGGCTTCGGTTGTTTCTCACTATCGGCACCGGTCTTGTTATCGTTACTCATGTCACTTCTCCTTGCCAATTTTTTCGTTAAGCCAAATAATCGGCAAAAAAATCAGGTACAAGCCCAACATTCCCACCCCAACCAAGCAGTCGCAAAAACCGGCCGGCTCGCGCGACATTTCGCGAGTCAATTCATCCATGTCCCGTCGCCAGTGTTCATCAAGCCTGTGCGAAAATGTTTCGTTGTCCATGCTCGCCCCCGTTGTTTGATCGATCAAAGAACATTGTCATCATCCCGCTTCTTCCCTCCGACAAACCCGCTCCAACCGCTGTCCCGCACCGCGGGAGATCGCTGCGTGTCAAAATCTTTCATCGCTCGAAGCGTAGCGGAGCGACGTTGCCTATCCGACAGCATTCCCCAGCGTCGGAATATGGCCTGTATGGTCGCGACTGTACTTTTGATTTTCGGCTTTTCCGGAAAGTTGGTATTCGCTGTCATTTTTTTCTCCTTATTCCTTTGGTTTGCACAGATAATCGCGCGTATCGCCGCTGTTCATCTGATCGTCGACAAAC
>MFGM01000053.1:0-1219 GCA_001778275.1 Candidatus Falkowbacteria bacterium RIFOXYC2_FULL_48_21 | reverse complement strand
CCGTTCGCTGAAACGGCACCGGACCCGCCTCTCCCGGCCCGGTCTCGTGCGTCAGAAATATCACGCCGAATGTCAACGCCACCACTACAAGAACGATGACGATTCCGACAACCAAGTAAAAACGCATGCTTGACGGTGGCGGCTCCATATCTTTTGTTGGATACGGCCAGTTCAGGCTCGGATCAAAGGGGCGCTTTTTCGATTCTGTTTTTTGCCTTTCCGACATTTCTCCACCTCCTTTTTCAAAGATTGCACCCCAACATTTTCGCCACAATGAGACAGCCGACAAACGCGCCAATCACTAACGAGGACGTAAAGAAAACGAATACCTGCGTATTCGTATCCGCGGTCGTAAACCATTTCTGAACTTCAGATAAAAGATTCATGCCTCACCTCGCCGGTACGCAAACGTAAAGCAACCTTTCTTCATTCGGCATTGTGACTTCGAGATCAAGCTTATTCTCGCCGACGCGCGACTCCACTTTGATCCGCACGTTTGGAATAACCACCGCGCCCGAATCTTGTCGTTGTAACTCTTCTTGCCACTGTAACCTGCTATGTTCCTCTTCGATGGCGTTCAATTCTTTCTCGTATCTCATTCTATGGAATGCAACTCTTTTTCTCTCCGCCAATGTCTGGCCCGATGCCAACGAACCCGTTTCCTCACCGGCGCCACTTTTCTTTACTTTGTTTCCCGACAGGAAAATCACGGCTATCGCGATCATTGCGGCCAACACTAAAAATGCCATTGTAATTATTGCCGCCTTAGGCATTTCTTGTTTCCGTTTCATTACCACTCTAGCGAATGTTTTTGTCGTCCGCTCCGACGTCCCAACCCGTTCACCTGCCTCGTCCGACTTCTTCGTGTCAATCAATTCGGAGTCTTTGTCATTGCTCATTTTTTCTCCTTGTTGTCAATGAACCAAACAGTAAATTACCGCACGCCTTTTGCATCCTCCGAAGCGCAGAGCGCGAAGGAGGAGGCTGCGCTCTGTGCGATTTGTGTGCTATGCCAGCTTACAAATCACCCGGCACGCACCGTAAACGGTTGCGGTAATTTTGGTTTTTCTTTTTTATCTTTTCACGCGAATAAGGCCGGAACCGGTGATAACTTCCACGCCGCGTTTTTCCAATTCATCCAAAAATAAATTCATGCCGATGGAGTCGGAAGAAATATGGCCAGCGATAATCACGTTCAAATGATTTTTTTCCGCCTCCT
>MFGM01000052.1 GCA_001778275.1 Candidatus Falkowbacteria bacterium RIFOXYC2_FULL_48_21 | reverse complement strand
TTTTGTCAAGTGATTTATTCACAAGTTTGTTTTACGAAAAAATGGTGTAATTGGTGGATAATTTTTCCTTTGAGAAACAAGCGCGGGTGTGATAAAATGGGGGCAGTAAAAAGCTGGAGTCGCAAGTCTAAAGTCAAAAGGTAAAAGTCTAAAGTCCGAATCGCAAGTCAAAAGTCCTCGCCGAAGGACGAGTGCCTGCCCACAACTTGTTGCGCAGTAGCGCTGCGGGCGGGCGTCCTATGGCGCACAAAGGTAAAAGTCTAAAGCCATGGTCGTATAGATTATTGTGTTGTTTGTATGCTGGACTTTTGACTTTTACCTTTTGACTCCGGACTCCCCAGTTCTATGAAGTATACGCCACTACACATCCACAGCCACTACTCCCTGCTCGACGGTCTGACCAAGATCGGCGATTTGGTTGATAAAGTGAAAGCGGACGGCATGACGGCCGTGGCTCTGACCGATCACGGCGTGATGTACGGCGCGATTGAGTTTTATCAAAAATGCAAAGCGGCCGGCGTGAAGCCGATCGTGGGTTGTGAAATGTACATCGTGGAAAATCGTAAACGCAAAGAAGCGGGCGAGGATGATCGGTTTCATATTATCTTATTGGCGAAAGATTACGTTGGTTATCAAAATTTGATCAAGCTGACGACCATTGCCCACCTTGAGGGTTTTTATTACAAGCCGCGCATCGACTGGGAGCTGTTGAATCAATATCATGAAGGAATTATCTGTTTAACGGCTTGCTTGGCCGGTGAAATTCCTCGTAATATCTTGCGTGGCGGAAGCGAGGCGAAGATTGAAGGCCTGCTAAATAAATACATCGGCGTTTTCGGTAAAGAAAATTTTTTTCTGGAAGTTCAGCATCATCCGAATATTCCGGAACAAAAAGTGGTTAATAATCGTTTGTATGACATCGGCAAGCGTCTGAATATCCCAATCGTGGCCACCACTGATAGTCATTACCTGAACAGTGAAGACGCGGAAGCGCACGATATTCTTATTTGTTTGCAGACGAAGAAGACCTTGGCCGACAAGGATCGCATGAGTTACATGGGAGAAGATTTTTCCGTGCCCACGTCCGCGCAAATGGAGGATCGGTTCCGCGACCACCTCGAAGTTTTGGAAAACACCAACAAAGTGGCGGAAATGTGCAATTTGGAAATCCCGCTAGGCAAACTTCAGCTGCCGGTGTATGAGGTGCCGGAAGGAATCACGGATTTTGATTATTTGAAGAACATGTGCGTTGAAAATGTAAAGCGACGATACGGGTTTGATCCGTTTGCGGCCGAGTTAAGTGAGAAAAACCGAAAAGTACTTGACCGCATGAACTATGAGCTCGGCGTAATTCAGAAAACCGGTTATGCTTCATATTTTTTGATTGTTCAAGATTTTATCAATTGGGCGAAAAATACCGGCATTGTCGTTGGCCCCGGTCGTGGTAGCGCGGCCGGCAGTGTTATTTCCTATTTATTGAACATCACCAACCTAGAACCGATGGCTTATGATTTGCTGTTCGAAAGATTTTTAAATCCGGATCGTATTTCCATGCCTGATATTGATACGGACTTTGCCGATGAGCGGCGAGAGGAGGTGCTACGCTATGTTGAAAATAAATACGGCAAGGATCATGTGGCGCAGATTATCACGTTTGGCACCATGGCGGCACGCGCGGCGGTGAAGGATGTGGGGAGAGTGCTTGATATGCCGTACAATTTTTGCGATCAGCTGTCGAAGTTGATTCCGATGGGCGTTGATCTTGACGAGGCGTTAACTTCGGTCGTGGAAGTAAAGCAGATGTATGATACGAATGACGATGCGAAGCGCTTGCTTAACTTCGCCAAAAAGTTGGAAGGGGTGGCGCGGCACGCGTCGACGCATGCCTGCGGCGTCGTGATTACGCGCGAGCCGGTTGATCATTATTGTCCGTGCCAGTACGCGCGCGATCAGGAAGCAGCGATCATTTCTCAATACTCGCTGCATCCGGTGGAAGATTTGGGGATTTTGAAGATGGACTTTCTTGGTTTGAAAAATTTAACCATTTTGGAAAAAGCGTGCGAAATTGTCGAAAAAATGCATGGCGTAAAAATAAAAGTTGATGATTTAAAGCTCGATGATAAAAAAACTTACGAACTTTTTCAGCGCGGCGAAACCACGGGCGTGTTCCAATTCGAATCGAGCGGCATGAAGCGTTATTTAAAAATGTTGAAGCCGTCCGTATTTGAAGACTTGATCGCCATGGTGGCGCTGTATCGGCCGGGCCCGCTTAATTCGGGAATGGTGGACGAATTCATCGCCCGCAAACACGGCCAAAAAGAAATCACATATTTGCACCCGGTCATGGCCAATTCGTTGAAAAATACCTACGGGGTTATTGTTTACCAGGAACAAGTGATGCAATTGTCAAAGGACATGGCCGGCTTTACTGGCGGCCAGGCCGATACTTTGCGCAAGGCCATGGGTAAGAAGATCGCCGCGCTGATGGAAAAAATGAAAGCGGAATTTTTGGCCGGCTGTGCGAAAAATAACATTTCCGCTGAAATCGCCACCGCCACTTTCGGCAGTATGGAAAAGTTCGCGGAGTATGGATTCAACAAGTCGCACGCCGCGTGTTACGCGCTCATCGCTTATCAAACCGGATACTTGAAAGCGAACTATCCCACGGAGTTCATGGCCGCGTTGTTGACGAGCGATCAGCATAATATGGATCGTATCACGATTGAAATTGATGAGTGCAAACAAATGGGCATTAAAATTTTCGCGCCGAGCATCAATGAAAGTTATTCCACCTTCACGGTTGTGGCGGAGTCACTCGCGGCGCAGGAACCGCGCATTCGTTTCGGACTAAACGCTGTGCGCAACGTGGGTGAGGCGGTGGCCAAATCGATTATTCACGAGCGCAAGGAACGCGGGGTTTATAATGATTTGGAAAGTTTTTTAAGTCGGTTGGGCGGGCAGATGATTAACAAAAAATCATTGGAAGGCTTGATCAAGAGTGGGGCCATGGATATGTTTGGCCGGCGATCACAATTGCTGGACAACGTGGAAAAGATGACGCTGTTTACCAAGGAATCGGAAAGTACTAAGTCGTCCAAACAAGTCAATTTGTTCAGTTTGAATAATGACACAAACGCTTTACCGAGGTTGGTGTTGCGTGAGTCGTCGGATTTCGGCATTGCACAAATTTTGGCTTGGGAAAAAGAGTTTCTCGGTCTGTATGTGTCCGAACATCCTTTCACGCCGTTCGCGCGGGCTTTGCAAAATTTAATTATGCCGCTTGGCACGCTTTTTACGGAAACGATTACCAAGCGCGTGGTGCGTATCGGCGGCGTGGTGTCCACGATCAAGAAAATTACCACCAAAAAAGGCGAGCCAATGTTATTCGTCACGCTCGAGGATCACGTGCATTCGGTCGAGTGTTTGGTTTTTCCGCGTTTGTACAAGGCGAAAGAAAGCGTGTGGCAAAAAGGAACTATTGTTGTGACAGAAGGCACTTTGTCCGATAAGGATGGCGAGGCGAAGGTGCTGTGCAACAAAGTTTGGGAATTGAATAATGACAATCTCGATCAAGTGGCCGCGGCCATAAAAAAATCCGCGCTCGAGGGCGGAGTCATGACTCCGGGCGGGGGACAACGAGTGCACAAGAGACAGGTCATTATCAGCTATCCGCTCGGTGCGTCGAAAGAGTTTGCCAGTCAAGTCAAGATGCTTTTTATGGACATGCCCGGCGACCATCAAGTGATTTTCCAGATACAGGACAAGATGATCAAGACCAATTTTTTAATCAACCTGAATGATGATAACCGGTTTAAATTGGAAAAGATTTTAGGACCGGATAGTTTGCGGCAGGAGTGATTCTTTTACAAAGAGAGTGTGGTTTGGTATAATTAAGCATGCAGGTAAGGGCGCAGGTTGAAAGTTGTAAGTTGTAAGATTAAAGTTGTTTCAGGGCGTGCCCCAATCTGGTACTTTAATCTTTCAACTTATAACTTACAACTAACCACTTCTATGTATATTCGAAAGCATTCCATGGTGACGGAAAGTTACAAAAAGATCATTTTCGGTTTTGTTGCGGCCACGGTGGTGCTGGTGGTGGTGATTTTGTATTTTTCCGCCAGCCGCGCGGCGATCAAAATCGTTCCCGAGGAGACGCTGATTGAGAGCGATATGGCGATCGATGTGGCAACGGATGGTGGAGTCGGCTCGGCGGATAGTTTTCAGGGCATGCTTTTTGAAACAGAGGTCGCGGGCGCGGGCGAAGGCGAGGCCACGGGCACGCAGATACTTGAAGGCAACACTATCGGCAAGGTGACGCTTATCAACAAGCGCGCGGAAGCGCAAACGCTGGTGAAAACCACGCGTCTTTTGGCGCAAGACGGAATTTTATTGCGGTTGAGCAGTCGCGTGGATATTCCGGCCGGCGGCCAGATCGAGGCGGACGTTTATGCGGACAATCCGAATGCGTTTACCGAACTTCAGCCCACCACCTTTATTATTCCGGGTTTGTGGGAAGGTTTGCAAAAGCAAGTATACGCCGAAACCAAGGGGGTGCTGAAAAGCACGGGTAAGTCGGCGAAATCAATTCAGGCCGTGGACTTTACTAAGGCGAAAGATGATTTGACGGAAAAGTTGTACGCGCAAGCGATTGACGAGTTCAAAAAGCAAACTGCGAATAAAAATTATATCATGATGGTGGTTTCGAAACTGGTTTTGGACGAAAAGGTTTCCGCTGAAGTCGGGACGGTGATGGACAAGTTTAATGTGTCTATGAAGTTGCGCACCGTGCTGGTCGGACTTGATCAGGACAAGCTGGTGAACTTGGCGGGGGAACGGCTGAAAGCCGTGGTGCCCGATGGGCAGGCGCTCGCCAACCTCGATATGACGAAATTTGATTATCGCATCGAGTCGTTCGATGAAACGAAAAAAACAGCCAAGGTAAAGGCGCATTTGGTCGGTACGGCCGTGATCAAGGCGGACAATCCGATTTTCGACAAAGAAAAGCTTTCGGGGTTGAGCCCGAAGGCGGTGGAATTATACTTGTCCAACTTCAAGGGCATCAAGTCGGTCAAGACAGAGCTGTCGCCGTTTTGGGTGAAGAAGATTCCGAAGATGAAAGACCACATCAATATTGTAATTGAAAATCCGGCGAAGTAATAGTAGTGCAAAGGGCAAAGGGAAAAGGGCAAAGTTATAACAATCTCCCAAATATTTGCGATTTGTGGTTAGTCCGTTTCCTTTTGCACTTTGCCCCTTTAACTCTGTATTTTGTGTTTTTTCTTTTTAAATTTTGTTTTTTGCCCTTGTTTTTGCCCTTTGCTCATTGACCTTTGACCTTTAATAAAAAGCGGCTCCGATTGCCGGGGTCGCTTTGTGTTTTGTCAGATGAGTCATTGCTTAATCGTCCGGTTCGCGCCAGCGGTTGTCGAGCAAATACTGCAACCAGTGCCGCAACTTTCGTTGATGATGTTCTTGGTCGATGATTCTTGGACCGCGAAATATACGGCCAAAATTACCAGGATGGGGCCGACATAGGGAATCCAGCCGAAGAGCACATAACAAATGCCCCCGAAAATTATTCCGGCCATGACGCAGCTGGTGCAGTCGAAGATGGAACAGCCGGAGCTTAGAAGCACAAGGGAAAAGAGCAAGATGGATAAAAGGCAGAATTTTTTCGTGGCGATTGATTTGTTGTTTTGACTGAAAGAGCGAAACATTACGGCCTCCTATTGTTAATGGTTTTATCCTATCGCAAACATTAAATTTTGTAAATATCGCGCTATGACTTTGGTCTTTTCTCGCGCTTGTCCGGTATCATGGTCTAGCCCGCTTCGACTCGATGTCGAATCGAGGCGAGTCCATGATACCGCGTGTTGTGGTGATTTTGTCGATGTTGCTATTGACTTGCCGCCCTTGTTTAGGTAAAATCTTAACTGTCGGGATATCCCCGAAACGGAGGAAAAAATGAAAAAAATCGTTAGTGTTCTTTTTCTGATTGCCGCCTTTTGTCTGACTTTACCGAGCGCTGGTTCGGCGCTTACGATTGGGATCAGCGGCCGTCCGGTGGCGGTAGAAAAAGCCGAGATGGATCAAATCGATGTCGTTCTCGGCCAAGTCGAAGCGGACGCATGGATGTTTGCGTGGCATCGCGGGTATCCGATGGGTCGGGTCTTTATCCGCGCGTATTATCTTTCGAATCTGCCCGGCGAAAAAGACAGGTTGCGAGCGCAAGTGCATTTTCGCGATTCGGCCGAAACGGAATACGTGGTAGTCGAGTTGACTTACAAAATTTGGGATATGCGGTTGCCAACGGCGATCGAGGAATTCGTTGATTCTTTTATGAATCGCATGCCGACCAAGCGGGCGATTTTGTCCGACTGGCAGGAGGGGAGTTGGATTGAGTATGAGCGATTTGAACAGCAGAAGAAAACCGCCTTTTCAGAACAAATGGAAAAACGGATTGGCTGGTATAATGTTGGATACGACTAACGTCACATCCCCGCGGCGCGCGCCGCGGGGATTTTTTTATACATGGGGAGGTGGTATAGATTTGACACAGCAATCGGAAGCGCTATAATAGTTTTGTTGAAAGTGATTGAATCGGTTACCAGCCGATTATCCGCAGAACGCGGATTTGGCGGGCGAATGCCCGCTGACTAAGCTTCAAAAAAAATTTATAAAGTGCCTAGGAGTTTGTTTATCTTAGGAACTTGGGTGGAACCCCCCGGCATGCGCCGGGGCCCAAGACTAATTCAGTTAGTCTTTTTTGTTATATTAACTTTCTTTTATCAACTTTTATTAACCATAATTAACTTTCTTAGGCTTATGTCAAATCTTGAAACCATGCGCCATTCTCTCTCGCACATTATGGCGCAAGCCGTTCTGAAGCTTTACCCGAACGTGAAATTAACGATCGGTCCTCCCGTGGACAACGGATTTTATTATGATTTTGATTTCGGCGAAGAAAAACTCGCATCGGCCGACTTGAAACGAATTGAAAAAGAAATGTTTCACATCGTCAACGCGGATCAGCCGTTCGAGCAGTACTTCTTGTCCGGAGAAGAAGCCAAGCGAAAGCTGGCGAATAATCCTTATAAGTTGGAATTGATTGACGAATTGGCTGCGGCGGGTGAAACCAAGATCAGTTTTTACAAAAATTTGGATCGAAAGGGCGAAGTGGCCTTTGAGGACATGTGCCGCGGGTCGCATGCGGCTTCGACAAAAGAAACTGGTGCGTTCAAACTGCACAAATTGGCCGGTGCCTACTGGCGCGGCAGTGAAAAAAACAAGATGTTAACGCGCATCTACGGCCTGGCGTTTGAAACGAAAGAAGCGTTGGATGATTATATGAAAATGATCGAAGAAGCGGAAAAACGCGATCACCGCGTGATTGGCAAAGATTTGTTTATCCTCGATCCGCTCGTCGGCCTCGGCCTCGCCATGTGGAAACCGAAAGGCGCCATGCTTTGGCACATCATCGAAAATTTTTGGCATGACGCGCATTTGAAAAACGGCTATGATTTGGTGCGTTCGCCGCATATCGGCGCGCGCGGACTGTGGGAAACATCCGGCCATTGGAACTTTTATAACGAAAGCATGTACCCGGCGCTTGAAATCAGCAAGTCGTTGAAAGAAGCGCAGGACGGCGCGGTTGTCGATCGGCCGAAAGAAGAATATTTATTAAAGCCGATGAACTGTCCGTTCCACGTGCGTCTGTACAAGTCACAAATGTGGTCATACAAAAATTTGCCGCTACGCTGGGCCGAGTGCGGCACGGTTTATCGTTATGAGAAATCCGGCGAACTGTCCGGCTTGACGCGCGTGCGCGGGTTTACGCAGGACGACGCGCACATTATTTGCACCAGGGATCAGGTGAAGGAAGAGTTGGCGCGCGTGGTTGATTTTATCACTTTTATTTTTACCACTTTCGGTTTCAAGGATTACAAAGTATTCCTTTCTTTGCGCGATCCAAACAACAAGGCGAAATATGCCGGCAATGACGCGGGCTGGGATTTCACGCAGAAAGTCTTGGAGGAAGTGGCCGTGGAAAAAAAGTTGGACTTTGTCACCGATATCGGCGAAGCCGCATT
>MFGM01000051.1:8308-14394 GCA_001778275.1 Candidatus Falkowbacteria bacterium RIFOXYC2_FULL_48_21 | reverse complement strand
TTCGATGGCGCGTGAAATAAAGCCGTTCTCGATCGACTGATCTTCCGCCATGCCCATTTTTTGCATCATCCCCTTCACCCGATCAGAACCAAACACGCGCATCAAATCATCTTCCATGGAAATATAAAATTGCGATTGACCCGGATCTCCTTGCCGGCCGGCGCGGCCGCGCAGCTGATTGTCAATGCGCCGCGATTCATGCCGTTCCGTGCCCAGGATGAACAATCCGCCGGCAGTTTTCACTTTCTCATATTCTGCCTGATTGAACGGCTCGCCACCCAGCTTGATGTCAACTCCACGGCCGGCCATGTTCGTGGCCACCGTCACCGCGCCCGATCTCCCGGCCTGGGCAATAACTTGCGCTTCTTTTTCGTGTTGTTTGGCGTTCAACACTTGGTGCGCGACGCCTTCTTTTTGCAACAACGCGGACAAAAGCTCGTTGCGCTCAATCGAAATCGTACCGACCAAAACCGGCTGACCCTTGTCGTGCAATTTTTTGATTTCCCGCGCCACGGCCATAAACTTGCCGCGCTCCGTGGCGTAAATCCGATCGGACAAATCTTGACGCGAAACCGGCTTATTCGTCGGCACCACCGTCACATCAAGATTGTAAATTTTGGAAAACTCTTCCGCTTCGGTCACGGCCGTGCCGGTCATACCGGCTAACTTTTTATAAAGTCGAAAATAATTTTGAATGGTGATGGTTGCGAGGGTGCGGCTTTCTTTTTGCACCGACACGCCTTCTTTCGCCTCAATCGCCTGATGCAAACCCTCGGAATAGCGCCGGCCTTGCATAAGACGGCCGGTGAATTCATCGATAATAATCACCTCATCATTTTGCACCACATAATCCTTGTCCCGCTTGTAAAGCGCGTGCGCATTCAACGCCTGTTCCAAGTGATGCACCATTTGAATGCCGCCTTCATTATATATATTGCCAAGGCCCAATATCTTTTCGATGTTGTTAAGCCCCGCTTCCGACAACGTGGCGGCGCGCATCTTTTCATCCACATTGTAATCAACATTCTCCTTGAGACGCGGGACGATTTGAGCAAATTTTGTGTACAGGTCGGCGGACTCTTCGGCCGGCGCGGAAATGATAAGCGGCGTGCGCGCTTCGTCAATCAAAACCGAGTCCACTTCATCCACGATGGCGTAATAAAGCGGCCGCTGAACCTGATCCGCGGTCGTGGACGCCATATTGTCGCGCAAATAATCAAAACCAAACTCGCTGTTTGTGCCATACGTAATATCTGCTTCATACGCTTCCTTGCGTTGGCACGGCCGCATGTGTTTCAATTTTTCGTCACTTTGATTTTCCGCCGCGTATTCCGGATCATAAACCAGCGCCACATTGTGAATGATGCACGCTGTTTTCATGCCGAGCAAATGATTGGCCGGTCCGTTCCACGCCGCGTCGCGCTTGGCCAGATAATCGTTAACCGTAATCAAATGCGCCCCCTTGCCCGCGAGTGCGTTCAAATACAACGCCAAAGCGGCCACGTGCGTTTTGCCTTCGCCGGTTTTCATTTCCGCGATCTCCCCGCGATGCAGGACCACGCCGCCGACGAGCTGAACGTCAAAGTGCCGAATTTTGATCGCGCGCCTGTTCGCCTCCCTCACCGCCGCAAACGCCACCGGAAGGATTTGTTCAAGCGCTTCCTTTTCCTTGTTTAATTCTTTTGAATTCTTCTCAAATTCTTTCAAATTCTTTCTAAATTCTTCCGTTTTATTTCTCAACTCCTCATCCGTGAGCGCCTGAAACTCCGCCTCCAACTGGTTAACCTGATCAACCATCGGCTGAATTTTGGCGACAACTTTCAAGTTGGCGTCTTTGATGCCGAAAAGTTTTCCTAAAAAACTCATATGTAAAAATTAGTAAGTTAACTGTAAATACTCTATCATTTTGCGATGATAATTGCAATCGCCAATGATCAACGCGCCTCACGCTATTTTCCGATTCTCTTGGTTCAATTAAGTATCGTGTAACATTTGACATTATTTTTATTCCGTGTTAAACTCGCTTATTCGAATATGCGTTATTATTTTCGCTTATTTGACAGTTTTTTGACAACCGAAGGAGTGACAAATGGAAAAAAACCAAGTGATTCTGCCGAGTTGGTACAAGGATGATTTGCTGAAAAAGTTCAAGGCGCGCATTGCACGCGAGTTCATTCTCTATGGCAATGTGAACGACATTATCAGGCATCCGGACCCGGAAGCGCGAAAAACCAAACCGTATTTGACACTGAACGAATTCCTCGAATGCCTGCTGGTCTCGAGCGGCCGAGAAGTGGTGGTTTTTTACAACATTTCCGACGGCTTCACTTTTGCAAACGCACGCATGGAACAGTTGTTCAATCAACTGACCGAAATCGATCGGTTGGACCAGAACCAACGCACAGCCCAATTCAACGACTCCACGAGCTGTTTGAAGCTCCTGGAAAAAGCGTTGAAAAACGGCTCCAAGATCGGCGTGGTCATCACCTCGGCGCAAACCATTGTGCCGAGCACCGGCGGCAACGCCATGATGCCCCTGCCCGATCGGCAAGCCGTGGAACGACTGAAGCGATGGGCCGACAACGCCAAGATCAAAGAACACGGCAACGTCATTGTGCTCATCACCGATTTGCTTTCCGAGGTCAACGCTGACTTACGCAAGAGCGGTATCGGCATTGAATCCATCATGTTGCCGCCACCTGATCGCGCGGAACGCGAAGCGTTCATTGAAAGCTTCATACCGACGGGATTGGATATAAAAAAAACGCTGGTAGCGGCGCAAGGGCTTAACCTGCGACAACTGCAAGAAATTTTTGCGTTGGCCGCTGTTTCCGGCCAACCATTAACCCCGGCGGAAATTTTCGCGCGCAAGAACGAAATCTTGAGTAAAGAATTCGGTGACGTAACCGAGTTCGAAGACCCCTTGCCCTTTGCCGACATCGGCGGACTGGTCAAAGTCAAATGTCGCCTTTCCCGATATATACTACACATGAGAGAAGGGCGAATACACAAAGTGCCGCAAGGCATTTTACTGTGCGGACCTCCCGGCACTGGCAAAACCTTACTTGGCCGAGGCGCGGCGCATGAAGCCGGATTTCCTTGTCTCATTTGGAAAAACACGCGCGACAAATATCTAGGCGTGACCGAAGCGCAAACAGAAAAACAACTGTACTGCACTTTTGCCTGCGCACCCTGCATCGTGATCAACGATGAAGCGGATTTGAACGATGCGACACGCGGCGGCGACAACGATTCCGGCGTATCGGAACGAATCATGGGAATGCGCATGAAGTTTCTCGCCAACACGAAAATCCGCGGCAAGGTGCTTGTTTTGCACATGACCAACCGACCGGATCGAATTGACGCTGCGCTGAAACGCCCGGGGCGAATGGACGAACGTTGGCATATTGATGTGCCCGCGCCAGAGGCGCGCAGGCAAATCTTTGCCATCAGTTGCCGTAAACGCGGCATCAAAACAAGCATGACCGATTTCAGCGAACTGGCCGCCTTGACGGATGAGCTGTCCGGCGCGCACATCGACAACTTTTGCCGCACAGCAGAAGAACACGCGGACAGCCTCGAAAAAACGGTCGTGGACATTGATGATTTCCGATTCGCAATCAACGACAGAATACCGGATGCCAGCCAGAAAGAGAACGACGAAATGACTCTGAACAGCATACTGGAATGCTCTTCAAGGAAAATGCTGGAAGACAACATCAACGACCGCATCATGACCATCATGAAGCGAGGCTTGGTGGACGATCTTGGGTCTTACCTTGAACGACTTATCGGACGCGGCATCTTCGTGCCACCGGAAGACAAGATCGAACCAAAGGACAAAGCTCCGGCCGCGGCCGTTGAAAAGCCGGTGGTCGAAAAAACGGCTAAACCGGAACAAGCGGTGCCGACGGGAGGTAAAGATGAAAACAAATCGTAAACCAACGCTCGCGCAACAGGCCTTTAACAAACCGCGGGCACTGGCTGAATGTCTTGTAAAAGATTTAATTCTGGGTTGCGGCGCGGATTTCCCCGTAATCATCAACTTCGATGTAACAGGGAAGGGAATGTGCCGGTTACCACAAATTTTTTGGGAAGACATGGCCGAATTTGTGAAAGCAATCCCGGCCACAGAAAAGCCAACTATTTATTTCAGCGGCATTGGCGACATCCGCTATGATTACGCGCCGCTCCAAATCACCGGTCATGCCGTGTTTGAAACCGAACACTTGCGGCAAGAATTGGCCAAGCTCTGGCTCGAACAAGGCGGCGGTGGCGGTGAACAAATCGAGAATCTGAACGAATCATATGAAATGATGGCCTACTTTCTGGCCAAACGCTTCACTCTGCCAAGAGCCTTACATACGGCTTGTATCTTCGTAGCCGATGAAGCGCCGCGCGGCGAACTCGAAAAGACAGAACTGGATTACTATCTCGGCGGCGTGAACGCATCGACTGATGCCACGACCGTGTTCGCAGAACTGAAACAAAAATTTCACGGCAACGTGTTTCTCATCTGGCGGCCATCGTTCGGGGCCAAGGAAAACAACGCCATTCTAGAACAATGGCGCGCATTGATTGGCGATAACAAAATTCTGACATTGCCAAACGACAGACTGATTACCGTCGCTGTTCGCGAACTGATTATCGCAGTGGCGGCCAACCACTCGATGGCTGACGCGCAGAAGAAGTTGAATGAACTGGCGCCAACGGTGTGTCCACGGGCGGCGGTTGTTCAAACAACAAGTACAACGCCGAAACTGCCGCTTCAGGAAGTCCGGCCAAGCAACATTCCGGCTGAATTTCAACTGGCGACCGATGCCGACAACAAACTTGACGCAAAGCCGGAAGAACCGACTCTGCCAATCGAAACACTAAAAGATTTAGGATTATAACGATTTTACTACAGCCCGCCGTTCTCAACGGTCGGGCTTTTTCTTTGGCCAAAGGCGAGGGCGCTCTCCCGCCACGTATTGCCCGTACGCAAACGCATACGTGACGATTTGTTCGATCACTTTAGATAATTAAATCAAAAAGGCCGCATCGCCACCGCGATCGGCCTTTTAATTTTATTACGTATTTACTATCCCTCGGCTCTTTCTACTGCTTCAACTTTACCCTTTTAACTCCTCAACATTTCCTTATACTTTTGTATTTCATTCTGAATCCCCTTTTTCACGTCATTGATCGCCTTCATCATGTCCTCATATTCTTTGCGAAAGCGAATCAACTTTTTCGGCACGCTCACGTTCGCTTCGCAAAAATAAATTTCCCCTTTTTGCTGTCCCTTGGTAATGAGCCCAAGCTCAACGTCTACTCCTTGGATGTTGTCGAAATACTTGTCAAGCGCGCCGAACTTTTCTTCGACGTGCGACTTGATCGCGGCCGTGAGCTCAAAGTTGGTGGCTTTGATGTTGATACGCATAATTAAAAAGTTAAAATTTTATTATTGCGGGACCCGAACTTTGTTGCGAATGGTAAAAAGCAAAAGTGCGCCGACACAGGTGGCAATGCCAATCACGGCAAACAAGGATTGAAACCCGAATTTGTCGGCGATAAACGCACCGAGCGCCGACGCGAAAGCGATACCCACGCCCATACAAATGTCATACAAACTCCATTCAAACGCTTGCTTCGACTTGTCAACGTGCCGCGTAAAAATCGAATACCAACCGGGAAATGCCAGCGCCGCGCTGATGCCGAGAAGCACCTGCAAGAGATAAAGGTGCCACACCTCACTCACAAAAATGTAAGAAAAATAAACCCCGGCCGTCAAAATCGTTCCCAGCATGGCGCTGTACAACTCGTCCCGCTCGCCCTTGATTCGATCCAGCGTCACCCCCACCGGCACCTCGCATATCGCCTTGGTGATGAAATACAAACTGGCCGCAATTCCCACCGACTCCAAACCGGCACCCGGAATTTGGCGGGTAATAAAAATCGCGAAAACCGGCGCAAGCAGATTGTATGACGACCAAATAATCAAATCAGATAAAATCAAAATTTTAATAATCGGGTTGATGTCAAAATGCTTTATGGAGCGCGCCACCATTCGCAAATGCATACTTTTTATTATTTATTTTTAC
>MFGM01000051.1:0-8119 GCA_001778275.1 Candidatus Falkowbacteria bacterium RIFOXYC2_FULL_48_21 | reverse complement strand
GAATTTCGCGGCCGGCAACTTGCCTTTTACCGCCCAGGATTCAAATCGGTTGAGATCATTCGAATATAACAAATTTTTAAATGAACAACCGGCGCTCGGCAAATCAAGCGGTTGCGAACAAAGACGCTTTTTCCATTCCGCGTCAATCGCGGCCAGCTTTTCTTCGACGCTCACCTCTTTTGCCAACGCGAACGTCACTTCGGAAATAATCCAATTTTTATTTCTCTTAAAAACACTTTCGCGATACGCAAAGCCGCACTCTTCTTTCGCCAGAACCCTCAAGCCGACTTCCCGATCAATAACAATCACTTCCACCTCGTCAACAAAATCGCCCACGCCGTGGCCATACGCGCCGGCGTTGCCGAAAACAGCGCCGCCGACCGTGCCCGGGATATTGGCCGCGAACTCGAGACCGGCAAAGCCGCTCTTCACCGCTTCGCGGATAAAGTGACCGAGTAAACTGCCGGCAAAAACCTTGATTCGATTTCCCTTGATTTCCGTTTCGCCCGGCTCAAGCTTGATCACCAGCCCGTCAATTCCCTTGTCCGCAATCAAAACATTACTGCCGCCGCCAAGTACAATAAATGGAATTTTCAAATCAACGGCCGCCTTCACCGCCTTGAACAATTGAGCCTTGTTGTTAACAACAACAAAAAATTTGGCCGGTCCGCCAATTTTAAAAGTGGTGTATTTCTTGAGCGGCTCGTCAACGAGTACGGGCAAGCCGATGAGTTTTTCCAGTTGTTTTTGCATGGCTTTATTATATCAAATCAGGAAATTTTCGCAACTCGCATTCATGCGCCGCGCTCAAACGCAAGTCGCACCTAGCCCGCTAAAGCGGGATGAAGTTGTGGAGAGACGAGGGTGAGCCGACGAACGTCGGCTCGCCCTCGTCTCGATTTTCTTAACCCCGCTTTAGCGGGATAATTGCCTGCCTACGTAGGCAGGCGATTGATTATACTCGCTTCAGCGAGATAGGCGCGATTGAATCCGGTCCAACAACGGTACTTGACAAGCACTTTATACCTGTTAATATCAACGGAATAACGTTCATTAACAAAAAGGAGCGGCTACCATGGTGAAAAAAAGTCTGAATCAAGGTGATGTTTCCAATTTCTGCGTTTGGCAAAAATCCCTGCTGGAAAAAATTGGACGAAAAGAAAAGCAACTGACCCGGCTGCTTCTCGAAAGCGCCCCCGAGCCGCTTCGCAAGGCGCTACAACGCAATAACGTAGTTTCCAACCTGCTTCACTACGGAAACGCGGGTCAGCTATACCATTCGGCTGATTCATATGTATATCTCGGCCATCAGGAACATATCGTTGAACTATCGCTCAACAAACTCAAAAAACAACTCGCCGTTCTACGTCGCGCCTGGAAAGGCGTGGTCACAATTTCCAGCAAAGAAGATCATGCCAAAAAAACACTGAGCGTTAATTTTCTCGCCGTTGACAATAGACAAAGAGAGGAAAAATGAAAAAAACGCTATCACCCGAAAAACAGAAATTTCTCGCCTGGCTCGACGCTCACCGCGACGGTCTGCGACAACGCCTTACTTTGCTCACCCCGCCGGAACTTCGGCGGTTCGCGCGAAAAATCATCGCCGATCTCGCGTTTGATGGTTGTGCCACGAAAACTGCCAGCGGTTTCAAAAACCCCAAAAAGTCATTCACAAAATTCCGCCACACAGTCAAATTGCTTCGCCAGCTAAGGCGCGCGTGGCTTGGCGTCGTGAGCATTCGTAAACACGTACAGTGCGCCGGACCAGAATATCGCTGCATTGTCGCCATATTCAAACTCAAATAAAAATCAACTCCCCCGAACGGCCAGCCGCGGGGGAGTTTTATTTGAACATTATTTCGTAAGGACACCACTACACCGCCGGCAATCGAGGAAAAAGCTGATATTCGTCAAACGATCGCACCTCTTCACCGGATAAAATACTTTTCGTTTCGAGCAACTTTAACAACTTGTTTACTTTGTTGTCTTCTTTCCTTAAGTTGGAAACCATACCACCTTCAAGGTCGGCCAATTTATCATCCAGATAGCTCTTCGTGACCATTTCGCTTCTCATCTTGGCCATCTCGCTTCGCAATTCTTCAAACTGTGGCGTGATCTGGGTTTCCAGCAACTCGGCAATCTCCATGCGCATTCGCCCATCTTGCTCGGCAAACTTTTTATCGCTTTTAACGTCTTGCTCGGCAAACTTTTTATCGCTTTTAACGTCTTGCTCGGCAAACTTTTTGTCGATTTTAACGTCTTGCTCGGCAAACTTTTTGTCGATTTTAACGTCTTGCTCGGCAAACTTACGATCAATCTTAATATCCTGCTCGGCGAACTTCTCGACAAACTTTCGATCAATTCTCGCATCCTGCTCGGCAAAACCTTGTTTAATATCATTCCTTATCGCCGCCAGCTCTTGTTTTAAGATCTCGGTATCCATAATATTTTTAGCTTCTTATGCCTTATGATTCAAATATATCAAATTCCCATTCATGAAGCAAATTGGGGATAATCCCTCATTTCATCATCACCTTAACCCGAACACCCCTCCCGTCGCGATAATGTTTGGCTGTTTTGGTACGCGAAATTTGCCCGGCCAGCGTGGCCGAACTCTTGGCATAGTGCCGTTTCTCTTGTTTACGAACGCGCGCTTTTTTGCGCAACAACGCTTCAACGCTCATAACGATTCACATTAGCCGGCAGGCGTTGCTCGCAACACCCCCACAATATTGTAAACATCGCCCGCCCCCATCACAATCACCACGTCTTCGTCTTTAATCAGCTTTTTAACTTCCACCACGGTATTATCAAGATCGCCGGTAAAATAAATCTGTTTCTTCGGGTCAAACGCCTTCATCGCCTTGGCCAGATCATCTGAACTAATTTGCATTCCGACTTCTTCTCGCCCGGCAACATCATATATTTCCGGCAGGACGACAACGTCCGCCGCGCTGAAACTTTTCACAAAGTCATTGAACAACTTTTTTGTTCGGTCTTTTTGGTGCGGCTGAAATACGGCCACGATTCTCCGGCCGGGCATAAACTCCCGCGCCGCGCGCAGGGTGCCATCCACGGCGGTCGGATGATGCGCGTAATCGGAGATGAGCGCGATGTTATCGTTGCGAATAACTTCAAACCGGCGCCAAATGCCGCGGTACTCGCGCAAACTTTGCTTCACCTTGCCGATCGGCACGTCCAGCGTCAAGCAATAAGCAATCGCCGCGAGCGCGTTGTAGATATTAAAGTTACCGGGCACGTTCAACTCAAACTCGCCGATATTTTGACCGTAATAAATCACGTCGAACATTTGCTTGCCCGGCAATTTGCGCACGTTTTCCGCGCAAACGTTCGCGCCCGGAATAAAGCCGTAACTGATGCGCTTGCACTTTGGCAATTTGAGCGTGCGGATATTTACGTCGTCACTGTTATAAACCAACAAATCATCCGCCGCCCGCAAACCGTTCACGTATTGCTGGAAAGTTTGAATAATGTGATTCAAATCTTTGTAAAAATCCAAATGATCTTCCTCAATATTCGTCAGCACGATCGTTTGCGGTTTCAACAGCAACATGTGCGCGCGATACTCACACGCCTCAACCACGAACAGGTCAGATTTACCGGCGCGAAAGTTACTTTCAAGCTTCGAACATTGCGAGCCAACGATCACCGTCGGGTCAATCCCCGCGTCAATCAAAATGCCGGCGATCATGGCTGTGGTCGTGGACTTGCCATTCGTACCGGAAACAGCAATGGTCTTGAACTCACGACTCACCTCGCCGAGCACTTCGAAATAACTTTTTTGTAAAATTTTTAATTCTTTGGCCTTTTGCCGCTCCGGATTTTCCGGCGGCACGGCCGCGGAATAAACGAATAAATCAAAATCCGGCGACACGCTCGCCGCTTCTTGTTTGTAATAGATTTTAACGCCCAACTTTTCCAGCGCCTCCGTGATTTCCGACTTGACGCCGTCGGAGCCGCTAACCGTCACTCCACGGGAAATAAAAAAACGCGCAAGGGCAGATGTGCCGATTCCGCCTATGCCGCTGATAAAGATATTATGTGAGTTTAACAAGTTCATGGTCAGCGAAAGGGCAAGGGGCAAAGGGCAAGGAGCCCGCCTGCGACGCTATGCTTATGCATTGCGGGCAGGCAAAGAAAGCTCAAAGCACAAAGCCGAAAAACCCAAGATAAAGAATCACTGTCAATCTCATTCTACCGCAAAGGAATGAATTTTTCAATAAAACGCGCTTACTGACGACCAAGAAATTTTGCTTCCATGCACTAGTGCATAGGAGCAACGTAGTTTAAATGTTTATGTTTGATTTTTTGACAATAGTAATTATATTGTGCCCGAACAAACCGTGCGTCCGCTTTCCTTTTCTTGAATAAAAACTTTGCTCAACGACCAAACAGCCGCGTTCGAGCAGTTTTTTCAATGCGCGCCTGGTGAACGCGTAATAATAAAGCGGCTCATTTTCCCCGCCCCCTTTCCACGTGGTCATCACGTCTTTTTTCAAGCCGTTGAACCAAACGGATTTTTTGTTGAAAATATTCCACAAGTTCCAGTTCGCCATGAGCAGGACGCCGCCCGGCTTCAACACGCGCTTCACGTTGGCCACGAACAGATTCTGTTTGTCGAGCGGGATGTGATTCAAAACGGAAACACAAATGACAACGTCGAACGCGTCGTCCGGCAACTTCAAATCCAACGCATCCATCACCGCGAACTCTTTGTCCGGCCGATTGACTCGCGCCTGCTCAATCAATTTTTCCGAAAAATCAACGCCCAGATATTCAACGCTTTTCTCTGCGAGTAACATCAACAAGCGACCGTTGCCACAACCGAGATCCAGCACGCGGTCGCCATCCTTGATATATTCCATGAACGGCCACAGGTCCGGCCAAACGTAAGAGCGGGACGCGGAAAAAGCGGGCGCGATTTTGTCATACGCGCGTTTGTTCAAGTTAAGCAAATCGTCATTTGAATGATTCATAATTTTAGTGTATTCTTTATCATATAACAGCCAAGCAAGCGATGGTCGCAATTGGATTCTTTCACAAGAATATGGCCCACCCCGGCCCTCCCGCTCGCGGCTCGCGGGAGGGAGATTGTGTCCTGGCGGACGGCCTGGTCTCGACTCGTCCCGCTACGCTGGCCTCGCTCGCCCCACATTTTATTTATTTCGGCTCGAGAATCACAATTATTTCACTCAGCCAATCGCTATCCATTCTTTCAAATAATTCGCGCAAATTCATAATTCGTATAACGAATATGCAAAAAACAAAAACGGCGCTCATCTTACTTATCGCAATTATTACATGTTTACCAAATTTAGCAAGCGCGGCATCACACGTCGGCAAAATTTATCTGCAGGTCGAATCGCACGGCGAAGCGTGGTACGTGAATCCGACGGACGGACTGCGCTATTACCTCGGTCGGCCGGCTGACGCGTTCAACATCATGCGAGAGCTGGGTCTTGGCATTTCAAACGCGAACATCGCAAAAATTCCGGTTGGTATTTTGGCGTATTCCGGTAATGATAATGATAACGACGGACTGCCGAACGACCTTGAATCAGCGCTCGGCACCAATCCGAACAGCGCGGACACGGACAATGACGACATTGCTGATCCGACCGAACTTGACGAACTAACCAACCCAAACGGTTCAGGCCAGATCAGCGTGAGTCAAACATTGGTCAACAAATTCAAAGGTCGCATTCTACTCCAAGTGGAACAACACGGCGAAGGCTGGTACGTGAATCCGGCGGACGGTCGGCGCTATTTCCTTGGCCGACCGCAAAACGCGTTTGAAATCATGTACTATCTTGGCGTCGGCATTTCGAACGCCAACCTCGCCAAAATTCCGTTCAACTACACCAAAAGCTCGCAAACCGTACCGGAACAATACGCGCTCAAATATCCAAACGACTGGGCGGTCAATCCGAACTACAAAGAAGAAACCGAGTTCAACGGTCTGCCGGTCATTGATCAGCGCGAATTCACGCTGGCGAGTGGCGTTGGACTGATGAAAATTTTCGTACTTGAAGATTCGAAAGATTATACGCTGGCGAAAATGTTAATCCCCGCGCGGAAAAACGCCAGCTTGATTTACGTGAAGGACGCGATGGTCGGTGTCAAGCCGGCGAAAAAGACGAAGTTTGTTTACAATACGGTGGTGGAGGGCAAAGAATACACGATCAACAAAGGCGCCCAATTTTTCGGCGACATCATGATTTCCACCAAGAAATTCATTCATCTCGACCTCATCGTTTTCAACGCGAAAGACATCGCCACCGCCGAACAGCAGTTCAATCAGATAATGAACGACTTTAAAATTCTGCCATAGCGGGCACAGTCGCACCCACCCCCTTCCCCCTCCCTGTACTCCGCTCCGCTTCGTCGGGAGGGGGCTTCTCTTACCAGAGGGTGGGGTTCGCGCCCGCCGTTGGTCGGGCACTCACCCCGTTAGAAATATCAAAACATAGTCATTTAAATCTTAGCCGCACAAAACATCTCATACCACGGGGTCTGGGGCACCTCGACAGGCTCGGTGCAGGCTCCGTTCACTCAACACCACACCCGAAATAATTGCGTGGGGGTTTGGGGGCAGCTTGGTGAGCCCATCGCATGCCCCACGCGCGCGCAAAGCACCACGGCGAATAAGCGCCCCCAAAACTTTTGGTTACTTTTGGTTACAAAAGTAACTCGGGTCGTAGACCCGAAATGCCGCCCTCTTGCCATTACAAATAATTCCTTCATTCGAATCACCATGAACGAGAATCGAATCCTGCTCCACTCCCTCGCTTCTGCGCGGATAAAAAACGCGAACCGGCTGAATAAGTTGAAACGCAAATTCGCGAATAAAGCAAAAGTCGGCATGATATCGAATGCCGCGCTTTTAAATTTGTATCACACCGAACTGAAACACGGCACAATAAAAAATAATCCCGAGCTGGAAAATCTTTTACGCAAGCGAAAGATTAGAACTTTATCCGGCGTGGCGCCGGTGGCCGTTTTGACAAAACCCTTCCCCTGCCCGGGCCGATGTTTGTTTTGTCCCACGGAAGAAAACATGCCAAAAAGTTATCTTTCCAACGAACCGGCCGTGATGCGCGCTATTTCGTTGAAGTTCGATCCATTCAAACAAGTGGCTCAACGATTACGCGCCCTCGAAGCGAACGGACATGCCACAGACAAAGTTGAATTGATTATAATGGGCGGTACGTGGTCATGTTTGCCGGTTGTCTATCAAAAACAATTCATCAAGCGCTGCTTCGACGCGTGCAATCAAGTTAACTCCGCGAACCTAGCTCAAGCGCAAACACGAAACGAACGAGCCAAGCACCGGATCGTGGCGCTGACGCTCGAAACGCGGCCGGATTATATCAGTGAAACGGAAATCAAGCGATGGCGAGAGTATGGCGCCACAAAAGTGGAGCTGGGCGTGCAAATCGCGGACGACGCGATTTTGAAGTTCAACAATCGCGGCCACGGCAAGGCGGAGGTGATGCGGGCAACGGAACTTTTAAAAAAGGCCGGCTTCAAAATCGCTTACCACATCATGCCGAACCTGCCCGGCGCCACTCCGACCAAGGATTTGCGCGAATTTAAAAAACTTTTTTCCAAGCCAGAATATCAGCCGGACTTGCTCAAAATTTATCCGACGGTGGTGACAAAAAACTCCAAGCTTTATCACTTATGGAAACGAGGCGACTTCAAGCCGTATTCGGATAAGCAACTTTTGAATTTACTGATCAAGATGAAGTTGGCCGTGCCGGATCGAGTGCGCATTATTCGTTTAATTCGCGATATTCCGGAGCAAAGCATTGTGGCCGGCAATCTTGTTTCAAATTTAAGGCAAGAATTAAAAAAGGAATTGGAAAGAATTGGGAAGAATTGTCACTGTATAAGGTGCAGAGAAGCGAGAGAGAATATCATCGGCTTGAGCAAAGCCAAACTTTTCGTGGAAAAATATCAAGCGTCAGGCGCGGATGAATATTTTTTACAATTCTGCTCACCGGACCTGCCTTCGCCAAGGCTTCGGCAGGCAAGCAAGTTATTCGCATTTCTAAGGTTGCGGCTACCGGCAAAGGATGAATGCAACTTCATACCT
>MFGM01000050.1 GCA_001778275.1 Candidatus Falkowbacteria bacterium RIFOXYC2_FULL_48_21 | reverse complement strand
AAAGGTCAAAGAGAAAAGTGTAAAGTTATTGATTTTGTTGATCGTTGGTTTGATTTTCTCGGTCCGCCTTGCAAAAAGAATCTTTTACTAAGAGGCGTTGTTGTGATTTACCGTTAATGCGTTTTTGTCTTATTGCCCTATTTGTCCCTTTGCCTTCTTCCGCCAGCCTCGACTAGACGCATTTTTAAATGAAAGTAGCAGATTGAGTCGAGTCTGGGCGAGCCCTATTTACCCTTATTAATTTATGACTTTCGAAGAATATCAACGCCAATCGCGCAAAACAGCGAATTATCCGAGCATCGGCCAGATTTATATTTATCCCACGCTCGGTCTCACGGGCGAGTCGGGCGAAGTGGCGGAAAAAGTGAAGAAAATATTTCGCGACGACGGTGGCGTCTTGACTCCCGAGCGGCGCGAAGAAATCAAGAAGGAACTTGGCGACGTGCTCTGGTATATTGCTCAGCTTTGTACGGACATGAAGCTGTCGATGGATGAAGTGGCGTGGTTCAATTTGCAAAAACTATTTTCTCGCCAAGAACGCAAACAGATTTTTGGCGACGGAGACAACCGTTGATAATAACGTGATCTACGTGATTCGCTACTTGATCTACTGATATGTTTGATTTGCATCACGTAGATCAGTAGTTAATCATGTAGATCACGTTATTCCGCCTGCGATTTATTATGCTACCCCGTCACGTTATGTTTAATCCATTTCGTTTTTGGCAAGAATTAAAATACAGCCCGCATCTGGCGCGACTGCTACACAACACGCGCAAGGTGATAATGGAGTCAAATCAGGACTCGCTTTTCATGCACCATGACAAGCAAGTGTGCGCCATGTTGAATTACGACGGCGTGGACGAGGAAGAACGCAATCGCTATTTCAACGAATATACCGTGACAAACGTCGTGTTGCTTATGTTGCTTCTCGATGAAGCGGCGTTGCAAACGGATGACGAGCTGCGGAAAAATTATTTGCAAAAGTGGCGCGAATACGTACCAAAATTTTATTTGGATTATCTAAAAGAATTGAAAATAGAGGAGCGGAATATCTACCTTTGGGACAAACTGATTGATTTGCGTTATGAAGAGTATCAGCGGGAGATTTTGAACTGGCGGCGCGAGTTGATTAACGTCGACGAGGAGTTGGCGCAGGAAATGGTGCATGACAAGTTTGTGCTGGCTTATCAGGCGGTCACGCTCGGTTTGTTCCAACACCTACGTCGGCAAAATGGTAAGCCAAAAGATCCGCTTTATTTGCGCTTGCAAAGTTATATGGTGCCGATTTTTAAACGGATGATGAAGAGAATATTTTGACAATGGAAATCGTATTTAAAATGGTTGGTGGATGGTGATGTCCGGGGGAATGGAGTGGTATTCGTGAAACCGCGCAAAACTTGACGTCTGCCTGCGCAGGCAAGCAAAACTACGCAAGTCAGTTGAATGGTCTTTTACCAAAAATCGGGAGGTGTTCCATGTCGTTCCAAACCGTCGGTGTCGTCAGCCTGCTTGTAGCCTTTGGCGTGATAATGCTTCATGATATTTTTTTCGTTTGGCCGAGGCAAAAAAGGGCACGTAAGGCATTCATCACCGCACTTGAAAAATTTCTACGGGAACGGACAGACTTTTCCAAGGACGATTTTGTCGAGGTGGCCAACGTGCCGTACCTCGATATTCCGCTGCATTGTTGGTTGCTCCTTGATCGTTTCGAGAAGGACGGCTTGTTGATCAAGCATCATCATTCGCCGCCAAAGCCGCCAATCAGCTGGATCGTGACGCCGGCAGGCAAGGTGGCAGGGGAAAAGTTGAAGATCAACAGTGTTGCGGCCAGATTGTAAAAATGAAAACCGTCCCAACATGTGGACGGTTTTTTTGTTGCTCCCATGATACAGTGCATGGGATCGCCGCTGGTAATAAGTTGGGCGGATAAGACGAAGAGGACAAAGGAGACAAATATGATAAATCAAAGGTGGCGCAGTTGGCGCTGATATTTGATGGCGAAGCGGTGCGCTTCGTCGCGGACGTGAATCAGGGTTTGCTTGTTTTCTTTGATCCAGGGAACGAGGTTTTGATCGGAAGTAAAAAACTCATTTTTTTTGCGCGTCGCGCCTTTGGCAATGCCGACAATTGGGAGTTTGATTTTTGCTTTGCTTAACGCGGCGCGCGCCGCGGACAGTTGCGGCTTGCCGCCGTCAACTAAGATTATATTTGGTAACGGCCACTCTTTGTGCTTCAATCGTCGGGTCAATGCTTCCGTGAGACAATCAACATCGCTCTGGCCAGCTACGGTGCGGATTTTAAATTTTCGGTAGCCGGACTTTTTCGGTTCGCCGTTTTTGAATAGGACAAGAGAGCCGACCTGGCCGGTGGCGCCGAGATTGGAGATATCGTAACCTTCGATAGTGGGGATAGGACGGAGGGGACGGATAGGACGAATAAAGCTTTGGCTGATAAGGGTAAAATCCTGAATGCGTTGTAAATTCAAAATTTGATTGCGCAGACGAGCGGCCTCTTCGAAGTCCTGCGAAAAAGAAGCGGCATGCATTTGCTTTTTTAGGTTGCTGATAACCGCTTTCTTTTTCCCGGACAAAAATGCAGTCAGCGGTTTGACCACTTTTTTCCGATAATCCGCATGGGAAATTTCTCCGGTACACACGCCGAGGCACTGATTGATTTGTCGATAGAAGCAAGCTTTGTTGGCGTTTGGTTCGCAAGTGGAATAAGCGAACAAGCGGCGCAAAAGTTTCAGTGTGGCTTGCGCGTTGAGGCCGGGGAATGGCCCGAAGACGCGGGTGGCAGGCATGGGACGGATAGGACGAAAAGAACGGATAGTTGCCGAAGGGGAGAGGTCATGTTCACGTACGACTTTTAGTTGAGGGAACTTATCTCTTGTTATAACCAAGTAATTCCAGCTTTTGTCATCTTTGCCGAGCACGTTGTATTTGGGTTGAAATTGTTTGATGTATTTCGCTTCGAGAATGATTGCCTCAAGCACCGAGTCGGTTTTGATCCACTTGATGTTTTTCACTTCGTCAATGAAACTTTCAATCGGCCGGGGCGATTTTTGTCCGGCGAAGTAACTGCGAATGCGCGAGCGAAGGTTAGTCGCTTTGCCAATGTAAATCAAGGCCCTTTGCCTGTTGTAAAAGAGATAGATGCCGGGAGCGGCGGGAGCGAGTCGGATTTTTTTAGAGAGAGGCATAAGGCGAGAATATGACGAAGAGGACAAATAAGACGAATATAATCACTTAAGAACGGAGCGCAGATATTTACCGGTCCAACTGGTGGATTTGTGGGAGATTTCTTCGGGCGTGCCGGTGGCGACAACTTCACCGCCCGCGTCGCCGCCTTCGTGCCCAAGGTCAATGATCCAGTCGGCGCATTTAATAATATCAAGATTGTGTTCAATAATCATGACGGTGTTGCCTTGCGAAACGAGCCGTTGCAAAACCTCAATCAGCTTCTTCACGTCGTCATAGTGCAGGCCGACTGTTGGTTCGTCCAGTAAATATAATGTTTTCGTTGTGCTGTGTTTGGCCAGCTCGCGGCTAAGCTTGATTCGCTGCGCTTCGCCGCCGGACAGTGTTGTGGCCGATTGGCCGAGCGTTAAGTAGTCCAAGCCGACTTCGTTCAGCACTTTCAGCTTGTCGTAAATAAAAGGGATGTCGCGAAAAAAGTTTTCCGCTTCCTTGATCGTCATGTCCAACACATCAGCAATACTTTTTCCCTTGTAATGGACTTGCAACGTTTCGCGCGTGAAACGTTTGCCCTTACACACATCGCAAATCACTTCCACGCTAGGGAGAAAGTGCATTTCAATTTCAAGTGTGCCACGGCCTTCGCAATGTTCGCACCGTCCACCGGGTCGATTGAAACTGAATCGGCCTTTTTTGTAACCATGGATGCGCGCTTCGGCCGTGGAAGCGTAAATGTCGCGAATATAATCAAACGCCTTGGTGTATGTGGCCGGATTGGAGCGCGGTGTACGGCCGATGGGTGATTGATCGATTTTGATTATTTTGTCGATGTTGTCCGTGCCGGTAATACTACGATGCGCGCCGACCGATTTATTCATACGAAACAATTTGTTGCGCGCCGCCTTGTAAAGCACGTCGTGCATGAGCGTGGATTTGCCGGAACCGGACACGCCAGTGAGACAAACCATACGACGTAATGGGATGGATACGTCAATATTTTTTAGATTGTGTTCAGTCGCTCCTTTGATCGTAATCAAGGGCGTGTTTTTGTCCACTTTGCGCCTTTGTTTTGGCAGGTCAATTTTCATTTCTCCGCGCAAATATTGGCCAGTAAGCGACTTGGTCGCCGAGCCTTGCGTGGCGCAAGTCTCCATGGTGGCATCAAGTTTTAATCGCGGATTGAGTAAATTGTTCAGCGGGCCGTTGAAAATGATTTCGCCGCCATTTTTGCCGGCGCCGGGGCCAATGTCAGTCAGCCAGTCGCTGGAAAGAATGGTGTTTTCGTCGTGTTCGACAATGATAATCGTATTGCCCATGTCGCAGAGCTGGCGCAATGTACCGACCAGTTGTTCGTTGTCGCGTTGGTGTAGGCCTATGGTTGGCTCGTCCAAAACGTAAAGCGCGCCCACCAGCTTGGTGCCGACTTGCGAAGCCAGGCGGATGCGTTGCGCTTCACCGCCAGACAGAGTACCGGCCATGCGGTTGAGAGTTAAGTAATGTAAGCCGACGTTGAGCATGAATTCCAGCCGGCTGTTTATTTCGTGCAGAATAACCGAACAAATTTCTTTTTGTTTGGCCGGTAGTCGATCGTCCAGTGAACGGATGTAACCTTTGGCTTCGCTAATTGTCAGCGTGACGACCTGCCAGATGTTTTTATTGAAAATTTTTACGCTCAAGGCGTTGTTGTTCAGACGCTTACCTTGGCAAACCGGACATAATTCTTCGCTGAAAAGTTCTTTGGTGCCGAGTCCAGTGCAAGCTTCGCAGTAGCCATAGGGACTGTTGAAACTGAAAAGGCGAGGCTCGATTTCCGGAAAAGTAAAGTTATCATGCGGACAAGAATATTCGGTGCTGAATATTTTTTCTTCGCCGGCCGGGAAAGTTATGGAACAGAATCCGTTGGCCAGTTCGAGCGCGTTTTCCACCGCCTCGGCTAGACGTTGGCGAACGGTCGGGCTGTTTTCGATCGCTTCCGGTACGATCAGGCTGATGCGGTCAATCACTATTTCAAGGGTGTGCTTTTTGTGGCGTGCGAGAATGATTTGCTCGCTAAGCTTTTGCATTTTGCCGTCAATGCGCGCCTCGGCGTAGCCGTTGTTATAAATGTCATAAAGCATTTGATGATATTCACCCTTGCGGCCACGGACAACCGGGGATAGGACGGTGACTTGCGGAAGTTTAACCGTGGTGTTTTTGATTGAACAAATAATTTGTTCAATTATTTCGTCAGATGTGGATTTTTCCAGCTTGTGATCGCAAATCGGACAGTGCGGTTGACCGATTTTGGCAAACAAAACTCTTAAATAGTCGTAAATTTCCGTTATCGTGGCCACGGTTGAGCGCGGGTTTGAGCTGTGCGCTTTTTGGTCAATCGATATGGCCGGCGACAAGCCGGTGATTTCGTCCACGTCCGGTTTGTGCATGCCGCCGAGGAATTGGCGCGCATAAGCCGACAAGCTCTCAATGTAGCGTCTTTGCCCTTCGGCAAAAATAGTATCAAAAGCCAAGCTCGATTTTCCCGATCCGGACGGGCCGGTAAAGACGATCATTTTATTTCGCGGAATTTCGAGGTTGATGTTTTTTAAATTGTGTTCACGGGCGCCTTTGATTGATATTTTGTTTTCCATATGGCTGGGGGATAGGACGAAGATGACAGATGGGACAAATAGTAATAAGTAATACAAGAAAGCGGCAGGGAATAATGAAAAAAACCCGGCTAATGCGAGGCAACTATGGGGGGATTGTTATTAAGTTATGCTCTGATCATAGCGAAGGGCACTAATTTTGTCAAAGAAAAACGAGCCCCGCCATGGCGGGGCTCGTGAGTGTTTGGTTAAATGAATACCGTCTTTAGCGGCGGCAGGCCGTTGAAATTGACAGCACAGTAAGAAGCCGTATAGGCACCGGCCGAGCGGATGATGACAGTGTCGCCTTCGGTGATATTTTCCGGCAAGTGATACTGATACTTCTCATAAAGCGTGTCCATACTGTCACACGTCGGTCCGGCCAAGATTACCGGTATGGTTTTTTCGGGGTTTTCCTTACCAAGCACGGTGATGGGGTACTTGATCGATTCATCGATGGTTTCGATGAGTCCGCCGAATTTGCCGATATCGAGATATACCCAAATGTCATCGCGGCGCTTGGCAATCATGACCACTTTGGCCACGATAGTGCCGGCGTTGCCGGCCATGTAGCGACCGGGCTCGATGAGAATTTCCGGTATGGCTTCGTTAAAATGAAAAGCCAATGAGTTGTTGATTGCTTTTGCGTATTCTGCTACCGGCGGCGTGGGTAATACGTAATTCGTCGGCAGGCCACCGCCGAGGTTCAAGGCTCTTAAAGGTATGCCGTTTTCCGTCGCGCATTGGAATAATTTTTTACAAATGGCGATTGATCTGTCCCACTGGGATATTTCTCGTTGTTGCGATCCGACGTGGAACGACAAACCATATGGCGTCAATGGCAAGTGCTGGCTGTGTAATAACAGTTCAAGCACTTCTTCCGGTCCGGCGCCGAATTTGCGTGACAGTGGCCAATCGGCGCCGACACCTTCGGTGTTCAAGCGAAAAAAAATTTTGGATTGCGGCGCGTATTCGGCCAACTTGGTAAGATCGCTCACGGCATCGGAAGCGAAAAGGCGAATCCCTTTCTCGTAAACGTAGCGAATGTCCGTCGGCTTTTTGATGGTATTTCCGTAAGACATCCGTGCCGGCGCGATGCCGAGAGCGAGCAATTGGTCAACTTCGTATGGTGATGCCACGTCAAAGTTTGACCCGGCGGCATCCAGTATTTGCAATACGGGATCGAGCGGCGCGGCTTTGACCGCAAAATAAATTCCGGCTTTCGGAAAGGCTTGGCGCAAGGCGATCATGTTGCGCCTTACTTGCGCCAATTCAATGATTAGAAACGGGGTCGGCCTCGCTGGTAACGCTACCTCGTCAATCGTTGGCATTGAGCCTCCTCTGTGTCGATTTATAAAATGAACAGTCAATATGTAATACTACAGGAAAATATATTTTTGTCAAATGTGAGGGGGCGATGGCGAAAAGGCCGGGGACAAATACGACTGATATGACAAATCAAAAATCGCTTGATTAGCAGCGATTTCTGGCAATTACTTTTTTTGTGATTTGAGCTGGTGAATCTCGTCGCGCAAAATGGCCGCCAACTCAAACTCCAACCGCCCGGCCGCGTCGCGCATTTGCTGTTCTTTGTCTTTGATAATTTCCGGCAGCGGCCGCGCATCGCCTGCCATGTCTAATTGCAGTGTAATTTTTTTGCTTTCTTGATTTCTTGTTTTTTTACCTTTTCCCGTTATTGTCAGCCCAAACTCTTCCAATATATTAGTAATGGCTTTTTGAATCGTCTTTGGCGTGATGCCATGTTTTTTATTATAAGCCAGTTGAATGGCGCGGCGACGATTGGTCTCGCCGACGGCGCGTTTGATCGATCCGGTAATGTTGTCAGCGTATAATAAGACTTGGCCGTTCACATTACGGGCGGCGCGGCCGATGGTTTGGATCAAACTGGTTTCGCTACGAAGAAAGCCTTCCTTGTCCGCGTCGAGAATGGCGACGAGCGACACCTCTGGCATATCCAGTCCTTCGCGCAACAAGTTCACGCCGACCAAAACGTCAATCTTTCCCTTGCGCAGATCGGTAATGATCTGAATGCGTTCGAGCGTGGCCACGTCGCTGTGAATGTAGCCGACTTTGATTTTCTTTTCCTTCAAGTAATCGGTTAAATCTTCGGCCATGCGTTTGGTGAGCGTGGTGACGAGCGTGCGTTCGCCGGCGGCGATGCGTTGCTCGATGCGGGCAAGGAGATCGTCAATCTGGGAAAGGGAAGTGGAACCAATGGGACAAATAGGATGAATGATAACCTCGGGATCAATAAGGCCGGTGGGGCGGACGATTTGTTCAACGACCTGCCCGCTCTGTTTTAACTCAAATTCCGTGGGGGTGGCGGAGGTGTAAATGGTTGAACACATTTTTTGTTCAAATTCGGTAAAAGTCAGCGGTCGATTGTCGCGGCAGCTTGGTAAACGGAAGCCGTGTTCTACCAAAACGTCCTTGCGCGAGCGGTCGCCCGCATACATGGCCCTGATTTGCGGTACGGTCACGTGTGATTCATCGATAATGGTTAAAAATTCCGGCGCGCAGCGCTGAAAGTAATCGAGTAGCGCAAAGGGCGGTTCGCCGGCCACGCGACCATCTAAATGGCGCGAGTAGTTTTCAATGCCGTTGCAGTAGCCAAGATTTTTAATTAACTCCAAATCGTATTTAACGCGGCGTTGCAGCCGCTCATGTTCCAATAGTTTGCCTTGTTTTTTGAGAATGGCCAGTTGTTCTTTGAGCTCGGTGCGAATTTGTGCGAGTGCTTGAGTTTGAGTTTCTTGGTCGACGATATAGTGCTTGGCCGGGAAAAACCAAGCGTCCGGCGGTTCCGAGAGGAGGCGACGGGTAATGGGACAGATAAGACTGATAGAGCGAATATGGTCGTCAATTTCGAAACGATAAATTTTTTCTTCATTAATAGGCATGATTTCCAGCACCTGTCCGTGCAAGCGAAATTGACCCCGCTTGAGATCGGCGTTGGTGCGAGTAAAATGCATGGCAATCAATTGTTCCATTAACGCGCGACGTTCCAGCGGTTGGTTCTGTTTTAAGTGAAGCACGATTTTTTCATATTCCTTGGGCGAACCAAGACCGTAGATGGCGGAGACGGAGGCCACGATGATTACATCTTGACGCGACAAAAGCGCTTGCGTGCAGGCGTGGCGCAGGCGGTCGATTTCTTCGTTGATTTGTGCCTCCTTTTCAATATAAGTGTCACTGCCCGGCAAGTACGCTTCCGGTTGGTAATAGTCATAATAGCTGACGAAATATTCCACCGCATTGTTTGGAAAAAATTCGCGAAATTCGTTACACAGTTGCGCGGCCAGAGTTTTGTTGTGTGCGATCACCAGCGTCGGTTTTTGCGTTTCGGCAATGACGTTGGCAACGGTAAAGGTTTTTCCCGAACCGGTTACGCCGAGTAATGTTTGTTTTTTGAGGCCACGCTGAAGACCGGCGACTAATTTTTTAATCGCTTGCGGCTGATCGCCGGCGGGTTGATATTTGGCTTTGAGTTTGAATTTCATATTTTAACGCTGGAAATTTTCCACAGAAAATCAAACACGCTTTGCATGCTGGTCTTAATCAGTTTGTGCCGGACAGAAACAACAAAGGGGTATTT
>MFGM01000049.1 GCA_001778275.1 Candidatus Falkowbacteria bacterium RIFOXYC2_FULL_48_21 | reverse complement strand
AATTGGGGGACAATTCTTAATCAACTCATCATCAAATTTCCTAATCGCATTAATCTGGGGATAACCTTTACACAAAATATTTGACAGACCCACTGCTTGATCGTATTCGTGATATCCGCAGTAGTGAGAAAGTTCTGTATCGCCAGGTGCTTGACCTGTACGCCACTAGTCTCGATTACAACCCAAAAGCCTTAGAATCCATAAAGTTTTTCAAAATCGTACAAAATAAACTCCACTACGCCGCACACGGCAATACCGCCGCAGAAATCATTGCCCGGCGGGCCAATGCCGGCAGGCCATTCAGGGGTTTGTTGAGTTTTTCAAACGGAGGTGTGAGCAAAAAAGATGTTGCAATCGCGAAAAATTATCTTACAGAAAAGGAATTAAAAGTACTGAATAACATGGTTTCCGCCTTTTTTGATCTAGCGGAAGTAAAGGCGATGGATCATGAGCCGACATATATGAAGGATTGGATTTCCCGGCTTAATCAATTGATCGGTGTTTTTGACAAAAAAGTTCTTACAGCCGCCGGATCGGTGAGTCATGCCGAGGCGATGAAAAAAGCGGAAGCGGAATATACAAAATATCAAACGCGGAATTTGAGCGAGGTTGAAAAGGCCTATTTGGATACGATTAAAACCTTACAGAAACGGGTTGAGAAAAAAGTGAAAGGTAAAAAGCCAAGCCGCAAGAAATAGCCAAGACCAAAGCTATAAGAAAAATTGATCCGCGAGCTTTGCCGGTAATTTTTGTTTGCAATTTAAATCCTCGTAATAAATATGAAAAAAATATTTTTCCTCACATTGATTTTTTTGACCTTGCCAACCGTCGCTGTTTTCGCGCAGGACGTTGCGATCGAAAACCAAACCTTCGAGGCGAAGGTGTTGAAAATTGTGACGGAACGAACAATTGAGCGAGAAGACGGCTCGACAGCTGTCCAACAGGATTTGCTTTTGCGCGGCCTGGATGGCTCTTGGCAAGACAAGGAAGTTCAGGCCAAAGGCATTGGCGATATTGACGTGGTCAAGGGGGTGGTGGCGAAGGTGGGGGACAAGGTCGTGGTGCAAGCATCTGGCGATGCGGACGGCAATGTTACTTTTGTCGTCACCGATCATGTGCGGCGCGGCTGGCTTTATTTTTTGTTTTTACTTTTTGCCGTCGTCGCTTATATTATTGGCAAGCGAAAAGGTTTAAAAGCGCTGGCCAGCTTGATTGTGACTTTTTTTATCATCATGTGGTTCATCGTCCCGCGCATTTTGGCCGGCGCCAGTCCGCTCGGAACCAGTATTTTCGGCGCGCTGATAATTCTGGCCGCCATTATTTATATTACGTGGGGAATATCGCGCAAGTCGCACATCGCGTTTATCAGTATTTTTTTCAGTTTGATTCTGACCGGTGTTTTATCGATCATCTTTACCAAGCTGACACACCTGACCGGTTTGGCGCAGGAAGAGGCGATGGTTTTGATCGGTTTGAGCCGGCAAGCGATTGATTTCGAGGGTTTATTGCTGGCGGGAATAATCATTGGTACGCTCGGTGTACTCGACGATATTGTCGTTAGTCAAGTTTCCGCGGTCGAGCAATTGAAAATGACCGACCCGAATTTAAACCCAAAGCAGTTGTTCACCCGGGCGATCAGCGTCGGGATAGATCATATCAGTTCCATGACCAACACGCTTTTTCTCGCCTACGCCGGCGCGGCATTGCCTTTGCTGTTGCTTTTCAGCGTCAAATCCGAACCTTTTGTCACCTTTGCGCAGGTTTTGAACAATGAGCTTATTGCCACGGAAATTGTGCGCACGTTGACCGGCAGTATCGGTTTGATTTTGGCAGTGCCGATTTGTACGTTGCTCGCGGTTTATTTTATCAAAGTTAACGATAAAAAAGTATGATTTGGTTTTATACCATTCTAAGCGTGTTCATCGTGAGCGCGATTTCGCTCGTCGGCGTGACCACGTTGATGGTGAACAAGGAGAAGTTGGAAAAGTTTTTGATGTACTTTGTCAGCTTTTCCGTCGGCGCGTTGCTCGGCGATGTGTTTCTTCATATCATCCCGGAGATTTCCGAAGAGTCGGGCTTCAAGGCGCAATCAGGCTTGCTGATTTTGGGCGGGATTGTTTTTTTCTTTATAATTGAAAAGTTCGTCAATTGGCATCACTGCCACCACGTCGAGCATACGCACAAGATCAAGCCAATGGCTTATACGAATTTGATCGGCGACGGGTTGCATAATTTTTTGGACGGCGTGATTATCGCCGCCGGCTTCATGATCAGTTTTCCGGTCGGTCTGGCTACGGCCATCGCCGTTGTTTTGCATGAAGTGCCGCAAGAAATCGGCGACTTCGGCGTGCTTTTGTATGCCGGTTTTTCCCGCGGCAAAGCGTTGCTGTTTAACTTTTTGTCCGCGTCGCTGTCAATTCTCGGCGCGGTGTTGACCTTGGCAATCGCGTCGGGGGCGAAACAGTTTTCTTCAATCGTTTTGGCTTTGGCCGCCGGCGGATTTATTTACATCGCCGGTTCGGACTTGATTCCGGAGCTGCATCATGACTTCAAGTGGCGCAGTTCGATTTCCCAGCTTTTCATGTTAGTCGTTGGCATCGTGGTAATGTGGGGGTTGGTGTTTGTGGAGTGAGAAGAGAGTAATTGGGGAATTGAGTAACGAGATACGGCGAGCAGCGCGGACAAACGCTGGAGATGGTCTCGGGCGTTTTTGTTTTGACTAAATTTGGTAAACAAGGTAAAATTATGTTGTCACAGTAGGTGTTTCCTTCCAGGTTTAATTGCGTAGTTTTGCCGCCTTCCCAGGCAGGCGCAAAGTTTCGCGCTTGCCCAGCACTTGCGCGAAGCAAGTAGTGCTGGGTGGTTTCGCGTTCTCCTATGCTACAGCCGGAAAACAATGTTTGTTGCCGCAACGTGACCATTATCGCTCGCTACGTCGAGCAGATTTTGGGGAGCGATGTTTTGTTGTTGGATAATTTGCCGTATCCGGTTGAATACCTGAAAGATGAACACAATTGGATTCCGCTCGGCGTTTACAGTGAAATCATGGGGCGAGCCGTGGCGTTGCTAAAAGATCCGGATGCGCCGTTCAAAATGGGACTGTCAGCGCAGGAGCTGGAATCGTGGGGCGCGTTTAAATACTTGCAAAGAGTTTTCGGCAGTGTGATTTTCGGGCCGATCGAGGTTTACAAACAAGTGGAAAAGTACAACGAGTTTTTCAATCGCACGAAAGATTTGATTGTGGCGCGCGCCGGACGGGATCATTGTTACATCAAGGTTAAATTCAAAAATGGCGTCAATCCGGTGGATGATTTTGCCAGCGACGCTTTTATCCGCGGCATCTTGGCCGGCGTGCCGGCGATTTGGCATTTGCCGCAGGCGCGGATCGAGGAGCCGCTGTTCGAATACGATTTGAAATATTTGTTGGATAGCGTTGGCGGGACAAAGATGGAAATTCGCGATAATAAGTTGCGCGTTAACGGCGCCGAATGCGGCCGAGAAGTGGTTTTGCTTTCTGAAATGGAGAAAAACGAGCCCTTGTTCCTTGGCCAGTATCGCGACATCCATGCTGGCGACAAAGTGGACACGTTCAAGGTTGGAATTTTGATCACGATCGATGTCGTTATAAACGAAAAGCTGAAATTGAAAAAAGGGCAGATTTACAACGCGCCGTATTTTATTTATAAAATTTCTTGGCAACCCTTGAGTTTTTGGCGCAAGATTTATCAATTAACGATTCATTCTTTTATCAGCAAGCGCGCTTATCGCGAGGGCATCGAGTCGCAGTTGGCCACCATTCGCAATTACGTGGAAACGCTGGAAGACAAAGTGATCGAGCGCACCAAGCAGTTGAATGAAGCGCGTACGCAGTCGGAATATTGGCGCGGTAAAGCGGAAAATCTATTATACGCCATGGTGCCGCAACGGATTGCCGAGGAAATGGTGCGCGGCAAGTTGCGCGCCGAGGAGTTGGAAGGCACGGTCATGTTTACGGATTTAACCGGATTTACCGAGTTCAGCCGTAACTTGGAACCGCAGCAAGTGTCGGATGTGTTGACGCGCTACTTCACCGCCATGAGCAAAATCATCGCGACGCACGGCGGCTGGGTGAACAAATTTATGGGCGACGGCATTTTGGCGCTGTTCGGTTTGAACGGTGAACCGGGCTATGTTGATGAAGCGATCGCTGCGAGCCGGGAAATGCAAAAGGCGATGAACCAATATACTTGGAAAATGCGCGTGGGTATTGCTACCGGCCGATTTATTACCGGTGAATTTGGCGCGGAAAATTTGCGCAAGTACGATTGCCTCGGACATGTCGTCAACTTGGCAAATCGGTTGCAAAGCAACGCCGAGTCGGAAGAGATTCTCGTTTGCGTTGACACCTACAAAAAAAGCGCGGATAAGCCCGCGTTTGGCGAATCGAGAAAAATCAATGCGAAGGGGTTGGGGGAGGTTGAAGTCTATCCGGTGAAATTATTCTAATTCACCTAAATAATGTCCAAGGGTAGAAGCACCAATGACCCAAAATAATCTTTAAAGTCGAAAATCCTAATTCCCAAATTTTACTTTGATTGTTTTTGTACAATTTGCTTATTGGTTATTTTTTTGGAAATTTGGGACTTATTCATTGGTCATTAGTTAGAACAATTAGGTCAATTAGAATAATTTTACTTGGCATCAAGCAGAACTTCCCAATCATGCGCCGAGGCAAAGGCGAGCAGTTTGTCATCGGGATTAACGGCCGTAGGGTAGCGCGTCAAACTTAAAAAAGGCACATCGGAAAAACTGTCCGCGTAGGCGTAACTCTTATTCAAATCAATCCCGGCTCGCTCGGCGAACTGCTTCATCAGCCGGGCTTTTTGTTCTTTGTAGCATAGGCACGGCGTTTCGCCGGTATAGCAGTGGTGGGAGGCTTGAATTTTCGTGTCGAGCGTGGCGCTCGCGTGGAGCAAATCCTTGAACGCGTGCGCCAAAGGATGGATGGCTTCGGAAACCAACACCAGCTTATGATTTTGTTCGGCGTGATCCTTGAGTAACGGGAACAATCCGTACTGAATGCGCTTGATCATCTTTTTCGCAAAGGCCTCGTGGATATAACGATTCAGCTCGCCTACGTCCCAGCCACGCAAGGTTAAAAGCGATTTTTTCATCAAATCACGATGTTCGATCTCGTGCATCTTTTCCAGAAACAACCAGTAAAAAACGCGTAACGCTTCGCTCGCGTGAATTTTGTGCAGGAGCAAAAGATAGGCGATCAAGTCTTTTTGCGACAAGCCTTCGTAAATCGTTCGATCAATGTCGAGAAATACACCCACATGGTTTGCGTTGTGTTTGTAGTAATTCGGTAAATACCGAAGCGGCAGGCGATCCGTGATTTCTTTTTCAAATTGGCGGCGCAGTCTGATTACTTCCGGCTTCGGAAAGTCGGTGATAAAGTGCGTGGTGGCCGGCGGTGTGATCGGTGTGTTGAAAACGAGGGAAACCAAACCCGGATTCAGATGATGGCCATCGGGAAAAACTTGATCCGCGTTGACAATCGCCACCGGTACGATCGGCGTGTGACTGCCGAGGCTGATGCGGGCGGCGCCTGTATGAAAGTAATGGAGTACGTGCAGCAGCTCGGTGTGGCCTTCCGGAAAAATAATGATACTCTTTCCGCTCAATAAGTGTTCAATGGCCAGTTTGATCGCCGTGATTTTGGAATGACTCTCGGGATAGCGCGCCTCGTCAATTTCGTCGCGCTTGACGTCAACGGTTTGCATTTTGCGCAGCCAGAAGCGCAAAAGGCCGGGGAACTGGCCGAGTGGTGCGGTGAAAAGAATGGTGTTCGCGCCAAGAATCGAAAGCAACATGAAACCGTCCATTTCGCTCGGGTGGTTGGCGGCGTATATTGCCGGTTCCGTTAGAATGTTATTCAGGTGCTTCGCGTGTAAAGTGACGCCATTGGTTCTGAACACCGCGCGGACGATCCAAACTGCGGCGTGGCGCCAGAGTTGGCCGTGATTTTTTTTGGGGGTGAACTTTTCTTTCAGCCAAACTAAAGGTAGTAGCGCGATCATCAAAATCGCCAGATCGGTATGCAGGCACCATCCGGGTAAACGCCCGGCTTTTGCGATTTGAAGTCTATTCATATCACCGATATATCATAGCAGTTTTTGGCAAATTTTGCTCGGTTTTCCACAGCCATGGTTGACAAACGTTTTTTG
>MFGM01000048.1:6666-7117 GCA_001778275.1 Candidatus Falkowbacteria bacterium RIFOXYC2_FULL_48_21 | reverse complement strand
CCGCAGATTCGGTTGGCAGGTATGTCCACACATTTCGCGAACGTGGAAGATACAACGGATCATTTTTACGCGCGCGCGCAGTTAAAAAAGTTTCAAGAAGCGGCGGCGTTGGTTGAAGGTTTCGGATTCACAAACGTCATCAAACATACCGCGTGCAGTGCGGCGGCGCTGGTTTTTCCGGAAGCGCGTTTTGATATGATTCGCCTGGGTATTAGCCTGTACGGCCTGTGGTCGTCCGACGCGACGAAAGTGAGCGCACGGCAAAGCGGATTGACGGATTTTGTTTTGAAGCCGTGTTTAACATGGAAAACGCGCGTGGTGCAAATCAAGGAGTTACCGGCTGGAACCAGCGTTGGTTATGGTTGCACGGAAAAGGTTAACGCGAATACGAAAATTGCGATTTTGCCGGTTGGTTATTGGGACGGATATGATAGACGATTGTCAAGCGTTG
>MFGM01000048.1:0-6595 GCA_001778275.1 Candidatus Falkowbacteria bacterium RIFOXYC2_FULL_48_21 | reverse complement strand
GTGAGCCACGTGGCGAATGTCCAATTGGAAGATGAAGTTGTGTTGCTTGGTCGGCAAGGACGCGAAGAAATTACGGCGGAAGAATTGGCGAGGAAATGCCAGACGATCAATTATGAGGTGGTGACAAGGATTAATCCGTTGATTAAGCGAGTGATTCGTGGTTAGTGCAAGGGCAGAATAAGTCGTGTCCATTGGCGTGGCGAGTGCGCAGTCCTATAGTCCAGCTTATGGGACTGCGCGCGCGTTCATTAGTGCAGTGAGAACAGTCCCATAGTCCAGCTCATGGGACTGCGCATGGCGTGTACACGTAAGTTCGTTAAAAAAGTCAAAATAAAAAATAATTTGCATCGTATGCCTAGATTTAATGAAAAAAAGATACCCTACGCAAAACAAAATGAGTTAATGGATGAGTTTTGTGACATTTTAAGTCGCCTTGGTACAAAGGAAAAAATTTATAACTTTTTAAAGGATTTGTTAAACAGAAAAGAAAGGATGATGATTATTAGACGACTTTTAATCGCCAAATTACTTGAGCAAAATAAGAAATATAAAGAAATTAAAGATGAGCTTGGTTGCGGCGGGTCCACCATCGCAAAAGTGCAGCGCTGGTTGCATTTTGGTCGTGGCGGGTATAAAGAAGCCATCTATGCGCCTAAAAAGGAATAGACAGTCACATGATTCAGTCTAAGGGATCGTATTCGGTGCGTGATAGCATTCTGCCTTTATGTCAAACCTGAGTTTAAAATATCAAAAAGATTACAAAAACGCGGAATACAGCAATCCGCGCCTCACGCGTGATCGGGAAAAGCGCAGTCGTCGATGGCGCGGGTTTTGTTTGACAATTTTCATGGCCGTGATCACCGGCCTGATTTACCTTTTGTTTTTCTCCCCCTTATTTGAAATCAAAGAAGTTTCCATCAATGGTTTGGAAAAGATAAAGTCAGACAGTATTGCTAAAATATTGAGCGAGTACCGCGGCGAGCGGCGCTGGCTTTTTTTGTCAAATAATAATTTTTGGCTTTTTGACGCGGCGGCAGTCGAGTCGCGCCTCGGCCAAAAGTATTTTTTTGAAAAACTGGAAATCAAAAAAAAGTTTCCGGCCGCGGTTACAATCAGTCTCGAAGAAAAAATTTCTGCGGTCAATTGGTTAACAAATAATTTTTGTTATCACTTGGACATGACCGGCATGGTAATCGAGTATTGTGATAGCGCGACGCAGAACATGACAATTAAAGATATGGCGAATCGTGCAGCGGAGATAGGTCAACCGGCAATAACGCGGGAAGAATTGGTTTATTTGGTCGAGATATCGGACCAGTTTGGCATGAGAACAAAAAATCAGTTCAGGACTAAGCAAATCGAAAAATTTGGCAACCTGTTTGATTTTATTCAGGAAACCGGGCCAATCTTGAGATTTAACTACAATCTTACGGCCGCCGAGCAAATTCAGCGATTAGGCAGCTTGTTGGAACAACCGGACTTTCTCGCGTCTATGTCGGATATGAAGTATATTGATTTACGCTTTGGCGAGAAAGTCTATTATCAATAAATGGTCCGCTCCGTATGGGGCGGTTGTTGTTAAAGTTGCTGTGGATAACGATTGGCTAAATTGTATATAAAATTGTATAATTAGTTGGTGAAGAAAAACAAAAAATTTAATATAATAAATTGTAAGCAATTGTATTTTTGCTTGCTTTGTTGAGATTTATTGTCTGAACAATATCTTGACAAAGGCAAGTAGAAAAGGGTTATTATGCAGACTTTTTCATTTCGAAATCACATTCGTCGCGCGGGTGTTATTTCGGTAGTCGCCATGACGATAATTTGGTCAATCGGTATTTTTAATTTTCCAATTCCGGCATACGCCGCGATCACCGCGACCGGCGCTGTTAAAATGACAGTGTCCGGCCAGCTGGCAAAAGCATCAAGCACCACATCAATGATTAGATTCACTTTGGCGCAGAGCGTTGGTGAAACATTGACCGGCGTTAATTACACATTGACAGGATCCAATGGTTTTGCAACGAGTGATTTATTTACCGGCGCCGGACAGTGGTTGACATTGATACGCGATGTAAACGGCAACGGAATCAGAGAGCAAGGCGTTGATGCCGTGGCGGGAGGCTTGGCCGTTTTACCCGAAGGCGCCAGTCCCTGGTCAGGAACCGTGACGATTACGGACGGTGTTATTCCGACAACCGCCACAACGTATTTTTTAGTTATAAAACTAGCGGCGGGTGCGGTGGTGAATCATGCGTTCACTCTTGGTGTGGCCGCCAATGCGATATCCACATCAGCCAACTCGCCGACTATTTCCGCCGTAACAACTGATGCCATCGCAATCAGCGATGATATCACCGGTCCAATCGCCGGAGAAATCGGCGGACCGACATCCGGACAGGTTGGCGTACCGGTTGAAGCCATGATTGATCGCCAATTTTCAGAAAATATATTATCTACTTCTATTGTCATCGCGAGCAGCGACGTGGTGAACGATACCGTGGCTTTGCGTTTGGGACCGGGCGGCGTTGCGACCGGACCAAATCTTTGCACAAGCGTTACTTTGGAAAACGGGAACAAAATTGTTTGCGCACACAGCGCGCTAACGATTGACACGGCGTATGTTTTTTATGTCAAGTTGGCCGTGACCGACATGGCCGGCAATCAAAGTCAACAACAGGTTGGAGCCACGGTCGGATTGTCTTTTTCAAGCGCGTTTACCACTGGCAGTTATAGCGGAGAAAGCAATTTAACCAATCCGCGAATTGTTAACAGTTATCCAACCCCGGGAGCGATGAGTGTGCCGATCAATGCGCAATTTGTATTTATGTTTCCACCCGGCCCGGAAGGAGACATGACCGAAGCGTTGATTGAAGATCAGGCCTATATTCAATTGAAGGCCTTGAGCGCCGGAATACCGGCCGGATCTGATTTGTGCACCAATGGCTCTAATTGTGCGACAGATTGGTCAGCCGGTGCGCGCATGCTGAAAGTCACCCCGGCGACACTAACAGCCAGCACTGAATATGAACTGATCATTTTGCAAGCCGTAACCAATACGGCGGGGCAAACACTTGTCGCGCCTTATATTGTTCGCTTTACGGCCGGTAGCGGCAGTGATAGCGTCGCCCCAACGATTAGAGTCGCCAATAGCACATTCCCCGTAAATGGCGCCACCGGTATTTCTCGTTATATTTCCTCCGAAAGCATTTATTTTTCGGAAAGTATTAATTCGGCCACACTGATCGCCGGTACCACGATTGGCATTTATATAGACGCGGATGCAAGCAGCACGAGAAATAATGCGGAAACTTTGCTTGATAATACAAGTTTGAATCTCAACTATGACTCGCAGGCCATGAAGGCGCAATTGGGCAATCTGGCGCCGCTTGCGGCCAGTACCAGATATTGTTATCAAATAACAAACGGCGTGCAGGATGTTTCCGGCAATGCGGCCACGGCCTCGTCCAATCAGTGCTTTACTACGGGCAATGACTCCGATGCCACCGAACCGAAGTTGCTTTTTGCAGAAGCGGATACCTATAAATTAGTTGCTCATTTTTCCGAAACAATCAATTCGACCGATGCGGTCGCCAGTGCCAGTTACAGTTTGCAATGTCCGCTTGGCGTAGTCGTAAATTTAACCGGAAAAACGATCCAGTATTATCCGGAAGACAAAGAAGTGGAAATTAGCGGCCTTGGTTTAGCACCGACCACGTCATGCCAGCTGACCATTGCTTCGGGCGTCAGAGATTTAGCCGGTAATACTTTTGCCGCCAGTCCGGATAATGTCGGCAAGTTCAAAGTTTTGGACGCAGCCACTACCGGTGGCATGATCGGCACCGGCAATGTTCAGGATTTTCAATCAGGGACGAACTTTGCCACTTTTTGGGTCAATCCGGAACGTTGTCAGCCGCGAGTCGGCTTAACCAGCAAGACAGGATCGCTTGAATGTGAGTTTACCGCGCCGGCCGCTTTGGCTTCCGGCTCAAAATTCATTTTGACCGTTCCCACCGGCTTCATAATTTCAAGTGTGGACGCGCCGGCCGGAACCCAGTCATGGATGAATAATGATCTTAATGGTCCGGCGGCCAATGCGCCTGCTATCGCTTCCATCGCGGTGGATCAAACGGCCGGTTCGATTACTGTGACTACCGGCACGGCAGCCATTGCGAGCGGCGATAAAATCAGATTTGAACTTAATAATTTTCAAAATCCGTCCACACCGGTAAATGATGCCAGAATTTCCGTCATTGTAAAGGATGCCACTGGCATTAAAGTCGGACAAACGATTCAAGCCACACCGTTTAATATTATGGCGGCGGGAAATTATTCGATTTCCGGAAAAGTCTGCAAAAGCACCACGTCCGGCGGTGCTTGCGGCGATGCCGATACGGGGGTGAACAACGTGAAAGTATATTGTGAATCATTTGGTGGATTTTTGGAGGCCGGCGGCGGCAATGGTGCTATGGCCGGTCGTCAGGAAACAACTACGGATGCAACCGGAGCATGGACGGTCAGCGGACTCGGCAACGGACAGTACGGCTGTGGCATGCCGCCGGGACAATCGGCCATGGGAGATACGGGTGGCGGTATGGCCGGAGGCATGCAAAATGTGATGTTGAACGGCGCATCGAAAACAGGCGTTGATTTCAAATTGGTTGACTTGTCTGTTACCGGAAAAACTTTATCAGTTACGCTCGCAAGTTCAGCTACGTTGAGTGCGGAAAAAGTTGATGTGTTTTGCAGTGCCGGATCCACAGATTATCAGTTTTCCGCACCGGTTATGAAAGTCGTTACGCTCGATGGTGACGGAGCCGGATCGACAACAATAAAGCTTCAGCCGGGAAAAACATACAGTTGCGGCGTTGGGCCGCATATTCCCATGGAGTCAATGTCCGCGGGCGGACAAACAGCTATGCCGGAATTCAAATTCATGCCGCCAAAACCATTCGACGTGATTGTTCCGAGCGATTCCAATCCGACGGCTGTTTCGTTGAATTTGGTTGTAGCGGGCAACACTATTACCGGCTTTGTTAAAGATGGCAGTAATGTCGCCATTCCGAATATGTTTGTCCACGCAGCGCCGACGGGTTGTTTTGATGCGACTACCGGTGAAATGAAAGATTGTTTTGGCGGATTCACTCAATCAAAATCAGACGGTAGCTTTACTTTGAATGTATCTCCGGGCACATACATGATTGGTGCTGATGGACCGGGTTTGCCGCGCGCGGCGGAACAGGAAGTGACAGTGCTGACAGATGGCACGTTGAAACAAAACGGTACGACCATAACCTCAGTCACTTTAAAAATGTCAAAGTCTTCCGTGACAATTACCGGACAAGTGCTTGACGAATCAAGTAATGGTATCAAATACGCGCATGTTGGCGCGGAAAAAATCGCCACCGGCACCACTTGTACCAATGGCTCTCCGATCGGCGGACACGCGGACTCTCCGACCGATCAGTCAGGCAACTTCACATTATACGTTACCAATGGCACATGGTGCTTGCGGGCATTTGCGCCTTCATACGGTGAGGTGGGAAATAAAACAGTCATTGTCAGTTCAGACACTTCTTTAACCGGCCAGGACATTTCCGCCGCATCAGGCAGCTTTGGTACGATTTCCGGCACAGTGACGAAGAATAGTGTGGCTACGGGCGGCGCCTTTGTCAGCTGTCATGGATCAATCGGCGCCAATAATACGCAATCGAGCGCGGATGGAAGTTATTCAATCAAGGTGAAGGCGCCGGGTACGTATGTTTGCGATGGATTTATCGCCGGCGCGGGGCCTTTGACGCCGGTTACCGGAATCATCGTGACCGCCAATAATACAACCGCCACCAATCTGACCATGGGCAATCCAGGTACGGTGACGGTGACAATCAGCGGTGTGTCCGATGCGTTTATCGATGTCCGCGATAGTAATGGTAGGGGATCGGGATCGAGCCAGGGCAACAACGGCGTTTATACGATCAAAGTGCCCGCCGGAACATATACGGTGCGCGCGAACAATCCGAAGTATGGCGATCTTTGTTCCGCTCAAAGTGTGACAGTTACGGCCGGCGGAACAAATGCGGTCACCTGCACGGCACCGACAAATTTACGTACCGTTAGCGGCCGCGTGACCGATGGCACAAGCAATTTACCCGGCGCGCGCATCATGTTTACCGACAAAGACAACGGACGCTTCTTTGATGTTACGTCCGATGCCAGAACCGGCGTAAATTCCAATTATTCATTTTCCAATGTGCCGGAAGGGACATATACCATCAAAGCGTCAAAAAGCGGTTACGCTCCTGTATCATCATCGGCCACAGTTTCGGGTGGCAACTTAACTATTTCGACGCCGATTGCTTTGACGCAAGCATCGGGAGCCAATGGCACATCCACCAATATTACGGTTCAGCTCGATGGTTCAGCCTATACCGGCGAGGCCAAGGTTATCGCGACAAAAAGCGCTGACGTGGTGGCCATCGGCACGGACAAAACAACCGGTATTGCCACGCTTTATCTCACGAATGGCGTATGGACGGTGAAAGCGATGGGAGATAATGGCAAAGAATCTGCCAACGGAACAGTCACAATTGCCGCT
>MFGM01000047.1 GCA_001778275.1 Candidatus Falkowbacteria bacterium RIFOXYC2_FULL_48_21 | reverse complement strand
AGAAGTAATCGCATTACCGGGCAATATAGATAAAATACCCTGAATATGATTCGGCATAATAACAAACTGCTCCGGCCGCACGCATGCATAATGTTTGGGAATATTCACCCAACACTGATTGGCCGCTTCTCCAATTTTGGAAAACAACATTTTTGCCCCAACGACCTCCCCGAAGCAATGTTGCCTGTTCCTCACACACAATGTCACGAAATACAAACCGGGAGCACTATAATCGTACCCCCGGAGCCGTGTTGATTTACGATGATTTCTTTCTCCCAGGTAATGCATCACAAATTGAATTTTTGATGAAAATACCCCGCCAACTCCCCCACCCCCACCCGTTCCTGCTTCATCGTGTCACGATCACGCACCGTAACGGAGTTATCTTTCTCGATTGTGTCGAAATCAACCGTTATGCAATACGGCGTGCCGATTTCGTCTTGGCGGCGGTAACGTTTGCCCACGTTGCCATTGTCGTCGAACTCGCAAGTGTGTTTTGTTTTTAAACCGTTAAAAATCTCTTTCGCTTTTTCAACAAGCTGCGGCTTATTTTTCAACAATGGAAACACTGCCACCTTGACCGGCGCTAATTCTTTTTTCAATTTCAAAACCACGCGCACATCCCCCTCTCCCACATCTTCTTCGTTGTAGGCTTCACAAATCACGGCCAAAAGCGTGCGATTCAAACCCGCGGAAGTTTCCACCACCCACGGCACGAACTTTTCTTTTGTCTGCGGGTCAAGGTAACTTAAATCTTCGCCGGAAAACTTGGCATGCTGGGTCAAATCATAGTCCGACCGATTGTGAACGCCCTCAAGCTCTTTGAACCCGAACGGGTAATTGTATTCGATATCAAACGCCGCCTTGGCGTAAAAAACCAGATTCTCGTGCTCATGCCAGCGCAAATTTTTCGCGTCAAAGCCAAGATCTTCCGCATAAAATTTCCACCGCTCTTCCTTCCACCGCTCATACTCCTTGGCCGCGACCGACGGATGGACGAAGTATTGCATTTCCATCTGTTCGAACTCGCGCGTGCGGAAGATGAACTGGCGCGCCGTGATCTCATTGCGAAAGGCCTTGCCGATTTGCGCGATACCAAAAGGCACACGCACGCGCGCGGAGTCAAGGACGTTTTTGAAGTTTACGTAAATTCCTTGACATGTCTCACCGCGCAAATAAGTCGGCTCCTTGTCCCAATCGCCGGTAAAGTTGCCAAGGTTGGACTTAACGAGCAGATTAAAACTGCGCGCCTCGGAAAAGTCGGAGCCGCCGCATTTCAGGCACTTTATCTTCTTCTTGTTTTCATTAAAAATTTTATTTATCTCTTCCTCACTCATTTTTTCATCAGCAAACACCCCCGCGTCTTCGAGCAGGTGATCCACTCGTGAACGGGTGTGGCACTTCTTACATTCCGATAACGGGTCGGCGAATCCGCCCACATGGCCGCTCGCTTCCCAAACTTTCGGCAACATAAAAATCGCCGCGTCAAGACCGACAATGTCTTCCCGATCCTTCACCATATTTTTCCACCATGCGTCGCGAATGGCGTTTTTCAACTCCACGCCGTACGGACCGTAATCATAAACCGCGGCAAACCCGCCATAAATTTCCGAACTCGGATACACAAATCCGCGCCGTTTGCAAAAGCCGATAATTTTGTCCATTTTGTTTTCTTCCGCCATAATCACGCATTTAAACATTTAAGCATAGAAACAAAGAAGCAAAGAGAATTAAGAGAAGCTTAATCGAGCTGTACAGCGGATCACATTTGAATAAACGCCAACGGCAATTAATTCGTGTCATTCGCGAGTTCTGCGCTTATTCGTGTTATTACACATTCATAATCTCTTTTTCCTTCGCTTCGGCCAACTCCTGCAACTCTTTATTCAACTTAACGACTTTCTCATCAAGTTCCTTGAAATGCGCGTACTTATCATCTTCGGTGATTTCTTTGGACTGAAAAGCGGTCGTGATCGCATCCTTGACTTCTTCGCGCACCCCGCGCACCGCAATCTTCCCCGCTTCGAGCTTTTCACTCATAAGCTTCACCAAGTCTTTGCGATTTTCTTCCGTCATTTGCGGCACGGTCACACGAACAAGAGAGCTATCTGCGCTGATGCCGAGACCAAGATTGGCATAATTGAGTGCCTTCTCCACTTCCTTTAACAAATTTTTGTCCCACGGCTCCACCACCATTGTCCGCGCTTCCTGCACGGCAATGCTAGCCATTTGCTTCAACGGCATTTTGGATCCATACGCGTCCACCATCACATTTTCCACCATGGCCGGATTGGCTCGTCCGGCGCGCAGTCCGCCCAATTCTTTTTTGAAATGTTCGATCGCCCCCTGAAAATCCCCCTCCCGCTTTTGGATAAATTCATTTGCCATAAATTGCTTGATTAACTGATTAACCGATTAACTGATTCCTCGATTCCCTCGGAATGACAGGTTATATATGATTAACTGACTTTACTGCTCAATAGTTTTAACTCCCGCAAAAATCCGCGTTACGGTCTTCGGATGCACCAAAATTTCAGAAACCACGCGCGTGGTCGGCGTTTTTTTCACCACCCAATTGGCGCCGCCATCAACGGTTTTGTAAATCGCGGAGTTGGTGCTGTAGTAAATATAATCCGCGTTTTTCGGATCCACCGCCAGCGCGTAAATTTGCTCCGAACCGGGCGGCGTCAGCAACTTCACCTCCGACCATGTCGTGCCGCCGTCCAAACTGCGAAGCACCCCAAATTTATTCGCGTACAAAATTACGTTTTTTGCGCTAGTGGCAATCGCCAAATCATAATATTTTTTCGCACCGCTGAAATCCTTCATCGCCTTGTTTAATTCCGTCCAAGTTTCCCCCTTGTCTACGGTCTTCGCCAAACCATTGTCAGTAATACCAACGTAAACATTGCGGCTATCGTTCGGGTCAACGGCAATTTTTGCGATTCGCGCCAAAAACTTTTTGCTAAGCGTCCACGCAATGCCGCGATCTTTGCTGCGCAAGAGTGATCCGTCGGACAAACCGGCGTAAACCACGACGGACTCAAACCAATCGATCTCCAGCGCCGTCACCTTCACATCCGGCTTGTCGGTGTAATAAACTTCGGCCCAATTGCGCGAACAATCCTCACTGCGAAAAATTTTATTTTCTACGGCCACATAAATCGTACATTTGTCCTTCGGATCCACGGCCAAGTCGCGCACAAATCCGACCGGTAATTTTTCCGCCTTTGTCCAACCGGCGCCGCCGTTGTACGTGTAATAAACGCCATCCGCCCGCGTGCCGAGATACATCGCTTCCGAATCGCTCGGATCAAAACGCATAAACGCAACATCCACTCCGCCAATCGACCCGGCCACTTCGCCCGGAGTCATCATCGTTGAACGATGTTTCCATGTTTCAAACCGATCTTCCGTAAAAAACACGCCGCCAAGAGTGTTCGTCGTGGTAATTTTTTGTTTCTGTACTTTAATGCACCCGCTCGCGCCCACAATAATCAGCGTCGCGAGAAGCGTTAACCCCAAAAGTCGCTTCATAATTTTTATTATTTATTTTTTTTAAAATTATTTAATTCCGCCAATGGCTCATACCACGGGGTCCGGGGCGGAGTTCGCCCTTGCGCCTCCCACAAATGTTGCGCTTCCCACGCGAATTCGCAGCCCCGGCGACTTTTGGTTACTTTTGGTCGCCCAAAAGTAACTCGGGCCGGAGGCACGAAATGCCGCCCTCTCCCTTATTCCATCATCCCCCATATAACTTACTCAATCCGCATAGGCAAAACCGTGCTCTGCCCTACTCTAAAAATAAATTCTCCATCACCAACCGCGGATTAACATTACCCTGAATCATCGCGCGCGCGTTTTCAACGCGTCGCAAAAATCCGCAAAACCAGCCGCTCGGCGCTCGCGCGCCAAGGTCGGCCAATTCCGTTGTTAAAAAATAATTCGCCAGCAACTCCGTCTTGCCCAGCTTGCAAAGCAACGCGTCCCGCACCAATCCGGCGAGAAAATCAAGATTTTTCAGAGCCACATCCCCGCCTTTATCCTCCGCGAACATTTTTTCAATCTCTTTCAATCGTTCGAGCGGCCGATTGACCAGCACTTTCAGGACGCCTTGAACGTTATTTTTATATTCTTCAAACCTCACCTTATCCTTTAAAAAATGTTTCGCAATCGTCGGCCGGCCGCGCGATATTCGCGCCAATTCCCGCGCTTCATCGCGTCCCGCGCCCTCGGCCACCAAATATTCATAAACCGCGTCGCTCGGTACGGGCAAAAACTTGAATAATTGCGACCGCGACAAAATCGTCGGCAACAGCAAATTTTTATTCGTCGTGATTAAAAATATAATCGTCCGTGGCGCCGGCTCTTCCAGCGTTTTCAACAAACAATTGCTGGCTTCCTGACTCAAAGCCTGCGCTTCCGGTATTATAACGACTTTATAAGAATTAAGAAACGCGCGTTGGCTAATCTTTTCCAGTAAATCACGAATCTGGCCAACGGCAATGACGGATTTCTTTTTGCCTGTCTTTTCACTCACCTCTCGTTCGACAGTATAGAGATCCGGGTGCATGCCCTTGGCAAACTGCCGGCAAGCATCGCATCGACCGCAAGGCAGTTCAGCCGGATTAACCTTAACCGCGGAATCAAGACTGCCCATCTTGCGATATTCATCGCACAAAACGGTCTGCGCGATATTTTTTGCCAAAAAAGTTTTGCCCACCTTGCCCGGCCCGTAAAAAACATAAGCATGCGATGGATGCAAGTTCACTATCGCCGTTTGCAGATATTTTTGGATGTTTCCATGTCCGACCAACCCCCAGTTGAATTTGATATCCTTCATACCTTTATTTTAGCAAGAAAGAAGCGTTGAGGCAAGATTGGCTAACGTTCGCGTATCATGCGACGCACTTGTTATGTCGCATATACGCTGTTCGCATAATAAAAGCATACCATTAGTTACTAATAATTTTGAAACTGTTTTCTTTAATCACCACTGCTTGGTTGTCCGAAATTTTAATAATCTTGTATTTATATTTTTTGTATTTCTGTAAATTTTTATCAATCTTGTCTTTAAACTCTTTGTCATCGTAATGAGGCATAACAACAAAATCAACTAAACCTAAAGCTTCGTAGGACTTTAAGTCCGTTGCCTCATTTTGGTCGTCTATCTCAAGTGCTAATTCAACACTAGGACCAGCCAGCAGTGTGCCGGCGCTTGACCCGATATACGGAATGCCTCTATTAACGAATTCGGTAACAATCTCATCAAACTGAGACCTCCGTGCTTCTTGCAATAGATAAAATGTATTACCCCCTGCTACAAAAATAATATCAATACCATTCATTTCTTCTAAAAGTTGATTTTTTGTTTTACCTTCCAAATTTAAATCTACAACAGTGAATCCCAAGTCAACTAACTTGTTGCGATCCTCTGTCACAAACCAATTATCTTTTATAATATTTCCAGCAGTTGGGACAAAAGCAACTTTTAGTGCCGAAGGAGGACAATCAAGTGATTCTACAAATTTATTCAAAGTATTTCTTGCGACAGAAGCAAGAAAAAGATTTTTCATAATAGTTTTAAAATTATTTCATTTTAAATAGGCCATAATACATGAATAAATTTTGCCTAACTGGTTGATAAAATAATTGCTTAATCACGGGCACTTTTCGTCTTTCGTTTATTAACAGATTAACCATACCCCCCTTATCCCACAAGAATTTGCCACGTTTCCGCCGCGCACTTTTCCCACGAAAAATCTTTGGCACGCTGAAAGCCTTTTTCCCGAAGCGACTCCGCCACGGATTCATTCAACAAAACCTGTTCCAGCCGCGCCGCCATCTCCGCCACGTTCAACGGATCGAACATGAGCGCCGCTTCTCCCGTCACTTCCGGCAAGCTGGTCGTTTTCGAACAAATCACGGGACAACCGCAGGCCATGGCTTCGACAACCGGGATGCCAAATCCTTCAAACAACGACGGAAAGAAAAACACATCAGCGGCGCTTAAAAACAGCGGCAAATCTTCCTGCGCCACCCAGCCCGGAAAAATCACCTCACCCTGACTGCCGGTGAACGCGATTTTTTCCTTGGCCTTGTCAAGCTCTTTATCAATCCCCGATTTACCGACAAGAATCAGCTTACGTTTGTCCATCGGATATTTTTGTTTAAACGCGATGAACGCCTCGACCAGTCGGCAAATATTTTTTTTGCCTTCCAGCCGACCGATGAACAAAACAAACGGAAAATCAAAACCGTATTTTATTTTTAATCGCGCCGCCGCATCCACCACCGGCTTATACCCCTCGGAATCGTAGCCATTGTAAACAACACTGATCTTCTCCTCCGGGATTTCATACGTTTTCACCAAATCTTCCTTCGTAAACCGCGAAACCGCGATTATGCGCGTGGCGAAGCTTTTTATAAAGTGAATAATGAACTTGTGGTAAAACTTATTCGCCCAGTGATACGCTGCCGGCAAATGTTCAAAACCGATATCATGAACGGTGACAACCGACTTTTTCGGATTAAACAACGGGATGGTATGCGCCGGCACGAACAACACGTCAGGAATTTTTTTGCTAAACTTCATTTCAAGAGACAATCGCGCGAGCGTCCACGTCCGTGGCAAAAACCAGCCGAGCACGCGCTCGGTAAAATTCGGCGGACAATTTTTGAGCGCGCCGTCGAGCGGTTTGTTCGTATACAAAAAATAGCGGTTATCCTTATCCAACCGTTTGAACTGTTCAATCAGATGATAAGAATACCACTCTACTCCGGTTTTTTGTTCTTTGTTGGCGCGAGAAGCGTCTATCCCGATTAACATAAGGGCAAGGGTCAAAGGGCAAAAATAGGGGCAAAAAATAAAATTAAAATAAAAACTTACAGAACGAAGTGTCGGATAATTTTTAATTTTATTCTGAATTTTACACTTATTTTTGCCCCTTGCCCTTTGCTCTTTGCCCTTGTCCCGCTATCTGGTCGCAAGGATGGATCTTTTATACAAATCAAGGTTATCCAGCGCAATCCCTGTCCCCTTCGCCACGCAAAGCAGCGCGTCATCGGCGATATAGACCGGCACGCCCACGGCGCGGGAAATGAGCTGATCAATATTGCGGAGCAAGCTGCTGCCACCGGACATAATAATACCCTTGTCGATAATGTCGGCAGACAACTCGGGCGGCGTTTTGTGCAGAACTTCTTTGACCGCATCGACAATCCCCTGCAAATCTTTTTGCAACGCTTCGGTCACATCGTTCGCACTAATGGTAACAGTTTTTGGCAAGCCGGTAATCATATCACGACCACGAATATCGAGCACGGACGGACCTTCGGAATAAACGGCCGAACCGATTTCAATTTTAATATCCTCCGACGTGCGCTCGCCGATGGCCAAATTATATTTTCGTCTAACGTATTCGGAGATTGAAGCGTCAAATCGATTGCCGCCGATACGCACGGAAGCGGAAGCGACAATGCCGCCGAGAGAAATAACGGCGATCTCGGTGGTGCCGCCGCCGATATCGATAATCATGTGGCCGGACGCGCTGCCGATCGGAATATTCGCGCCGATGGCCGCGGCGATCGGCTCTTTAATAATGTAAGCCGCCTTGGCGCCGGCCGCAATGGTCGCGTCGATCACGGCGCGCCGTTCGGTGGAAGTAATGCCGGCCGGTACGGCTACCATCACCTCCGGCCGGAAAAGTTTAACGCCGCCCACGGCTTTATTGATAAAATAACGAAGCATGGCTTCGGTGGTTTTGTAGTCAGCAATCACGCCGTCTTTCAACGGCCGGCAAGCAACAATCGTATCAGGCGTGCGGCCGATCATTTCTTTCGCTTCATCGCCCACGGCCAAAATCTTGCGATCAGTCACTGAAATCGCCACCACGGACGGCTCGTTAATCACAATACCCTTCTTCGGTAAATGCACCAAAGTGTATGTCGTGCCGAGGTCGATGCCGATTTTTCGTATAAACATAAGCTCGCAATACTGAAAAGTCTAACGTGCGCCTTGCGACTAGGACTTTTGACTTTTAACTCTGGACTTTGGACTTGCACTTAGCGCTTCTCTTCCTTATCTTTTTTAAACTCCAGCAACCGATCCGCCTTAATCTTCGACTCCTGTTCCAAAAAGAATTTATTCACGCCCGGAATCATTTTCAACCACTTGACGATCAGCGCCACAATCTTTGTTACCTTTACCTTGGCAGAACTTAATAAGACGCGAATCGCGCCGGCCGTTTCTTCGCCTTTTTGTCTGAACTCCGCCTTGCGATTATCCGGCAATTCTTTGTAAAGACTTTCCAAACCTTCCGATAAAATTGTTTCAATCTCAACCAATTCCGGATCTTTGACCGGCACCGGCGTTGGCACTGCCTTGGGTAAAGTTACGGTCACCGGCGCCGGCGTCGCTCCGGCCGTTTCCGCCGCCGCTTCCGGTTTGGGCTTTTCTACCGCTTGCTCTACTGAAGCTTCCGCCTCGGTACCATCATCCGCCGGCAATTCTTTTTCCTCTATCGGCTTTTCGAATTGCGGCAGTTTTCCTTCCGGACTCGCGTCCTGAATTGTTGTTGGCATACTTATTTGTTTTTATCTTACTTAATATGAATAAAATAGCAACTTCACTTATACACTTTTATACTAACGTATTATTGCATTTTTAACGCAAAAACGCAAACCATTGACTTTCTGTCAAAAGTATGCTACTATCACTTGAACTGAATTGGAGGTTACCATGGGAAATACCGGCATTTTGCAAGTGTTAATTGCTGCAGTTCTGACGTTCTTTGTCCTCGGCGTCCT
>MFGM01000046.1 GCA_001778275.1 Candidatus Falkowbacteria bacterium RIFOXYC2_FULL_48_21 | reverse complement strand
TTTTAAAAACCAGAGCCAATTGGGGTCGTTTGGATAACGATGGATTTCAAGGCTTATGCGACAAAAGAACCGGCGTGCGTTTGATTTTCACGCGACGCGACAAGGAATTGAACGGTAATGCGCTTTTTGCGGAAACACTTGGGCAAAGCGATGCGCAACTGGTGGCTTGGTTAAAAAGTGGCCAAACGAAAAATGGAATCAAGCTCGGCAAATTCAATTTGTCGCCGCTCACGGTTTCGGAATTTTTGGTGGCGCAAAGGGATTATCATGTCGAGGAGGCTGCTGCCGGGAGGAAAGATAAGTATCTTGATGAGGACTTTTTTTGTCAGCTCGGGATGACCGAAAAAGTATTTAGAAAGGCAGATGATTCCATCGTTGCCCGTCATGTAAATTTTCATCTGCCGAACCTGCCGAACCAGCCGGATCAGCGCCAGTTGCATTTGATGAATTGCGATCGTGCCGCCGGCGATCCGATTGTTGGCTCTCGTTTGGCGCGGTCGTTTGCGGTGAAGAGTGGGGTGGCGAGGAGGGATTAGCGTACGAGCGAGCCACGGAACCCCCTAGCCCCCTTTTCAAGGGGGAACACTGGGAATGGGGCGAGAGCGAATAAGGGGGAGTATGGGATAAAGATTAGCGAAGGGCGTACAAGTTACTTCATGGTTTTTACGGATGAGTCGAACAAATTATTGTTCAGAATTTAATTTTTATGATCACAATCACTCACATCATCGGCCGCCTGTGCTACGGCGGTGCGGAAAAACTTTTATTGGACATTTGCCGCAAAATCGACAAAGAAAGATTTAGCGTGGAAGTTTTGGTTTTGCAGGACGACAATCAGCTGGCGAATCAATTTGAGGAGGCGGAAATCAAAGTGACCTATTTTCACAAGCGCGGTAAGTTTGATTTTAATCTGGTAAAGCGGGTGGCTCAGCATTTGACGCGAACTAAGCCGGACATTGTGCACACGCATCTTTTTGCGGCCGATTTTTACGGCGAACGGGCGGCGCGACTGGCCGGCGTGAAGCGTTTGATCAGTACGAAGCATGATATTTTGTCGGAAGGTTTTTGGCGGGATTATTTTGGCCGCCGCGCGCGTCGGGCGTTCGATCGCGTGATCGCGATTTCCAAGGCGACGAAAGAATTTTTGATTGAACGCGAGGGTTTGTTTTACAAAAAAGTTGACGTGATTTACAACGGTATTGACATGCAAAGATTTTTTGACGCGAGCGTCAATATTCTACCGCGCGACGGTATCGTGATTGGCTCCGTCGGCCGATTGTCAAAAGAAAAAGGCCATAAGCATTTGATTCGCGCTTGCCGATTTTTGAAAAATCAGGATTGGCGTTTAATTCTGGTCGGTGACGGTCCCATGAAGCGCGAGCTGATGGGTTTGACGGAATATTTGGGATTGGAAAATCAAGTTAAGTTCGTTGGCGCGGTGGATGATGTGCGGCCGTATTTGAAAGAAATGGACGTGTTTGTCTTGCCGTCCGTGAGCGAAGGGTTAAGTCTTGTGATTCTCGAAGCGGCGGCGGCGGGCAAGATAGTCGTGGCGACGAATGTGGGTGGGGTGCCGGAAATTATTCACGACAAAGAAGACGGCTTGCTTTTTCGGCCGAAAAACATTGAACAGTTGGTGGCACATTTAAATTGGATCGATGATCACCGAGACGCGGCCGTGAAAATGGCGAAGCGATTGCAGGCGAGCGTGATGGAGAAGTTTGATATTAACAAAACGATTGAGCAGTATGAGTCGTTGTACGAGCGCATAGTTTAAAGGCTAAAGTCGTAGAGTATAAAATGGTGGAGGGATTATCTGTAATGTGTGGTAAAAACGTGATCTAGGTAATTTGCTGCGCGGGTGGCAAAAACGTGATCTACGTGATTTGCTACATGATCTACTGATGGGTTTTCTCGTATCATGTAGATCAGTGGCAAATCACGTAGATCAAGTTGTTCCGCTCCGTGTATTATAATACTTATAATATGAAAGTTTTATTGGTTAATAAATTCCATTATCTGAAGGGTGGCAGTGAGAAGGTTTATTTTGACACGAAGGAATTGCTGGAGCAGAATGGGCATCAAGTTGTTTGTTTCTCGATGGATCACGAGAAGAACGAGGCATGCGCGGATGATCAATATTTCGTGTCGAATGTGGACTTTGGTTCGCACGAAGGATGGTTCAAGAAGGCAATGCGCTTCATCTATAATAAGGAAGCGGCGGAAAAGTTGGAAATTTTGTTGGAACAGGAAAAACCGGACATCGCGCATTTGCATAACATTTCGCATCAGTTAACCCCGTCAATCTTGAAGCCGTTACGCAAGCATGGCATTCCGATTGTGCAAACGCTTCACGATTATCAGGTGATTTGCCCGAACTATCGGTTATATACGGAGGGCGCGGTGTGTGAACGGTGCCGGAAACACAAGTATTACAATTGCGTTTTGCATAAGTGCGTGCAAAATTCGCGGGCGGCCAGTTATTTGGCGGCGCTCGAGTTGAAGATGCAGTGGCTGTTTCGTTTTTACAAAGAGAAGGTTGACTTGTTCATCTCGCCGAGCGCATTTTTGAAAAATAAATTAGTCGAGTGGGGCATGAAGCGGCCGATCGAGGTGGTATCGAATTTTGTTGACACGGAAAAATTGCAACCGGCATACATGCCCGGCAACTATTTGATTTGCGTCAGTCGGTTAAGCGAGGAAAAGGGCGTGTTAACTTTGCTGGAAGCGATGCAAAAACTGCCGGATATTCAGTTGAAGTTAGTCGGCGACGGTCCGCAGAAAGTTAAGGTCGAAAAATTTATCAAACAGCGCAAACTTGAGAACGTTCAATATCTTGGTGAAAAGCGCGGCCTTGAAGTGCAATATTTGATTCGCGGCGCGCGTTTTTTGGTGTTACCGTCCGAGTGGTATGAAAATTATCCCATGATCGCGCTTGAGGCCATGGCGCTCGGCAAGCCGGTCTTGGCGGCGGATATTGGTGGGATTCCGGAGATTGTCGTGGAGAACGCCACGGGTTGGTTGTTTAAATCCGGCAATGCGAAAGATTTGCGCGAGAAAATTCAAATTCATTTTAATGATGCCGAGACGATTGAACGGCTCGGCCGCGGCGCGCGTGCGCGGGTTGAGCAAATAAATTGTTCAAAGGCGTATTATGAAAAGTTGATGGGGTGTTATGGGCGCGTATTGCCGGAGGATAAGATTGTTGGATTGGGGTAAAATGCGATGTCATGCCGAGGTGCTTCTGAAAACAGCGTGTTTTAATAAATATAGTTTAGAAGCCTCGAGGCATGACGAGTTGGCTATATTGCGTTTTGATTGTTTTGGGCGGTGTCGCACCTCGAGGGTCGCGCCGTTGCAATTCTTTACTAAAGGGCGATATTTTGCGACCACCTCGGTGTGACACCATAACTTTTATTAGCATTGAAAGGAATTCGGTATTGCCTATTAATATGGCCGGATTAAGCAGAAAAATTTTGGCAGTGTTGGCGTTCTGGTTGTTCATCGCAACCCCTTTTGTAATTCAAGGCGCGGATTTGAATCATAATAAATATCCGAAGCTCGCGAATTTGTTTTTTCGCTGGGATATTACGCCGGCGGAAGCGAAGGATTTGGCCAAGTGGGATGTCCTTATCATTGACATGGACGTGCAAACATACTCACCGAACAGTTTGAAATTGTTGAAGCAATATAATCCGAATATCAAGCTGGTCGCCTATCTCGCCAGCCAAGAAATCCGCGGCGATTCCGGTACGCTGAACGGAACTTTGCGACAAAAATTATTCAATCGCATCAATTATCAATGGTGGCTGAAAGACGGCGGTGGCAATAAAGTCGCATGGTGGCCGCAGAATCCGATGTTGAACGTGACTTCGGACTGTCCGGTGGTGAACAATCAACGCTGGAGCGACGCTCTGCCGTGGTTTGTCAAGACGGAAATCATGAGCACCGGCTACTGGGACGGTGTGTTTTATGATAATGTTTGGGATAACATTTCTTTCATGTCATCTTATAGTATTGATCTGAATGGCGACGGGCAAGCGGAGGCGGTTGGTGATTTGAACGCGAAATGGAAATCAGGCATGGAAACATTGCTCTCAAACACGCGGAACATTCTTGGATCTGACGCGCTCGTGCTGGGCAATGGCGGTGAAGCGTTTTACAAATACATGAACGGCACGCTTTACGAACATTTTCCGGTCAAGGGCTGGGCGGACATGATGAAAAAATATCGTTTCATCAATGATAACGGCTACAATCCGGCGCTTGGTATTTTGAACGTGAACGTGAATAACAACGGTAATCAAAAAGATTATAAAAAAATGCGCTTCGGCCTCACCAGCTCATTGCTTGACGACGGTTATTACAGTTTTGACAACGGCGATCAGTCGCACCGGGAAACTTGGTGGTACGATGAATATGAGGCGTACTTGGGTCAGCCCGCGGGCGAGGCGTTTAACATTGCGACAAGTTCGAGCAACTTTTCCGACGGCCCGCTTCGCCAGAGCTTCAGCGAGGCAGGTGTGTGGCGTCGCGATTTTAAAAATGGATTGGTGTTGGTTAATTCATCAGGCAAGGAACAATATGTTGACCTTGGCGGCGAATATGAAAAGCTGAACGGCGATCAGGATCCGAGCGTGAACGACGGCTCGTTCATTTCCGATCTTGACCTCGCGCCGCAAGACGGTGTGATTCTGCTTCGGCCGATTGACAAAATTGTGAACGCCGCGTTCGGCAACGGTTCCTTCGCGCGCGTGTTCAACGGATACGGCCATCAATCGCGCACCGGTTTTTTCGCTTACAACGACGCGTTCAAGGGAAGCACGCAGATTATTGAAAAAGATTTGGACAATGACGGTTTGCGAGAAATAATTGTGGCGGACGCGACGGCCGTAAAAATTTACAATCAGCAAAAAGAGTTGTTGGACGTTTTCTTTCCTTACGGCGAAAAATATAACAAGGGTATAAATATCGCGGTCGGTGACCTTGATAACAACGGAACTTTAGAAATCGTTACCGGCACGGACAAGGGCGGCGGGCCGCAGATTCGCGTTTTTAACAATCAAGGCAAGCTGATCAATCCCGGCTTTTTCGCTTACGCATCGAACTTTCGCGGTGGCGTCAACGTCGCGGTGGCTGATTTGAACGGCGACGGCTGGCTGGAAATCGTGGCCGGTGCCGGGTATGGCGGCGGGCCGCATGTGCGCGTGTTCGCGCCGGACGGACGGTTGATCAATCCCGGTTTTTTCGCCTACGACAAATCGTTTCGCGGCGGGGTAAATGTGGCGGCGGGTGATATTGACGGAGACGGTGTTGACGAAATCGTCACCGGTTCCGGCAAGGGCGGCGGGTCGCAGGTGCGCGTGTTTGACCGCTTTGGCAAATCCGAAGGATTGGATTTTTTCGCGTTTGAAAAAACGGCGCGAGACGGAGTTAAAGTGGCGGTGACGGATATGGACGGTGACGGAAAAATGGAAATCATCGCGACAACGGTAAACGTTTTTACAATAGCGGGTGGGCGTTAAAAATTATATATTCTAATAACAAAAATATTTATGTCATTATCAAAGCAGGAGGAGGCTGAACTTGAATTGTTAGATAACCCGGAGATTCAATTCTTGGGATCTGCAATGAGTCCTGTTCTCTCGTCGCTTGTAAATAATGGTAGCCGTGGGTTAAAAGCAAGACGTGATAGGGTCGTGGCGTTAAGGGTGAAAAAAAGATTTGGGAAAGAGATTTGCGCCAGTGATCTTGCTACGTTTGCTCCGCTCAAAGATGAAGAACGAAAACGGTTTAACGAGAGATTTAAAGTAAAAGATCTGGACGATGAGGGCGATGGTATGGGGGTTGTGGGGTCGATGATTGTTGTCATTGTTGTTGTGGGGTTGTTGTATCTCGTGTTGAAAAATATTTAAGAAGCGCAAGCTTCCTTTCTGTGTTTATGAGTAAAGACAAAAACAAAAAGGAAATAGCAGATTATTTCAGACTAAACATTTTTGAAGCTTTCTCTGCGTATAACACATGGAAAATGCTTCATTGTTCAATATCTCGTGGAATTGTTTCAAAAGAGATGGCTGACAGATACCTTGAAACGTTGAATTACCACAACGATTTTTTTCAAACAGTAAAGAAAAATTCTCTTATAAGTTTTGTGATGTTATCGTTGCACGCATTTGACAAGAGAGATGATTCCTTTTCGCTATACGAAATTGATCAGTTCGAACTTGAAAAATTCATTAGCAACAATAAGGAGGTCTTGGAAAAGCTAAAGATGTTAAGGCATAAATTATTTGCCCATAGGGACAACGAAGCGGGTAGTAGAGGGTGTAAAATAGTTTGTGTAAAGGTATAATGATGGATATTATTAAAAACCTTTATGCAAAACGAGGACAAGGCGACAATTCAAAAAATG
>MFGM01000045.1 GCA_001778275.1 Candidatus Falkowbacteria bacterium RIFOXYC2_FULL_48_21 | reverse complement strand
TTGCGATACCAACGGCAAACAGATTTTGGCCGTTATAACGACGAAAGGTGAAATGGATGCGGGGACGGAGAAAGAGTTGGTTAAGTTGATAAATGATTATAAATCAACGGTGGAAGAATTATTGATTGATAAGCAATAGCTTGGAAGTTGGTGCGTGGCACATAGAAGCTGGTGCGGAAAGTGGAGGGTGGAAGATGGAGCATTAAATCCACTTTCCATTTTCCAGTTTCTAAACCAGCTTCCACATACCACGTACCATTATCCGATTACAATATGGCCGGTTCACGAGATTTAAAACGACGCATTCGTTCGATTTCCAACACCAAGAAGATTACGAAAGCGATGGAAATGGTGGCGGCGGCGAAAATGCGGAAAGCGGTGCGAGCGGTGCTTGCGACCCGCGATTATGCCAACCTGGCGTGGGCGACGATTTTGCATTTGGCGAAAAAGGAAAATATTGACCAGCACGTGCTTTTGAAACGTCCGACCAAGGTTAATCGCGTGGCTCTGGTGCTCATCGGTACCAATCGTGGACTGTGCGGCGGATTCAATTTGGCGGTTGCGCAAAAAGCGATTGCCTCAATCAAAAAGCACGAAAAAACCATTGCCGACACCGATGTTTTCGCGCTTGGTTCGCGATCGCGCGACTTGATCAGGTTGGCCGGATACCAAGTCGTGGCTGATTTCAAAAAAGAGGATTTAACTTTGCAAGTGGCGGACGTGGCGCCGGTGGCGCGTCTGGTCATGGATGAATTTATCAAGGGCAATTATGACAAAATATTTGTGGCGTTTACCGATTATGTTTCATCGTTGAAGCAGGTGCCGCGCGTGAAACAACTTTTGCCGATTGAGCCGGAGCCGGATGATTTTCTCGGCGTGGTGGGCAAAAGTGCGGGCGTGGGTGCGACCAAGGAATTTATTGAGGAAAAGGGTGAGCGTTATTTGAAAAAAGGCGATTACAGTTTTGAATATGTTTTCGAACCGTCGGCGCGCGAGGTGCTTGATCAAATGTTACCGCGGTTAATCGAAATGCAAGTTTATCAAGCGGTCCTGGAATCGGAAGCGTCCGAACACAGCGCTCGTATGTTTGCCATGCGCAACGCCACGGATGCGGCGGGCGACATGATTGATGATTTGACTTTGACTTTCAATCGCGCGCGGCAGGCGGGGATTACGCAAGAGATTGCGGAGATTAGTTCGGGTGCGGCGGCGCTTAAGTAAAACGCAAGTTTAAAGTCCAAAGGGAAAAGTCCAAAGTCAACGGCGCAAACGAATTACAAAAAAAACGCACCCCCGGGTGAAGGGAGTGCGCGGTGAGTGGTTGCTAGAAGCGCCCCTTGATTGTTATGGAATACCACTGTTCGGGCTGGTGGTAATCGCGATATTCGATGATGGCGACGAACCACGGATTGTCCGCATAAGAGCCTCGATAAGGGATCATGAGGTTCTTTGCTAAAGTGATCGTGAGAACATGCCGTGTGTCATCACTATTCTCGGGAGACAGGGAAAAATAAATTTTCCGCAAGCGGTAGTCCATCATAAGCTCGCTTCCTTCGCAGGCGAAATCGCTATCATCCTCCGCCATGATTTCTCGAAGACCAAAAGGTACCTTCTTGAGGTCATTTCGAGAGCTGATCCAGTCGGCACTCGCTGGCGTGCCTTCCCGATCGTATTCCAACTTGATTGTTCCATTTAAAAGACCATACAGATAGTTCACGGCCACACTGATGGATTTACTAAATTTCACCGGACGCATGCTCTCCTCCTGTTCCGTAAAGGAACGGTTTCAGCAAGGAAGTAATTTCCTTGCCTAAAAGCAAAAATCAGTATATCATAAGTAGCAATAACTGTCAAGACTTTAAGTGTTTTGCTAATAAATTTACATATATTGAACAACCTATAAATCCTATTGCCTTATTGCCTTCTCCCGCCATCTTCCCTTCTTCCGCCAGCCTCGACTAGACACACTTATGAAAGAAACCGAAACGTGGTCGAGTCTAGGCGGGCCCTCTTTCGCCCCCTCCTTTATTTAAGTTCAATTCCATAATTTAATAATTCTATATGAACAAAGGCAAAGTAATTCAAATCATCGGCGCGGTGGTGGACGTGGAGTTTCCGGAAACGCTGCCGGGAATTTATGAGGCGCTGGAAGTTTCCGTTGGCAAGAATAAATTGGTGTTGGAAACGCAACAGCATCTTGGCGATAACAAAGTGCGCACCGTGGCCATGGGGTCAACGGACGGATTGGCGCGCGGCGTGGAAGTGATTGCGACGGGTGCGCCGATCAGCGTGCCGGTCGGCAAAGAAACGCTCGGCCGCATGTTCGGCGTGCTCGGCCAACCGATCGACGGCAAGCCGGCGGTGAAAACGGATGAGAAATATCCGATTCATCGCGAAGCGCCGAAGTTCAAAGATCAATCGACTAAGATTGAAGTGTTTGAAACCGGCATCAAGGTTATTGACTTGATTTGTCCGTTTGTGAAAGGCGGTAAGGTTGGTTTGTTCGGCGGCGCGGGCGTGGGCAAGACGGTGGTGATCATGGAATTGATTCGCAATATCGCGCAGGAGCACGGCGGCACATCTGTCTTCGCCGGCGTGGGAGAAAGAACGCGCGAAGGAAATGATTTGTATCATGAAATGAAAGACTCGGGCGTGCTGGAAAAAACCGCTTTGGTTTTCGGTCAGATGAACGAACCGCCGGGCGCCCGTGCTCGCGTGGGGTTGACCGGCTTGACCATGGCCGAATATTTCCGCGATCAGGGACAAGACGTTTTATTCTTCGTGGATAATATTTTTCGTTTCACGCAGGCCGGCTCGGAAGTGTCCGCTTTGCTCGGACGCATGCCGTCCGCCGTGGGTTATCAACCGACATTGGCTTCTGAAATGGGCAAAATGCAGGAGCGTATCACTTCCACGAATAAAGGTGCAATTACTTCTGTGCAAGCCGTTTACGTGCCGGCTGATGATTTGACAGACCCGGCGCCGGCTACCACGTTCGCGCACCTTGACTCGACGGTGGTGTTGGCTCGAGGCCTGGCCGAGCTTGGTATTTATCCGGCCGTGGATCCGCTTGATTCGACTTCCACGATTTTGGATCCGAACATTTTGGGCGAAGAACATTATACCGTGGCGCGTGAAGTCCAGCGCGTGCTTCAACGCTACAAAGACTTACAAGATATTATCGCCATTCTTGGCGTTGATGAATTGTCCGAGGTGGACAAAAAGATCGTTTCTCGCGCCCGCAAAATTCAGCGCTTCCTGTCCCAGCCATTTTTCGTGGCGGAAACCTTTTCCAATATTCCCGGCAAATACGTTTCGCTCAAGGATACCATTCGGGGGTTTCGTGAAATTCTTGATGGCAAACATGATGACAAGCCGGAGCAATCGTTTTATATGAAGGGGGGAATAGAGGAAGTGGAATAATCGCAATCATTGAAAATTAAAATTGTGCGCCGAAGGACGCACTCGTCCTCTGGCGAGAAAAGAAATTAAGGGGAAATTTAAGAGAAATTTACCAGCCCCCGTGATTCATCCGGGGGAGGATAAGGAATTTATGCGTATTAATTTCAAAATCGCCACACCTGAACGCGTTGTGTTCAAGGATGAAGTGGATTCAATAACGCTCCCGACCGTGATGGGCGAGATTACGATTTTACCGAATCATATCCCGCTCATTTCGGTTTTGAAAACCGGAGAAATTACGGTAAAAAAGGGTGAAGAAGAATTTGTCATGGCCGTGGCGGGCGGATTTGTCGAAGTATTGGCGGAGAAGGTGGTGGTGTTGGCCGACCGAGCGGAACGATCGGAAGAAATTGACATCGCGCGCGCCGAGGCGGCGATGGAGCGGGCGCGCAAGCTTCGCGATGAGAAAAACGTGGACACCGTTGAATTTGCCGCGCTGTCCGCGCAGATTGAAAAGGAAATGGCGAGGCTTCGCGTTGGGCGAAAACAGCAGAAACGGGTGGAGAAGGCGCAAGTCCAAAGTCTAAAGTCTAAAGTCTAAAGTCTAAAGTCAATAATTACAGTAGACTTTTGATGCACTTTGTCTCGTTTCAGACTTTAGACTTTGAACGTTATCGTTTTGCCTTGCACTTTTTATTTGTGACTCCGGACTTTTACCTTTTAACTTTGGACTTTAAACTGTTCGTTTATGTCACACACTTGCAACAGCTTACTTTTAACTTGTATCGATTTCCGTTTTAATGAGGCGATTCGTGACTGGGCGAAGGAGCAAGGTTTGATCAAAGATTTTGATTTGGTGTCGCTTGCCGGCGCACAAAAGAATTTTCTCGACGAAGACACAAAAAGCGTAGCCTTGAAACAGCTGGAGATTTCTTCTCGTTTGCACGGCATCAAAACGGTTTTGCTCGTCGCGCATCAAGATTGCGGTGCGTACGGTGGGAGCAAAGCCTTCGCTTCGTGGGATGAAGAAAAGGCGAAATATGCTGAAGACTTGGAAAAAGCAGAATCGCTGATCAAGGAAAGATTTTCAATTCTCGCTGTTAGAAAATTGATATTGACGTTTGATGCGAATATGAATGTTGAGTTGAAAGAGATTTTAAAACCGTGATGCACTGATGGCAACGTGATATCACATGATGGATCGTTGCATTTTTGATTTTTCGCTTTGAAATTTGTCGCCACAGGACGACTCCTGCCTGCAATGCTTCGCATAAGCGAGGCAGGCGGGCGTACTTTGGCGAGAAAGTTTCGCTACGAATGGGAGTTTCGCAGATGTCCCTTGAGAATAAAAAAGTCACAGTTGTTGTGATTTTTTATTTATATTTTGTAAATTTGGCCAAATACTGTTATTATCATTGACAGATTTTATTTTTTTTGATAATTTCGTATATTCGCGGCTGTACATTGACAACCCTTAAAGGAGGGAAAGATGATTCTGATGGTCGTTCTAGTTGTGCTGTTGGCTTTGTGGCTTCCGATTCATATCGCAACGCGGATTCAGTGTCGTAAACTTTATCAATACGGAGGCGAAAGAATTTCCGGCAACGAAAGAGACTCGGCGTCGACAGTCGGCCGGAGGGCGCACGTCCTGTCCATGATCAAGCATCCGATTATGGTTGGAATTTTTAGTCTCATGATCGTGACGATGTTCATAAATACCGGCGCCGTGGATTCGCAGGTGCGCGATCAACAGCAAGTTCGTTACTTCGAGAAGGCGATCAAAATCAGAACCGATCAGGCCGAGGCGCTATGCACCGAGTTTTCCGCTCTGCTCGGGAAAACGTATCCGGTGCACGAGAAGCGGATTTTTGGGCAGATTACTCCCGAGAACATTGATGTTTACTGGGTCTCGTTCCCGGAAATCAAAGCCAGCACTACGGCTGTCGAATTGACGGAAAGAATCAAGACGCTCCGCGGTGCGTACTATGATCTGCGCAATGAACGCGAAGTCACGCTCAAAAACTTGCGCTATCGCGCTGAATCTCCGTGGTTTGTCGGCGGGCTTATTGGCGAGCCGCTTCGGGAAAAAAGCGGTTTTGGTTTTTCGCTCATATTGTTTCTTTTCGGATGCGGCATGCTGGCGGTATTTATTTTTGAAAAGAAGGAAACGGAAAAATTTTGGAAAAAGGCGCATCGCTTGGGCATAGCGGATGAAGTTTCTAATAATTCATATCCGCCCAGTGTCACAAGGTGTGGAGAGCTCTGGTCGATGCTGATGTATCTCTGCATCCCGGCAACAGCTATCAGTCTCATGATCGTGATCATAGGCTCGTTAACATATTTAAGTGAGCAAATCTCCGACAAGCAAAGGGTGGTGCAGATCGAGCGCCAGATGGTCATAACCGGTGAAAAGGCGTCCGTGCTTTCCGAGGAGTTTAAGCGTATTCTCGTGACCGAGTACCAAGTTCACGAGTCGGAAATTTTTAGCATGATTGCGCCGAGGGACATGCGCGTATATCTGGCAAACTATCCGGAGTTGCGCCTGTCCGAGACGGTTATCGCGTTGGTCGGGCAGATGAACGTCCTTTGGGGTGAATATTACGAGAGGCAGATCGAGCGGGAAAAGGTGATTGTCGAACTTCGTTATAGATCGAGATCGCCGTGGGTGATTCAGTCTATTATTCCTTCAGCCGAAAGAATGCTAGAGGAGGCGAAGCTGGACGTGCATAGTCCTGTGACGATTCAGGGAGAAGCAGAGTAGTGACACGGGCGACGCAATGCGTCGCTTTTTTTATTCGTAAAATTACTTGTTAAAATTGATATTCCCTTGCTCCACATAGTTTTTCCTTAAATTTCCTTAGTCAGAAATTTGACGGATGTTATTCTCTATTTATGACAGCTGCGGAATGCGTTTTTGTCTTTGTTATACAAACACAATCGATCGGAGGAAAACATGAAAAAGTTTTTGTTTTTGCTGTGGGCGGTGGCGACGGCCGCGTTGTTGGCAGATTCGTTCTTTCAACATTTCACAAGCGAAAAAAGTACTTTCGTGAGCGACGCAAGCGCCGGATTGAGCAATGAGTACAAAGAAATCGAATACCTCGATTGCTCGGGTGGAAAATTTGCCGCGGATGACGGTGATTCTTTGTACTGCGACGGTAACTCCGTCCGCATTGTCGGCATTGACACGCCGGAAACCATGCGTCCGGAATACGGTATCGCCACCAATCAACCATACGGTGCGAAGGCAAACGCGTTTGTGCTGAAAACTTTGCGCGCGGCCGGCAAGATTACGGTCGTGTATCGAAAGGGTGATTTAGATCGCTATGGTCGATTGCTCGGACATGTGCTCGTGGATGGTCATTTGCTCGCGCCAATGGTAATTCGACAGGGATTGGCTTATGAAATGATCACCCGTTTTGGCGATCAGGGGTTTCCCGAATACGCCGCGGAAATCATGCAGGCTTGGAACGAAATTGATAAACCCTTGCCGTTTGAAAATCCGCATGATTGGCGCGTGCAAAACATCAATCGCGTCGTGGATTGCAGCGGATCGAATTACAAGTCGGACGACGGTGATTCCCTGTTTTGTAGCGGTGAGGAGTTCCGGTTGAACGGCCTTGACACGCCGGAAATCATTCATGTGAAGGACAAGATTTGGCACGATCAAAAACTCGGTCGAGTCGCCGCGGCCAAGGGGCACGAAATCATGCTCAAGGCCAAAAAGGCTTACGTCATCGTGACCGGTACCGACAAGTATGGGCGGACCCTTGGTTGGCTGTTTGTGGACGGTGAATTGTATGCGTCCATGATGATCAAGCTCGGGCTCGCGTATGAAACGGTGACGCATTATCCGAGTCCGCGGTATCCGGAGTTTGACAAAGAAGTTCTCGAGGCCGCCAAGGTCGCTCCACTGCAAGGCTTCATTCCGCCGTATTTGTTCCGCCGATGTGAACAAAAGGGCGATTGCGTCCGCGAAGCGTTGATGGACCGTGTTCCAATGGAGGTCGTCATTCCGGCGATCTGACATGAAAGACCCTGCCCCTTGCGGCAGGGTTTTATAATTTCATCGTCATACGTGTTTTGAAATAGTCAAGATTGTGTGATATAATTATTTGTGTTAAGAAGTTCAATCATTATGATCATCTTTGACTATATTTTACTGGCCATAATTATCATTCTCGGCCTGTTCGGTTTCAAAAAGGGTTTTATCGAATCCTTGGGTTCTGTTTTGGGTATCGTGGTGGCGGCATTGCTGGCTAGCCGATTCTATCCGTTGCTCGCGGATCGGTTTGGCGGATCGAACATGTGGAACGTGATCGCGTTCGTGATTATTTTCGGTTTAGCGGTGAAGATCGTTGGGTTGCTATTTTGGGTCGTGGGCAAAATTTTTCGCATTGTTACGGTTCTACCGTTCGTTTCCAGCTTTGACCGGTTGCTTGGACTGCTCCTCGGCTTGGTTGAAGGAATCTTTGTTATGGCGGTGATTCTAAGCTTTGCGCTGAAATATCCGATCAACGAATGGATCATCTGGCAAATGTCCAATTCCGTGGTGGCGAAAACGTTGCTGTCGATCGGTAATATTTTTGTGCCGCTATTTCCGGAAGCCGTGCAAAAGATAAAATCGTTTCTATAAAAAAAAGAGCCCCCGTTGCGACGGGGGCTTTTTTATACTAGCCGATCACGTCACCATCTTCGGTAGCGTAACGGCTTTTGAGCGTCAGTAGTTGGCCGGGAAGAGAGCGTCTTTTTTCTTTATCGACTTTGAGCTTGATCTGCTCGACGGTGAGCGGTTCTACCGCGCCGCATTTCGGACATTTGAAATGTGCTACTTTTTCATTCATGATCGCATTACAAATCTCCCCGGTTTCTTCGTTCGCTTTGCTGCAGAAACGACCGTCTTTTGTCATCACTTCCTCCATCCTTTGATTGTTAGTGTTCCGCCACCTTGAATACAAATCACAATACAAAAGATAAAACGATTTGTCAAGGGCGGTTTAACGCTGTGCAACATTAACACTTTTAATATGCGTCTTTTTGTGCTAAAATGCCAACATATGAACTTACTCGAAGAAGCCAATGAATCCCAGCGCCGCGCCATTACGCATGGCGATGGTCCGGCGTTGATCGTGGCCGGTGCCGGCAGCGGCAAGACGCGCGTGATTACCACGCGCGTTGCGTGGCTGATCATGGACAAGGGCGTCAATGTTGACGAAATTTTAGCGTTGACCTTTACGGAAAAAGCGGCCGAAGAAATGGAAGAGCGAGTAGACAAGTTATTGCCATATGGTTACGTGGATTTGTGGATTTCCACGTTCCATGCTTTTTGCGACAAGCTACTAAAGCGCCACGCGCTCGATATCGGTTTGCCGAACAATTACAAATTGCTAGATGAAACGCAGGCTTGGCTTTTGGTTCGTAAGAATTTGGAAAAATTCAATTTGGATTATTATCGACCTCTCGGCAATCCGACCAAGTTCATTCACGCGCTATTGAAACACTTTTCGCGATGCAAGGACGAGGGGATCTGTCCCGAGGACTATTTGAATTATGCCGAGAAGTTAACGCTAGACAACGACGCGGCCGAGTTCGTTAAAAAGCTTGACTTGAGTGAATACTCGGAAGCGGAACAAGCCGAACTGAAAAAGCAGGAAATCTTGCGTATTAACGAAGTGGCCAACGCTTACCACGTTTACCAACGGCTTTTATTGCAAAATGACAGTCTTGACTTTGCTGATCTGATTAATTGGACAATTAAATTGTTCAAGCAACGGCCGCTGATTTTGGATAAGTTTCGCCGGCAATTTAAGTACATTCTTGTTGATGAGTTTCAAGATACGAACTTTGTTCAGTATGAACTCATCAAGCTTTTGGCCGCGCCGAAGAATAATTTCATGGTCGTAGGAGACGATGACCAAGCGATTTACAAATTCCGCGGCGCTTCGATTAGCAACATCATGCAGTTCAAAGAAGACTTCCCCGGAGCGGCGGAGATTGTTTTGTCGGACAATTATCGTTCGCGCCAAGAAATACTTGACGCGGCATACAAGTTCATCGCGCAGAATAATCCGAATCGTCTTGAGGCGAAGCTCGGAATCAATAAACGGTTAACGTCTCATAAAGAGGGATCGGCGTTGATTGAGCATATTCACAAAGCCACGAATGAGGATGAGGCTCGCGCGGTGATTGATAAAATCGTTGAGTTGAAGAATGCGCAAAAAGCCGAATGGTCGGATTTTGCCATTTTGGTTCGGGCGAATGATAGCGCCCTCTTGTTCGCGGCCAGATTGGAACAGGCTGGCATCCCGTATCAGTTCATGGCCATGCGCGGACTGTACAACAAGCCGGCGGTGGTGGATGTAATTAGTTATTTCAAATTGCTTGATAACTACCATGAAGCAACCGCGATATACCGTGTTCTGAATATGCCGGTTTGGAAAATCGCTCCGAGTGAGATTATTAAGGTAATCCACTACGCGCGAAAGAACACGATTTCCGTGTTTGACGCCTTGAAGCGCGCAGTCGCCGTTCCGGACATAGACCAAGGCGTCTTGCCGACGTTGAACAAAATAGTTGTTCAAGTGGAAAAGGGCGCTTTGTTGGCCAAGTCCAAACGGCCGTCGGAATTGTTTTTAAATTTTATCTATGATTCCGGCTACCTTGAATACTTGAATAAGCTCAATAACGCGTTCGGCCGCGAAGCCATGGCGCATTGGCAGCAATTTTTTAAGAAAATTCAGGCGTTTGAAAATAGCGTGGCCGATCCGCGGCTAGCGGAGTTCATGGAGCTTGTTGCCATGGAAATGGAGGCGGGCGATAGCGGCAAGCTGCCGTTTGATGCGGACGTGGGGCCGGATATGGTGCGCATCATGACGGTGCATGGCGCCAAGGGGCTAGAGTTTGATTATGTTTTTTTGTCGAACCTGGTTGATCGCAAGTTTCCGACGGACGAGCGCAAAGAAGCGATTGAAATTCCGAACGCGCTGATTCGGGAGAAGTTGCCGGAAGGAGACTTCCATTTGGAAGAAGAGCGGCGGTTGTTTTACGTCGCCATGACGCGCGCGCGGAAGGGTTTATTCTTCACGTCGGCCGATGACTATGGCGGCGCCAGAGAGAAAAAATTGTCGCGCTTTTTAACGGAACTTGGCTACAAAAAGCCGGAAGCAATGACGGTTAGCAAGAGCGGTTTTGGTGTTGGCGCGCCTGTTTCGTTGGCGGAAGCTGTGAGCGAAGTGACTTACGCGTTACCAACGAAATTCAGCTTTTCTCAAATGCAAACGTACGAACAATGTCCGTTGAAATACAAGTTTGCCAACATCTTGAAAATTCCGGTTTTTGGCAGTCATTATTTCAGTTTCGGCACGTCCATTCACAAGGCATTGCAGAAGATTTTGGAAGAGGATTTTACTTTGCGTTCCGCGGCGCAAGCGGATATGTTCGGCGTAAGCAAGGAAACAGCGCACTTGACGTCGGCGCGCGCGCTTGAAATTTATGAAGCGTGTTGGAATCCGGAATGGTATCAGGATGAGAAGCAGAAGAAAGAATATTATGATAAGGGGAAAGAATTGGTAAAGAATTTTTGGGAGAATTTTTTGGCGAGCGGCCCAAATGTGAAATACTTGGAACAGGATTTTAATATCAAGATCGGTGAATA
>MFGM01000044.1 GCA_001778275.1 Candidatus Falkowbacteria bacterium RIFOXYC2_FULL_48_21 | reverse complement strand
ACGGCTGCGCGACATCAAGGTCGGCGTCGATTCAACACCTCTACATTCGTCGCGTTTTTCACTATTCTGTCCGCTACGTCAATGCGTCAAAAAACTTATCCGCCAGCGCGATCACAGGATCCGCTTCGAACGGCAGGTGCAACATGTCTTCCGGAATTGCCGTCATTCCCACGTTCGCTCCGATGAGCGCGCCGGCCATGGACGCGTTCGAATCAGTGTCGCCGCCGGCATTGACCGCTTCGAAAATCCCGGCCCGGAAATCGGTCGGATGACGAAAAAAAACGGAAATGGCGAACGGTACTGATTCGAGGCAATAGCAACTCGTGCCACCAATGCATTGCACCAGCATGCCCAAGGAACAATCGCTGGCAAACTCATACTTCACCGTGTCCAATCGCGCGGAAAACATTTCCGCGTCCTGGAAAAAAGAACCGCGAAACATGACTTCCGCCGCGTGCACCGCCCGAAAAAGCCGATGCCACTTCATGAAGAGTTTGCGCCGCTCGGTTGACTCGATTTTTTCCCGAACCAGCGAACAAACCAGCCACGCCATAGCGTAGGCCGCGATGGAGGCGCGCAAATCCGCATGCGTCACTTGTCCTTGTTCAACCACGATGTCCAGCAAACTTCCGCGGATGACCCACGGACGCAATGCGATCATGAGGCCGATCGGCGCGATTTTCATAGCCACGCCGTTACCGCAACCGCCGCCGTCCAAATGATTCGTTACCGAAAAATCAACCGGCAATACGGGATTCCGTCCCCTCGTGCCATTACTGTCGACAAACTTTTTGATTTCAATCAACGACCGTTTGGTTGATTTTCCCCAGCCGGCCGTGCTGATTTTTAGTTCCCGAACCTGTTCCTCCACAGTATCTTGAAAATCATATCCAGAGCAGCTGATCAACGATCTCGCTATCGCCGCCGTCAACTGCCAGTCATCCGTCGTTTGTCCGGCCTCAAATCGCCTGATTGACTTCGGGTTCCGTTGCAACGCCGGCAAATACCGATCCACGCCGCCGCCCGGCAACCGGCCGATTTCTTCCGCCGTCATGGTCTCGACCGGCATGCCCATGGCGTCGCCGATCGCCACGCCGAGAAACGCGCCTCGCACTTTGTCCCGCAAAAAAACATTTTTGTTTTTCATTCGTTTTCCCCTTTCAAGTATTCGGGCTTACCCCAAATTCGCGGATATTCGTTCGCGACCGCGAGCAATTCAGCCGCGGTGTAATTTACTCGCTTGATCTCTCGCCAGTCATTCGAATACTTGGTCAAATCCCACGAACAGACGGAACGCACCCAACTCATGTATTTGCCGATCTCCCCGGTTTCCGGGTGGCGCCGCGTGTAATGGATGATGCCGCCATTGAAAATCTTGTCCGTGTCAACTTCGGAAGTCATCAGCTCGGTAAAACGATTGAGCGACATCCGCTCGAGTCGAAGCTGAAAAGCGCGCATCACTTCCGCGTGGCAAACGATGATCACTTGCATGTCCGAACATTCGCGGTGCAAAGTGTGGAGCACGCGATCAATGCGCAAACAAAGTTGCGCCATGGACTCGCCGCCCGGCGGCGCGAAGAAAATCCCGTCGCGCTCGCGCCGATTCATCTCACGTGCAAAATCGGTCAAACGCTCCTGCTGACTCATCACGTCGAGCTGTCCCCAATCGCGCTCACGCAGATACAGCTCTTGGAGCCAATGTCCGCCAAGACCAAGATGTCCGGCCGTTTCCATGGCTCGCAAGAAAAACGAAACGTAAGAGCGATCGAACTTTTTGACGAACTCGTTGATTTCCCTGTGCCAAACGTTGGCTCGAATCCACACCCCGGCCGCTTCGGCCTGCCAAACACCCTTGTCCGTCAATCTCCAAGTCCAACTTGGTCGAGCTTTAAACGCTTCGGTAAAACCGCGCTTGTCGCCGGCATAAGAATACTGATTGGCCAAATTGCCTTCCGACTGTCCATGCCGCACCAAAACCAGATCAATTGGCATCATGAGTAAAGCCTCCTTTGTAAAAGAACAGACTTTAGCGCAGTTTAACGCTGATCACCACGCTTGTCAACAGCATCGCGGAAAGCAACTGACAAAACTACTCCGAGAATATCTCATATAAACAAATTCGCCTTAACGGTAAATGTTAAAATCCCCCGTTCGCTGAACGAGGGATTTATTTTTTCATCTTTTATCAGACAAAGTGCACGTACCCACGCGCACCAATAGCGCCGTGGTTATCGTGGCGCCAGTCTTATAAGAATAGTCTCGCCCCTGATAAAAACCACCCGTAAATCCAACAAAAGCGCCGCCATTAATCATGTCAACATCCACAATTTCACATGAACGAGACATTTCCGCGAGCAGTTTCTCCAATTTATCACTGCAATCGACATAACCCTTTTGGTATTTGCAACTCGACAAGTCAGGGTTCAAAACAAAGAACCTTTGCCCCACGCCATACTTTTTCAGATATTTGGCGACTTTCATCTCCTCTTGTGACGGCCTCGCGCTTTCCTCTTCCACCGTCGCGCCCACTAACTTTTCTGCATTCTTTGCCGCCTCCGACTCTTGAGCGCTGAACATGTGCGGCTCAACGTCGCTCATTGAATCATCTTCTTCTACTTCGGCCATCTCCACTCTTTTGCATCCGGCCAAGACCAAGACAAAGAAACACGCGATCATCAAGAAAAAACTGATTGTAAAATAACCACGCATTGTCCCACCTCCTATATTAAATGGGTCAAATGACTGAAAACAAATTACCGCGAACTTGACGGAATGTCAATATTATCAATTTTAAAACCCTCGTTTCATTGAACGAGGGTTTTGCAGTTGATTCTTGCTTTCAATCGATTACTGCCACTCCCGTCGCCCGGAGCTTAACAATGACAGCCGCGTCATTCGCCGAATCAATCGATCGCGTGAGCGATCGCAACACGCGCGTGCGATAACCGCGGGATGCGCTATCCACACCGGAATCGGTCACGCAAACTTCAAGTGCCACGCCACAACAGTCAACGTCGGTCACTCCGAGGGTGCTAAAATAACCATCAAGCCCTGTTTCCCGCCGCACACCCTTCGCATCAACGTGCGAGGCAAAGGCCGAGGTGCAATCCACGTCCCCATCCACACCTTTGCGCAGAATCATCGAGGCAAAGCGCAAATTCAGATCGGGATGGAATTCAGCCCCCGGCGTTCCCGCCTCGCCATGCCTACCCCAGCGAGCAAAGGAACAATGATCATGCGGATGCCACTCGCCGACCACGACTATCACGTCATATTCACCGCTCGCCATGAGCCTGTTGATCGGCTCAATGATGTCATCCATACCACCCACAGGCAATTCCCAACCCGGACGAAAACTGTTCACCAAATCAATGACCAAAAGTGCTTTTTTCATTCTTCCCTCCTCGGTTTCAAATGTTACCTTCTCTGTTTTTCAAAGCGCATGTGCACAATCTTCCGCTCATTGATCAACCGACGCACGCGATCCACCAAGTCCCAGCCGAAAGCGCATCGCAAGTTGGTTTTGAAATAGTAATCCCTTTGCGCCATTTTTTCGATCTTCTTTTCTGGCGGATAATGCCGCCTAATCCGCTTCACCCGCCAATTCGCCAGCCGCGAGTGGCAGTACTCCCGAACCACGCTGTCGAGCAAATCCCATTCGTATGACGATTCGAGTTCGAGCGTATCGCCAGGGAGCAACATGTCGGCACGGAAATTTTCAAACCACCAGAGGGAACCTACCTTGTCGGCCGGTCTTAACGGTTCAAATCCCTCAAAACCGGTCACTTCTCCCGTCTTGCCAAGCGCGCCAAGATATCCGCAGGTAAACATTTTTCCATCCCGCATCACCCGGACGTGCGCGGCATAATATTCCGGAATAAAGTAAGCATTCACATTGTCAAAGAAACATCCCTGATACTGAAAGTAATTACGTCCGGCACGGTGCACCACTGATAGACTGATAATTTTTTTCGGCTGATTCGGCCGATAGCACGGACGAGAATACGGATGCATTGCTTTGTCTGCAAAATTCAGATACGGCATTTCACCGTTCATCAATATTTGCCGCAACCAACGCACCCGCTTATTCCATGTCCGCCGTAACGACCGCGGATTTTTCCGTCGATGCGTCAGCCCCTTGTACGGAAATCGTTCGCGAAACATTTTTGTTCTCGGCCACCAGTCGTGCAAGTAGCCGGCCAATCGCGAATAAAGCGGATCGATTTTTTTCGGTGTCTCGACCACGATCACGTCCCCGACCCGTAATTTTTTCATGGACAATTCGTGGACATAATCGCCATCGCGGCGCCAGACTTTTCGCTTTAACCCGACAAGGCCATACCTCCACGAGTTTTGTTTCGCGTCGGGCGCCGTGGCCCATCGCCCGCTGTCATACACACGGCCGGCGCGTTGAATGGCAACCTTGGCGTTGTCACCGGCATTAAAGTCGGCCAGAAAGTTCCAGCGATCAACCAAAATTTTGATTCCACGGCACTCGAACATTTTCCGTCCGCGAAAGCGTACAATATTGACTTCGTATTTCATCGCGCCCTCCAATTGATGTATTTCTCAAGGAACAAGCGTTTATTCTCCGCCTCGAAAGCCGCGGCAACCGAGGCAGAGAATTATTTTATTGAGATTGTTTCCCAAATAATCCTTTCATGGAAACATTGGTTTAACTGATACACCCACCTCTCACACTTTGATTATAGTGTATCAAATACACCGTGTCAAGAGTTACCCCCTGACAAGCTGTTTTGTGTGCAAAATAAGCCATAAAACCAAGCGGCAAAACAGCGCTTAAAAGCGTTTAGGAATATTGAAAAAACAAAAAAGCGTTCACCTCTCACTGGTAAACGCTCATCTAGATACCGCTCATCAACAGCACGCGTCCCAAAGGGTTTCAGTAGTTTGTTTTGTACTTTTAAAAATTATTCAAATGCTACGCGCCGCCTCACGCAAAACGCCGAGCAATAATTCATTAACAATTTTTGGAGAAACGCTTTTTCTTAAATTGTTTAATTGCTTCGGTAAAATTTGCTGCCCGCACAGAATCTTCGCCCGTTCGGCCACTGCGTTCAAATCGGCAAAAGACATAACCATGTTGCCAAGTCCGGCCAAACGCAAAAGTTCGGCGCAACCCATCTGATCGTTAACCAAAACCGGCACGCCGAGACAGGCCGCCTCCATTGGCACATTACCAAAAGTTTCAAACAAGGACGGCGAGACAATCAACCCTTGCGAAAGATAAAACTGATACAATCCCTCAGGCCGCATCGGAGCGAGTCGATTCATCGTTCGAGGAAATCCATCGATTTTTTCCGTTTTCGTCACAATCGTCGCTATGTGTTTCCACTTTTGCCTGAGCAGTCGGCGATGCATATCGAAAAATACCCTGAAATTTTTGATCGTATCCCAGCGCCCGACAGCCGCGATGCGCCGCTCGACGGATGGCGACGAAATATTCAATTCGGAAACGCAAGCAAGATTTACCGGGTTCGGAATGACGCAACCACGCGCCACCGGCCGCTGATAAACCTCCCGCTCCACGACATCGCGACAAATTTGAGAAGGAAACACCCAAGAATAAACTCGTTGGCGAAACGATCTCTCCATGGCCAAAAAAATTTTTCTTTGCCGCGGCGGATAATTTTTCGTTTCACGCGACAACACCCCGGCATATCTCATGACAATCGGGATTTTTAACTCATGCGCGGCGATAGAAATCATCCAGGGCATATAATATGTACCGTTCAAAAGCATCACGTCCGGAGGCTCTCGACGTAACGTCACTTTTATCAGATTAATAACCGGACGATAGTAATTCTCCACGTCCTTCAGCGTTTTCGCTCGCGCCATAATTTTTGTCAATGGCAAATCATGAATATTAAAAATATGTTGTTCAAACCAATCCTGAGACAGATGCCAAAAAGCAGTGGCGCCTCGAATATGGCGACGCGCGTTTATCTCAATACCGATCGCCCCCTTGCCCGAGCCGTTTAAAAAAGTCAGAAGGTTGGTGTTGGCCGTGGCAATCCCGCCGAGATAATCACGAACAACGTTCATGGCAATGCGCATAAAATTAGTTTTATCTCTTTTACTATATCAAAATTAACGACAAATTTCAATTTATATAAAAAATGTTCGTCCCGATGGCGGAACGAACATTATGTTTTCACTTATCGATAATCTTCACGCCAGCGGCGATCAGCTTCTTCATCATGACCTCTTCCGTCTGTTTCGAATATGACCGCGTAAGATACTTCAACATGGTCACATCGAACTGCTTCATCGCTCCTTCGAGCGCCGTTTCCCCGGCGCAATAGTCAAACGTCAATCCGCAAACCTTGATTCGTCCGATCCTCTTCTTATTCAGGTACTGCTCGAAACTCATCGGATACTGCACCGACCCGATCATCAGCCATCCGCCAAACGCGGAATACGGATGCTCGTGAAACGCGTAGCCCTTGCGAAACGCCGCGTCAATCAATGTTAGATCAATCCCGTCAAACAATTCCACCTCTCTCGTGCCGGTCATACCATGCCATGGCCACGTCTTGTAGGTGCGGCCGTTGATCACAACCGTATCTCCGGACGCAATATTGTGCGTCTTGGATAGAAACAGATTCCCGGGCACATGCTCTTCATACGAAATGAGCACTTCGTCCGGCGGACCATCTTCATCCCCGAGGCCATTTTCCGCAACATCATTGAAAAGCGGAACCAGCTCTTCGGCTCCATCAATTCGCAATCCGCCATCACGACCAAAGGCCTTGTGCAAATCAACTCCGATGAACGCCCAAGGTGTTCTCACTGCGTCCCTCCTTCTTCACAAAGTTCCTTAACGAACTCGGCATATTCAACCACGGCGCGCGAATCATTATTAACCGGCAAGATATCACTGTCAATGAAATCCGGCAGCGGAAGATCAACGACGATCAGCACGCTTTTTTTCATGCTCCATCCCTCATCTTGCTCTCATCCTCTTGCGTAGCGATGAGAGTAAATATCTTGTTTTTGCCGTCATAAAGCACATTATACCAGCCGGCCTTTTGATACGCCCGCACCAGCGCCTGATGCACCGCTTCCGGCAACACTCCGTTGGTATCGCCAAGATACTGCGACACGCTGACGCACGAAACTTGTCCTGCTCTCTGTGTCAGGTAAGCGTCAATCTTTCCTTCGATTTGTTTAAACAAAACCTTTTCTGCCTCACTCATCTCCACTTCCCGATTCGGTCCGACCGCCATGGCACACCTCCTTGTTGATTTAACATTTACGCTCATATCCTCTCATTCATTCACTTAACCGCGCGGATACGTGCCGTCAGGCCGTTCGCGAGGCGATGAATTTCCTTGCGCGTATTCCCTGTCGGCCCGGGCATTATTTTGCGCTCGCTGGCAAAT
>MFGM01000043.1 GCA_001778275.1 Candidatus Falkowbacteria bacterium RIFOXYC2_FULL_48_21 | reverse complement strand
TACGCCTCCACTTCGTTGTTGGCGGTTTTTGTTCTCACTTGCAACATGCCTTTTCGGTCAGCCGTTGTTTCTCGGCCGCTGTTGATCCCGCGTTGGACGGCAATGAATGGTTCCCGGCCCGTCGCCATAATGCGATATTCCATGTCGCGTTTGAAATACCATTTCCAGTGCTGGCCTGATTCCAGCTCGAAAACATCATATGTTTTTTCCGGGTCGAACCAAAGAATTTTCGACGATGCCACTTTTTGGTCACAGCCGCTACTGATGCCCATGGGATTGGTGACAACGACGGTTCGACTGTTTTTGATGAATTCCCGATTGCTTTCTTGAATCATTTGCATCAGCTTCACGCCACCCATGATGATGAGCGCGATAAGCGCCGGGACGCCGAGAATGTATGCGAACTCCGTGATAGAGGAGTTGTTTGACTTGCTTTTTCCGACCGACGAAGCGGCGGGAGCGGTAAGCCATGAACTTTTGGTTGACGAAGTTTTTGGCGTATCATCGGCATGAGCGTTTTGATACAGGCAAATAATGATGTTCAAAAAAGCGATGATCAACCAACCGATTGGCCAAATTAGTTTGGCCGTCTGGGGCCAGTGCGTGGCTTGGTCGATGACAATGAGTCCGGCCGCGCCGATGGCCGCGAATAGAAGTGAGCGAATGATTATTTTTTTCGGGCGCAGTTTCATTTCCGCTCCTTGGAATTGGGTGAAAGAACTGAGTTCCCTATACCGACTTGATTGTAATGATTTGGAATAGGGTTGTCAAAATTTACGTAAAATGCAAGATGGGTGGGTAATTGTCAAGTAAAAAAACCACCGATTTGATCGGTGGCTCGTGATTAGTCGATGAAGTATGCCCGCAGGCGGTACGCTTCAACCTCATTGTTGGCGGTTTTTGTTCTCACTTGCAACATGCCTTTTCGATCAGCCGTTGGTTCCTGGCCGCTATCGGGATGACGTTGTATTTGGATGAACGGTTCTCGACCGGTAGCCATAATGCGATATTCGAGGTTGCGCCTGAAGTACCATTTCCAGTGCTGACCGGATTCCAGCTCGAAAAGATTATAAGTTTTCCCCGGGTCAATCCAAAGTAGTCGGGAGAGTTCTTTGGTTTGGTTGTAGGTGTGGTCGATGGGAAAGGCGTGGACAACGGTGGTGCCGCGTGCCGATGCGATGAACGCTTGATTGCTGGCGTTTATGAACTGGAACAGTTTGCCGATGCCCATGACGACGAGCGCGATGAGAACAACGGAAATGGCCAGCGCTTTCAAACTGTCTGCGATTTCATTTGGCTTGGCCTCGTCTTTTTTAATGACCGGTTTTTCAACGGCGAGCGCAACCGCAACTTTTGGCGGAGCCGGATCGGTCTTTGGCAACGCGACCGGCTTGGTTGTCTGTCCCTGATTGTTCAGTCGTACGAAAAAGTCGATTACGGCCACGATGGCGAAAGCCAGCGGTAGCACATACTTGTACGGCGCCGGCCAGAATGTCCAAGCGTTGATCGCGGTGTAAGTCGCGATGCCGAGAGTCAAGTAAAACAATGGGACAATCATGGGATTTTGAGTTTTATCCATTTTAATCCTTTCCCATTCTGGATAACATGCTTCTGATTTCATCCATGATCGAGGAACTGATGGTAAACGTTTTGTTCGGGCTTTGCGTCAGTTTTTCGTAGGCGCGAAGCGCGCCTACGCTTAATCGTCCGAGGAAGCGATGAGTCGGAGGCAATTCGTCGATACCATATGATTCGAATAGTTTGCGCAACTTTATTTTTTCCATTTCCCCTTCCGCTTCTCCTTGCTTACGTTTGATACCGATTTGCCGGTCGGCTTCTCGTTCCAGCACGTCTTGTTCCTTGTCCACGGCGTCGAGTTGAAGCACGGCGGTGGCTTTTGCGGCCACTGCCTTGGCGTGTTCGGGATTGGCAAAGGTGAAGGGGGTGTTCATGTGCAAGGACATGATGGTGATTGGAATATGTTGTTCGTTCAAAAGGTCAGCGATTTTTTCTCTTACCGAGACCGTCATTGTGGGCGGCCAAGACATGACCGTCAGGGCGCCGAGTCGGCTGGCGATTTCGCGAATACAGCTTTGGGTTTTGTCTTTGATGATCTCTTCCGCTTTGGCGTATTCGAAACCGTTCACTGTGCGAAGTTTGAAATAGCCGTCCAATTTTCGCCGGTCAACCATATCGCTACGCGGTTGAAAAAAATCAAGGTGATACATGACGCTGACTTCACCTGGCACGAGTGGCACGACTTCATTTTCGCGGAAACTCACCGGTCCGGCGGCCGCGTCCTCCATGAGTGTGTTGACGATGAATTTGGCGATATTCATCGTACGCGTGGAAATTGAAATTTTTTTCATGACTTGTCGCAACGGCCAAAAAATCAGACAGACTCCCGGTTTGAGCACATCGCACGCATTCGCGCCCCACTCGCCGATGATGGTGAGTTTGCCGGTGCGCGTTACGACGATGCTCATGAAGAGCCAGCCGATGAACAGCGTTGTCAAAAGTCCGATGATGCCGATTTCCGTCAAAGACATATTTTTCCTCCAAGTTTGGTTGTCAATTTACAGATGAAATGGCAGTGTAGCGAGGATGTGGCGGTTTGTCAAGGATGTTTTTATGTTTGTCAACGGGAAGTAGAAATGTCATAGTTTGAGGGAAATAGAAATGTCATACCTTGACAGTTTGACTTGTGCTTTAGTGAATAGTTTTGGCCACGTTAATCGCCGGAGCGGTAGCGGCAATAACCCACAATTTTTGTTCAGGGCGCCTTGGTTTTTTGGCATATTCAGGCAACCGCTCATAATTCAAGTATTTGCCGCCGTAGCGAATTTTGATTTCGCCATTCGTGTGTTCTTCCACGGTCACTTGATCGCGTTTGCCGATTGTCGCCGGCTGCTCTTTTTTTAGTTGATACCAACAACTTTCGAAACTAATCGTAAAATCATTTTGCACCACCCTTCTTGTCTGCCGAGAAAAAATGCCGGATAGATTTCTCGCCTCCTTTTCCGGCAAGGCACGATGCAAATCAGTTTTGCTTTTGGGCTCAACTCCGAACTTTTTATTGAACTTAACCAAGTACTTTTTTAGAAATTCATTTGCTTCTTCTATGTTGTTAATTTTTGCCAATCGTAATTCCTTAATCAGACGATCCTGCAACACGCCGAATAGCCGTTCAACCCGACCTTTTGCCTGCGGTGATTCGGCAAAAATCGCTTCGATTTGTAACTCGGACGTGGCTCGCTGAAATTGCGTTTTCTGGTCATGATTTTCCATTGCCTGTTTTTGGTTCATTTTGTAGGTACTGAACTTGTCTGTGTATATTGCCATGGGTTTTCCGCGTAGAAACAAGTACTCCTGCCAGAAGCCAAAAACCGACATTACCCCTTCGTTCTGCGCGAATTTGGCATGCGTGACGATGCCGGTAGCGTCGTCTATCGCGGCAAGCAAGCAACACTTGGGACCGCGGTTTTCAAACCAGTGTTCATATGAACCGTCGAATTGTTCCATCTCGCCGAAGCAACTTCTCCTTTCTCGCCAACTCCGATGTTCTTCCGCCCCCTTCTTTATTTTCGCTTTCCACAATTTTTCTTTCATCATGATTGCGCGTATCGTTTTGGGATCGTACGTTAATTCGTGTAGCTCGTCCAATTTCTCGGCAGCAAAAGTCGGCCCGAAGTCCGGATAGTATTTGTGCAACAGCCGAACGATTTTTTTCTTTTCACGGGAACCAATTTTATGATTGCTTTCCCGCCCGCGGTTACCGTGGATTAACCCCTTGGCGCCACGTTTCAAAAAGGCCGCTTTCAACCGTTTCACTTGTCGAACTGACACCGCCAGCAACTTCGAGGCCGTTGTCCCATTGATCAATTTATCAATCATCTGATTGATTACGTCGTGTCGCTTAAGCTCTTTTGGACTCATAGAAATGCGTTCTGTCATACATGGTTTAGTTATTTATTAACTAACCATGTTAGCACACGGGTATGACATTTCTACTTCCCTGTACTATGACATTATCACTTCCTTTCGACATGTTTTGCCCTCCCGGTGTTAAGTCTATCATGGATGAGTGCATCTTGCCTTTGTCGAAATACAAACAGACTCGAGCTCTCTCGGGTCTGTTTTTTGTTTGCGTTGTTAATTTTGCGTCTTAACAAAAAACCACCCCGTTTGCTCGGAGTGGTCGTGTGAGTTTCAGGCGTTTATCGCCGGAATGGTCGGGTTGATCGGAAACTCGATGCGGAAAATCATCGGTTGGGCATTGCCCCCCTTCATGTGTTCGAACACCGCGTCCGCATTTGGCATCTTGACGTGGAGTTCGTAGTACCACTGATAGAATTTGGCGAAATCTTCTGTGGCGGGATTTGCGGCGCTGAAATGAACGCGGAAGTTCAGCTCGTGTCGCACGCCGCGTTCGTCGAGGAATGAAATTTCCATTGCCATTCCATCGTAGAGAAAGAACAGCTCTGACATTTCTTCACGTGACCACCTTCCCGGTGTCGCCGGGCAGAGCTTCCCGTTTAGCAGGGTGAGATATTTGCTTCCCTCCAAACGAGTTTTTGGCACTTTGATCCAGTAATCATCAGAACAACAGCTGGACCAGCTAAGTAAGGTAAGGGCGATCGCAATGATGATCGGAAACATCAAGACGTAGTAAAGGTCGCAGTGTGTTTCCGGGAATACGGCCATGGCCAAGACCCAACAGCAGAAAAGAAACAAAGAGAATAAGGCCCAAAAAGTCCATGGGTTGAACATGTCTTTTTTCGGGAACTGTTGCAGATTTTCGTCCATGTTTTCTCCTTTTTAGCTGTTGCTCGCCGGCGTTGCCGGAGTTTTGATTCGTTCGATAGAAAAGAAAGGAGCGGTTGGCTTCATGACGTATTCGGCCGCTTCCTTCGTCTTCGGAATCGCGAGATACCACTTGTAGAAAACAAGGTAGCGCGCGTACAGCGGACCGCCGTCGTAGTTGAATCGAACGCGGAATTGTCGAGTTTGTTCCGTGCCGACCTCATCAAAATACGTGATCTCGATCGGCATGCCGTCGAAAAGATAGATCAACTCTTTCTGTTCTTGGCGTGACCAGCCTTTGGCCACGGCGGCAGAAAAACCGGAGATTGTAACGTGCCAGTAGCCGCGTTCCTTGACTTGTGTCTTTGGCACCTTGATCCAATCGTTGTCGAGTAAGTGAGCACACAGCGCGATGGAGCCAACGGCTACGGAAAACAAGATCACCAGTCGGTACCAGCTTGGTACTGCGCCATCCATGATGATGAAGCCGCTCATTGCCACGGCGAAAAGCACCACTGCGCCGATCGCCCACGGTTTCCACGGGTTGAAGATGTCTCTCGTTGGAAATTGTTGAAGATTCTTGTCCATGTCGTCTCCTTTTGTTTGTCATTGTTAACGTTCAGATGAAAAAAAATAATAGCACGGCCGTAATTTTTTGTCAAGGAAAAGCGCAAAATAACGCAAAATTTTACGCTAAACTCCGTTAAATTTCGCTTGAAGTTAGCTAACCAATTGATAAATTAAAAAACAGGGTCGAATACTGACCTTGCTTTTTTTTGCGTAGTTTGGCGTATAGTTTCGCAAAGTTTCGCGCTATTCGCGTCTCAACGCCTCTATCGGATTCATCCCCGCCGCCTTTTTCGCCGGATATAAACCGAAAATTAAACCCACCGCCGTTGACATAACAAACGCGACCATAAGTCCGGTGATGGAAATGGAAAAATCCCACTTCAATCCTTGATTCGCGGCCACGAGATAGAGAAGATAAGCAACGGCCACGCCGAGAATCACGCCGATGACTGCGCCGGAGAAGGTCAAAATAATCGCTTCAAATAAAAACTGCCAAAGAATGTCGCGCTTTTTCGCGCCGAGCGATTTGCGCAGGCCGATTTCAAACGTGCGCTCCGTTACGGATACGTACATGATATTCATGATGCCGACGCCGCCGACGATTAGCGATATCGAACCGAGCGCGATTAACAATATTTGGATGCCATATAAAATTACGTCCATCATTTCCAGCATTTGTTCCATTGTTATAATCGCGAAATCGTCCTTGTTCGGATCATCGATCTTGTGTTGCTGTCGCATGATATCCGTTAACTCGAGCGCGGTGGTGTCACCTTGGCTCGGATCAATCATTTGGGCGATGATGAAACTGACGTAGTCAACGCCGAGTAAACGTTTTTGCAATGTTTGCACCGGCAGAAAAATCATATTGTCCATGTCCATGCCGAATGATGCGCCTTTTTCTATGAGCGTGCCCACCACTTTGAATTTTTCTTTGCCGATTTGAATGTTTTCATTTATCGGATATTGATCGTGAAATAGATTGTTGGAAATTTTGTAGCCGAGCACCGCTACCTTTGCCAAAGACTGATCTTCCGCGTCGCTGAAAAAACGGCCGGCCGCGATTTTTGCCGTATCGATATTAATGAAGTCGGCGCTGGTGCCGAAAAGCAAGGCTTTTTTCATTTCGCTTTCGTAAGTGGCCAGCTTTTGTCCCATTATTCCGGCATAATACAGGCTGATATTCGGATGTCGCGCCACCGCTTCCGCATCGTCAAGTTTGAGCGTGGTAATGACGCTGCCGCCAACCATGCTCATGGCGTTTTCCGTTGAAGTCTGCTTTGTCTGCGGCGTTTTCACTTCGATTTCCAGGAAATTGGAACCGAAGTTTTGCACCTCACCGACGATTAACCCTTTGATCGCTTGACCGGCGGAGAGTACCACGATTACGGCCATTATCCCAATTACAATACCAAGGACGGTTAGCAAAGTACGTCCGGTGTTTCGACGTAAACTGGTAATGGCGAGGTTGATGGCGGTTGACATGATGAGCGCGAAACCTCGCTAAACAAAACGCGAAATTGCGCGAATTAATGAATTTAGATAATTGTTGTTATTATGATACGGTTGGCTAGAAATTTGCAGGTTTAACGTAAGGTTTTGCGTGTTTTCGCGCGGGTGGCGCTATTCATACCGCAGCGCTTCAATCGGATCCAGACGCGCAGCTTTTCGAGCGGGATAAAGTCCGAAAAGTAGTCCGATAAGAAACGCGAAAAAGCAAGAAAGCAAAATGGAAAACAAAGTAATGACAAAATCCCATTGATAGCCAAGTTGGTTAACGATGATTGATGTTAAGTAGGCGAGCGCGATGCCGATGATGATACCGATGATCGCGCCGGTGAAGGAAATGATAATAGTTTCAATTAAAAACTGGTTAACAATATGATTGCGCTGCGCCCCCACCGCTTTGCGCAGGCCGATTTCTTTGATGCGCTCTGTCACGGCCGCCAGCATAATGTTCATAATGCCGATGCCGCCGACCAAGAGGGAGATGGAAACAATGGCAATCAAGAAAAATTGTAGCGCGCGCGTGATGGTGCCGAGCGCAGTCAGCGCGTCTTGCACCGCGCGGACGCTGAAATCGTCTTCCGCCTCGGTGCGAATGTTGTGGCGATCACGTAATAAGTATTTGATTTCTTCAACGGCCCCGGGAATGTTTGCTTCGTCGTCCACGCGCGCGCGGACAAAGCCGACATGGTCAATGCCGAGTAATTTTTTTTGCGCCGTGCTGATCGGTATCATGACGGTGTTGTCCATGTTGACGAATCCGACGGTGCCTTGTTCGGCCAAAATGCCGATGATATGAAATTTTTCTTGTTTGATTTTGATGTCTTGATTCAGGGCATCCGTTTCGCCGAACAATTCTTCACGCACTTGCGAGCCGATGACGGCCACGTTGCTCATACCGTTTTTGTCGTCGTCGGTGAAGAAGTTGCCGTTCGTGATTTTGGTATCGGAAATGGCGGGGAAGTCCGGCGACACGCCATAAACCGTGGCCGTGGTTTTCTGGCTTTCAAAATTTATCGCTTCGATCGCACTAACATATGAAGACGCCGCGATAATATGCGGCAGTTTGGCGATTGCGGCCGTGTCATCATCCGTTAACGTTGTAATAACGATGCCCATAACGGCGGCGGGCGGACCGTCATCATCGCTCGCGCCGGGTAAGACGCCGACTAAAGTCGGGCCTAAACTGCTGAATTGATTGGTAATCAAGCTTTCCGCGCCCGCAATCACCGAAGTAATCAAAATAACGGCCGTTATTCCAATAATAATGCCGAGCATGGTTAAAAACGAGCGCATCTTTTGTTTGCGCAGGTTGTTTAACGAAAGTTTTATGGTGGCGATTATCATGAATTTGCGTTTATTATATTGTGGCGACGTAGGGGCGTTGCATGCAACGCCCCTACGTCAACGTTTTATTTGTTCAACGTTTCGCCATCGCGCATGGTTCGCCGATTTTCCACGTTGAAATCGCGAATCGCTTCACCGTCTTTCATTTGAATAATGCGGCGCGCGTGTTCGGCCGTGTCTTTTTCGTGCGTGACGATGATGATGGTTTTGCCGCGGTCGTTTAAGTCTTGAAGTATTTTCATGATTTGTCCGCCGGACTTGGAGTCAAGATTGCCGGTGGGTTCATCGGCGAGAATTAAATCCGGGTCATTAACAAGCGCGCGGGCAATGGCCACGCGTTGTTTTTCGCCGCCGGAAAGCTGGTTCGACAAATAGTCGGCGCGATGTTCAAGGCCGACGGCGATGATCGCGTTTGTGACGCGCTGTTTGTGTTCGGCCGCAGGAACGCGGCTGTAGAGGAGCGGCAGCTTCACGTTTTCAAATACGGACGTGCGGGGGAGCAGGTTGAACGATTGAAACACAAAGCCGATCTGATTGTTGCGCGCCTCGGCCATTTGATCATCGGTGAGTTCGCGCGACTCTTGGCCGTTGAAAATATAAGAGCCGCTAGTCGGCTTGTCGAGAAAGCCGATGATATGCATGAGCGTGGATTTGCCGGAGCCGGACGGACCCATTATGGCCACGAATTCGCCTTTCTCAATATCAAAAGTCGCTTGCGCCAAAGCCATGGTTTCCACGTCTTCGTTTTTGTAGATTTTTTGGAGGTTTTTTATTGAAATCAAGGGCATAGGTCGTAGAGTTAAAAGTGCTCGCCGTAGGACGAGTCCGTCCTTTGGCGGACAAAGGGCAAAGTCCAAAGTTATAACAACAAGCGAATAATGAAAAAGTTTGGGAGCGCACCATTGTTCGCCCACGGTTGAAACGCGTGGGCTCAACGTGGCGTTACATGAAACCCGATGAATCGGGTTAACCGAAGTCCCGACGAAGTGAAGCGTGGTTGGGACTTCGGATAGCGAACTAAATTAAATTTAATCTAATTTGAGTATTCTAAAAATTCTAATTTCAAAGGGGTAACCAAGACGGCTCCATTCTTCTTCGATCGTCTTTGTAATGTGTTTATATAATTCCTCGTTTTTTAATTCTGTGGTAACTAAGGTTTCATGATAATTGAACTTTTCGTTTGCTAAAATATCGTTTATGTCCAGCAAAATTTGCTTAATTTTTCTTTTATAGAATTTTTCACGTTGCTCTATGAATTTTTGATTGTTGTCTGGGGTGTTTGTAAGTATTTCCTTTAAATGATAGTGGATGACGTATGTTTTCATAACTTAATAATAATTTTATTTAGTTTGCGAGTCGGATAGCCCGCGTTGTGCGATGCAGCATCAGCTCTGCCTTATTTGAGCATTGCCGCTGATTTTAATTTTTGCGTTCTTACCAATGCTCATTTGTGTCCCTTGCGACCTTAAAACGGAGCCATTGATTTCGGTTTGACCTATGCCCGTACCGCCTGTTTGTAAAAGTGGTGCGTGTATCCTTGATTCTGCAATAGTTACAAAACCATCCTGATGATCAAACCGAATGCCGCGAAGTGCTTCTAAAAAACCCTGATCTACTTCGATAGAGCCAGTGCCTGCTTGCGCGTCAATGATTCCAACGGCCTCATGAAATACCTTTTCAAAATCTTCATTTGTTTTTGCGTTTTTTAGATCAATTTCAAGCGCTGGCCTTGTCTGAAAAACTTTTTTAAAAAAATTTTGTATCGTTGGGGCAGTAAACTGGGAAAAATAATTGGTCGCGAGGGACATTAAGATTTGAATTGTTGTTGGATCCATAATGTTTTTATTAAGTGTAATATATAATAGCGTTGTTTACATACATTTCGCATCGCGGTCTTGTTATTTTGTGGTTTTCACCG
>MFGM01000042.1 GCA_001778275.1 Candidatus Falkowbacteria bacterium RIFOXYC2_FULL_48_21 | reverse complement strand
CCACTTATTGATCCGCGCCACTGTGTTCGGACTCATGCCTGTGGCGGCTTGAATTTTCTCAAAGGAGATTTTTTTATCCAGCATTTGCGCCGCTTTCCAGCGATTGCTGAACTCGATGATTTCTTGCTGCGACAAAAGATCGCGGAAGAATTTTCGCGCCTCGGGTAAATTCTTGATTTGCAGAATCGCTTGGAATAGGCTGGTGCTGGCAGGGGAGAGCCGTTTGGATTTTTTCATAAGGTAATTGAACTTAGTTATTTGTGCTGTAATCATTTTAGCACGTTCTGTGCGAATGTCCCAGCGACTGGTTGGGAATTTCTCATCTTTGTAAAGGTACCGTTGTTTTGTTGTTAAACATAGTTATCTTGCTCAATTTGCCGTAGTTGGGCGTGAATTTGTCGAGCGGTCTTGACAGAAAAACGAATGTTTGCTACTATAGTTTGTTATAGCGGTGTTTGATTTTGACATAACGGCAGATGCTTGATATGATTATTCTTGATTACGCGCGTACATTTTTTGAATAAAACATATGAACAAAATAAATATTAAAATTAATATAAACAAAGATGCGTGGAATTGGTGGGACGCGTGTAATAAAGTTTCTTACGGCGTGAAATGGAGTGAGCGCATCTCTGGTGATATAAAGGGAAAAATTATTGGACAAGGGAAGAAACAAGCGTTGTCTGTTCTTTCACCATACTTGCAATGGTTATACAAAAAGGAAGATATGGTCGTCAAGGCGGTCGAGGTCAGCAAGGTATTCGCAGCCGTGAGTGCGGAGATTTTTCGGCGGATGGAAAAGGTAACCGGTCGGAAAATTTATCGAGATAGTTTTACAATTTTTTTAACAACATTTCCGCGTGCGGCTTATGATTTCTCAAAAGGTTATGTCTGGCTACCTGTGGTGTGGCCGGAAGAAACATATATCCGTACATTTTTGCACGAATTGCTCCACTTTCAGACGTATGCATATTGGTCTAAATATCAGAAAGAGGTAGGGAATGAGCGATTTGAAGACGCTAAAGAAGCTTTGACGATAATTTTAAGAATTGTGACTGAACTCCCCGGGGTCTCTGCCACAGGGTCTACAAATGACCGCTGAGCCTGACGCCCTGCGGTCTCTGCCGCAGGGAGGGGTTCACATGAGGAATTTTCAGATATCATGGTTTGGCCGGACAAGGGATACGCAAAGCATAAAAGTTTAAGAGAAAAGATATTGATGGCGTGGAAAAAGAAGAAGAGTTTTTCGGAATTAATTAAATATTCAATGAGTTTGGTGCGTGAATGAACATTTTGCTCATTACAATTTGACACGCAGTATTGCTTTTGAGGGAGGTGATGGCTGATGCAAAGTTTCATTTGTTCGCGGTTTTTTGACGCGTACTTGATTGCAAGTCGGTCAAGTAGCGTGGGTGCGATGATCAAGGAGCAAGAGTATTTGGAACTTGTTCGCTTGGCTGACAATGACAAGGCAGTTGTGCCGAAATGGCTTGCGCGCATGTTGAAAAGGCTAGGAAGTCTAGATGTCAGTGGAGAGAGACTGTCGTCAGTCATCCTTGTACGTCGGCCGAGCGCATTGGGTTTTGGTAAGGCTTCCTATGAAATTACCGAAAAGTGTAATTACCGATGCCGGCATTGCTATCTCGGTGAAAAACTGGCGATGGAGCTACCACTGGAAGGTAAGAAACAAGTTTTAAAAAAAATTCAAGAAGCAGGCTGTCTGTGGTTGCAAATCACTGGCGGTGAACCGTTGGCTTCTCCTGATTTTGTCGAAACGTATAATTTTGCCTATTCGTTGGGGTTTTTGATAACAATCTCGACGAACGGCTCACTTCTTGGTACGCAGAAGTTGACGGACGCTTTGTCTGCTTGTCCGCCATATCGCTTAACCGTCAGTCTGTATGGCGCATCGGCCAAGTCATATGAAACATTGACTCAGGTGCCCGGCAGCTTTAAGAAGTTTAATGAAGGCATTGAGTGGGCAAAAGAGTTGCAGATTCGGACAAGATTGAACATAATTGTGACGAAGTATAATGCCAGTGAACGCAAGGCAATGATTGCTATTGCGGATCGGATGGGCTTTGCGCGTCGTGTTTTTTCGGGTCTTTCCCCGACGCTTGGAGGAGATAAGATACCGATAGAAGTAATGGCAACAGGATGTGATAATATGCCGGTTGGCGGACACGATGAATCTTCTGCGATGTCGTGTCAAGCGGGAAAAAGATTTTTTCATGTTGATGCTACAGGGCGAATGTGTATTTGTAAGTTAGCACGTAGTCCAAGCGTTGATTTGCTAACGCGGGGAGAGGCGGCGTTCGCTGACATTACAACGATCTCTGAGGAGGTGTTGAAACCGTTAAATGTGTGTTCAGGCTGTCTAATCAAAGGCGCGTGTCCAAGTTGTTCACCGCGGCTGGCGCTTTACGCCCGTAGCGGGACTGTTCCAAAAAACGTTTGTCAAAGCGGCCTGCTGTTGCCGCAAAGGAGGTGAAACATGAACAGCGAAGAAAGAGAAGTTGAGATCATTGATCTTGACCAGCTCGAAGAGAGTGCTATGTGCTCATGCCAGAGTTTTGACGACAATCCGCATTCTGGGTGATCACGACAAAGGCTTGCGAAAACTTATCGCAAGCCTTATATTATTGATAGAATTATGCAAAAAACAAACAGGATTGAATTTGTTGGCGAATGGTCACGATTCTTAAGTGCTCAAGTTTTATATTTACCCATCCTCGGGCCGGTCTATTTGGCCGATTATGCAATTGAAAAGATTGTATCAGATATCTTGAATAATACGGCGGGCGACACGTTTTTGACTTATGACAAAAATAAACGTTGGAGCGCGGCGCCTTCGGAACGACTGTTGCTTGATAACGTTATTTTCAAAGATCATAAATTATTTATTCCCGTTTTGGGCGGGCATGAATTTAATACGTTAAAGATATTTTATTATGCGGCTGCACCGCTCGGAACGGTTGATTTGGAGACGGCGCGTGAAATATATTTACAGTCGAGCAAAGAAAAAAAGATCAAGAAGTGTTTTGTTTATTGTTTTGCCGGGCCGAGCGTGACGACTGATTATACCGAATATAATATTTATTTACAGAAGATCACGGCGAACCATTTGCTGTCGGGGCGGTTGAATGAGATTTGCTATTTTGATAAAGCGGATACCCGTACGCGAGCCACGTTCGAGGCACTTGGTCGCGAAACAGACATGGAGGGTTTTGATTTTTTGTGGCGCGAGTTTATCACCAAAGGGAAAAAGCTGTCGCCGATTGTCTGTCTGGTGCGCGACAATGAGATCATCGGCGCCATTGGCCCGCTTGATGTTTGGCCGGATGGTTGTGGAGTAAAGTGTTTGCTGCCGCCATACTTCGGCGTGAAAGAAAAATTTCGCGGAAAAGATTGTGGGGAGAGATTGTGGAAAGAGGCGATGAGTTATGCTTTGAAACAAGGCGCTCAATATACGCTGGTGCAAAATTCCCCCGGCAGTTTGGCCGCGCAATTTTATGAGGCGCAGGGTTTAAGCATGTCTGGGAAGGTGTTTATTTGTCCGCTTCCGGAGTCTAATTTATAGCGATTAAATAAATAATTTTGCGTTTTTTTGCCGTTGCCATTTCTGGCCGCGGTTTTCATGTGCCAATTATTCCTCCGCTAACCGCGGAGTGACTTGTACCCCCTTCGCCCTCCCCCCAATGTCCCCCCTTGCAAAGGGGGCTAGGGGGGTCCCCCTGCTCGCTCGTACGCCCTCTCCCTGCCCTCCCCTCACCGTGCCATTATCGGTAATCGCGGTTTTTGCGCTTCAATTATTCGAGGTGATTTTGCGCCAAAGCTGATTGATGATATAATTGTGTCAATAATAATTTTCCCATGCAATTTTCCGTCGACGCGAAAACCATTTGGCAATATCTAAAACCGTTCAAGCGAACGGTTTGGTTTATTTTGGGCGTGGCCATCGCCGGCGCCGTGATCAACGCCGTTATTCCGCTCATGTATGGCCGACTGGTGGATCTGGCCATGAAAAAAGCTGCGTGGCAAGGCATCGTCGGGTTGATCGGCGGTTGGTTTGTTTTTTCACTTTTAAGCGACTACTTATCTCGCCTGACCGACAGCGCGGGTGACGCGTTGAGTGTGCGGGTAAGCAATAGTTTTTTGAAAAGTTTTCTGGCGCATCTTATTCGATTGCCGTTTTCTTTTCACAAAAATCAAAAAATGGGTCGCGTCTTGAGCCGCATGAATCGCGCGGTTTTCGATCTCGAAACCATCGTGACGGAAGCGATTTTTTCCACCCTGCCCGGCTTTCTCACTGCCATCGCCATTCTCGGCATATTGTTTTACGTTCATTGGCTATTGGCCTGTGTTTTGCTTTTAGTTTTGGCTTTGTACGTCGCGGCCACGCTGTGGCGCACGCAGTCGATTATTTCGGCGCAAAAGAAAATGCATCAAATATATGACAAATCTTTCGGCGACATTTGGGAAGCGGCCAGCAATGTCCAGCCGATCAAGGCTTTTGCGGCGGAAGATTTTGTTATGGAACGAGTTTCGCATCATTTACAAAGGACGATCAAGGGTAGAAAATTGAACATGATCAGTCAGTCGGCGTTAAGTTTTTATCAGCAAACCATTTTTGGTCTGGGTTTTGTCGTTTGTTTCAGCCTCGGCACAGCGCTTTTGTTTGCGGACAAAATAACGGCTGGTAATTTGGTTATGTTTGTCGGCTATATTGCCATGGTGTATCGACCGTTGGCGCAATTGGCGTTCAATTATCAACGCTTTCGGCGCTGTTTGGTCGGTTTGGCGCATCTGGAAAAAATCAAGAAACTTGGCACGGAAAGAGAAGTGCGTGATAGGATAACAGCTGATTTTTCCGCTTTGAAGGGCGCGGTGGTTTTCAGAAAAGTCTGGTTTAAATACGATGGACGCGAACAACCGTGGGTTTTGCGCGATATCAGCTTCAACGTGGCGCCGAGCGAGAGCATCGCCTTTGTGGGTGAGAGCGGCGGTGGCAAGAGCACCATGGCCGATTTAATCGCGTCGTTTTATCTGCCCACGCGCGGCGAGATTGAAATAGACGGCGTTTCCGTGCGTCATATTGACGGTGAAAATCTGCGCCGTTTTGTCGGCGTGGTGCCGCAGGAAGTCATTTTGTTTCATGATACGATTTGGTACAATCTGCGTTTTGGCAATCCGGCTGCCACGGACGAGGCGGTGATGGTGGCGGCCAAGGCGGCGAACGCGCATGAATTTATCATGAAATTTCCGAGGGGTTATGATTCCAAGGTGGGCGAGCGGGGCGTTAAACTTTCCGTGGGGCAGAAACAGCGCATCGCCATCGCCCGCGCTATGTTGCACGATCCGGCGATTTTGATTTTGGACGAAGCGACCGCGTCCATGGATTCGATCACGGAAAAATCGGTGCAGGAAGCGTTGCAAAAATTGATCGTCGGTCGCACCACTTTCGTCATCGCGCATCGCTTGTCCACGGTAAAGAAGGCCAATCGGATTTTCGTGCTTGATCAGGGAAAGCTGGTTGAGGAGGGGACGCACCAAGAACTGATAAATCACGATGGTGTTTACAAAAGATTGTATTTGGCGCAGAAGTTTTAAGAGGAAAAAGCAAAATTTTGACGTTTTTTTTCGATTTTGTTATATTGTAACCATAACGTTTTAGTATGCTTACCCAAGAAGATCTACAAAATATTCGCGTGGAAGTCGGTGAGGCATTTGAGCAAATTGTTTTGCCGCAATTTGATCGTATAGACCAACGTCTCGAACGTATTGAAAGTGATATTCGTGACATTAGGCTGGAAATCGGCTCGTTGCGGCGCGACCTTGAAGCGTTATCAACGAGGGACAAGGAGGATTCAGGTGCTTTTGCTCATGAGCTTTTGGACATGAAGCGTCGGTTGGATGCGTTGGAGCAACGGGTCAATCAAAAAGAAGCGGCGGCCTTGGTGGCGTGACAATTTTACTGATGAATAAACCGCTCAGGCATGTGCTGAGCGGTTTATGTTTACTCGTAATTCGCCTTGAGCCAGTCAAGGCACTGACCCACTCCCGTTGAGAACGGTTTGTCGGCCGTGAAGCGGCAGATTTTTTTGTACGACTCGTCAGCATTGCCCACGGCCAGCTGAATGGCACGCGGATCTTTGAGGTCGTCCCAGATCATGTCGCCGATCATGGCGATGGAGTCGGCCAGCTTTTCGTCGAACAGATACTTGGCAGAGCGCGCTTTGCTCGCATCGGCGAAGTGAAACAAGGCGCAACCTTGCCTTTTTTCACTGACAAAAAGAAACGGTTCGGTGAAAAAGTCATCGATGAACTGCGTTTTGAGCAGGCGCGCGATAGATTGCACCGGTTCAGCGCCGGCTTCCATCAGTCCGTCCGGACCGTAGCGATGCACGTTCACGAGAAAACTGGTGCGACGCTGAGTGTGTACGGCGGCAATGACTTTTTCGCGCGGCCAATTCAGGTTTTGAAATTCCCGAAATTGCCGAACGTTGCTTGAAAGCAGTATTGGCAAGTTGGGAAATTTTTCCATCAGAGTGATGATCGCTCTCTTGGTAAACATGGACATTTTTGACCGTTCATCGTAGGTGCGCCAGCATTTGCAAATGTCGAGTCGCGGATAAATAAGCACGTTTCCCAGCTCCGCCAGCAATGGTCCGTTCATGCCAAGTTCATCGCTGAATTCCATCAGCTCGTTTTGCGGCCGGTCTGACATGAGGCCGATTTCCCAGCCGGCTGCCGTCATGACTTTGATTTTTTCCGCGAGCCCGTTCGGTTCGAAATGAAACAGGTCGTTTAGCAGTGTCCAGTCCACGTCAATCAGCACCAGCGGTTTTGCCATTTTTTCCTCCGAACAATTTTTGTGTTCAAATTATAAATGAGCGGGTTCAACTGTACGGATTCTATCCCAATCGTTGGCAAATGTCAAGGACTTCCAAATTGGTAACTTGGATGGTTGTCTGATAGTTGACGCGAACTCGAGACTGCGCTACGCTCTAAATGCAATATGCTCGATAATTTGATTAACCCAATGCACCGGAAGTCGTTTATTGAATTTGGTCGTCGGTTGGCAGAGCTTCGTGCCACCGATGAACTTTTTTTCTTGCCGAAAAAGGCGGGAATTAAAAACGTTTTGTTTTTGGCCGGCACGCACGGCGATGAGCCGGTGGGCATCGAGTTGATGAAGGCGCTTGGTGATGGCAAAGCCCATGATTGGTTGGTGGCGAACGAAAAGGCCGTGGCGTTGAACCGGCGTTTTGTTGATTGTGACTTGAATCGCTCCGCGCCCGGGGTGCTTGGTTCCGATAAATATGAAGAACGTCGCGCCGCGGAAATTTTATTGAAAGCGAAAAGTTACAACGGCGTGGTTGATGTGCACAATCACACTCTTGAAACGCGCACTTTTATCATTTTAACCAAGCCGAGTTTTGCGGATTTGCTCTTAGCGGCGCAGTTTGATATAAACGACATTGTCGTTTGGCCGGCATCGGAAAAGCGAGCCACCGGTCCGTTGACCGAGTTTGCCGATCCGGCCGTGGAAATTGAAGCGAACAGGGGAGACGCGGGGCGTTTGCTGGTTTGCTTGAAAAAGTTTCCGGTGCAATATTCAGCACCGATAACGAGAAATAATCTGATCGGTAAAAACATCTATTGGGTTTACGGCAAGCAATTGAAAAAGGCTGAAGGCTGGCGCGACTTTGAGATTGCACGCGTTGGAGATGAAGCGTTTTATCCACTCATGTGCGGCCAGTATCCGGGCATCGGTTGTTATAAAATGATTCGATTGTCGCTCGAATAGCGTCAGTAACTTTACAAGAATTAGCTGTTTTGTGGTGAACTCTTTTTACGGGGAGGTTGAAAATGATCACCATTCGTCCTTTTGAAACCGGAGATGCCGGAGCCATTCGTTTCGTTTACAAGCAGGCGTTCGCGGGCGCGCCGTGG
>MFGM01000041.1:1578-13761 GCA_001778275.1 Candidatus Falkowbacteria bacterium RIFOXYC2_FULL_48_21 | reverse complement strand
CGCGTAATGAATTCAACGGCCAAGTTGGCGCCGGTGCAGGAGGACAATTGGCTGGGGTTGGTGAAGCGGTTGGTGGAGAAGAGTGATGAGGCGATTTATGGTAACGAGTTGGTCCAACGGTAGAGACGCAATGTCATCCCGAGCGGGGTCGAGGGATTGCGTCTGTACCGGGAAAGTTTCAAGAGAAAGGTTACTCGTTCAAGGTGCGGCCAAGTAAGCAAGTTAAGGTAATCCGCGATTATCAGAAATTTTTCAAAACAGCATAAATAAGCGGCTGTTTTGTTGTTGACAGGGGATTGATAATGTGATATCGTTCGCGATTGAGATGGTCTTTGAAAATAAAGAAAGGGAGGCGAACATGTTCAGAGCAATCGCGCGTTTTGATCAATGGCTCCTGGTGAAATGCCAAGCGTTTTCCGACTGGTTGACAAAGACGATCGGACTGCAGGAAGCAAACTATAAGATTGCGAATGTGTGCGGCGCGATATGCCTGGCTTGCATGATTGTCGCCGGTCTCGTGGTGGGTGAGATTATAGTATTGGTTTTCAATACAGCTTGTGGTCTGTTTCTCGCCGTTCTGCTGTTTCGAATTTATTTTATCGAACTGGCTAGGGATGATAACGTTAAAACCAGAAAAGACAATAATAATTTTATTGTTTTCCGATTTCTGTTGTGGGGACAATTGATTTATTTTGTCCTTCGAGATGTGTTGTTTCCACTGTCGACGTGGGAGTCGAAAGATGAATGCGATCAGTTCAATCTTTGGTATAACATGAGCAATGGATTTGAAATCGCCTTTGTCTATTTTGTTTCCTGTTCTCGTTTGCCGCCCACGACTTCGAAGGCGGCGCAGTGGTTGATGAAGGGTTTCATGAAGTTGGTGCCGGTAAATGTAAAAAGATAATAATGGAGGTGAGGAATGATTTATACCAGCGGATTCAAGGTGGTGCGGTCAAAGAAAAAAGATGGCAATATGGTTTCGCCGGGCGACCTGCAAAACCAGATAAATCGGCTTTCTTTTCTGAAGGGAGTCGGCGCGCCGCCCGGGAGGGTTTACATCCGGCCGGAGCAAGGCGGAGAAGTTCAGCTGGCTGATTCCGGCGATGCCAAATTCTGCCAAGACGGAGCCGTTCGGTGCGACGCGCTCATCGCGAGAGAAAAGGGCGTGGTGATGGTGCTACTTCTCGCCGATTGTCCGAGCTTGATTCTGTATTTGCCGGAGTATCATGTCCGCGTGTGGCATGACTACCGAATGGTGGAAGTGAAGAGCGGCGCGCGATTGGCGCACATTTATCTTGGCCGCGGACCGCTCGAGCAGAACATCATTGAGAACACTTTGAACGTGTTGTTGCCGGTTGACAATCGGAATTTGGCTTGTACGGTGAATGCCGTCCTTGTCTCTGGCATCGGATTGTGTTGTTATCGGTTCGATGAAGAAGTGTACCAACGCATTCTGCGGGAGCACTGGTCGCACCTTGAGCCGGATGCGGATGGCAAGTACACGATAGATCTTGCGAATGAAGCGCGTCAGCGATTGCGCGACTCGGGTGTGATGAGTTTCAATCAGCTCGGCGAATGCACGTGTTGCTCGGGTGAATATTTCTCGCACAAAAGAGCCAAGGCGGGAAAAAAGGAGTTTCAAGGAAGACATCTCGTGGCCTGTTGGCTGCTGTAAAACACAAAAATCCTCCGCGCGGCGGGGGATTTTATATTTGATACGAAAAGGCTTCGTCCCGCTAAAGCGGGAGGAACGAGTCGCACTTATCTCGCTGAAGCGAGGTGAATGACCGTGAAAACACGGGAGCGCGGCGTACGCCGCGCTCCCGTGTTTTCCTTCATCTTTACCCCGCTTCAGCGGGATAGGGGCGATTGGCGTGTGTTGATGAAAAACAAATAGCACATAAAAAATCCCGACGTGATAGTCGGGATTTTATATTTGATCAAATGTGATTGATCTTGAATAGAGAGCGTACAAACCGCTCGGTGACCTGGGCGTGTAACGCCTAGGCAAATCAAGAAAGGCTCTTGTAAGGAGCCTGAATTCACAAAATTGTCAGCCCCGTTCACGGGGCTTTGAGATTTAGCCTGGCCGTTACACGGCCAGGCGCGTGGGGTGGTTTGTATGCTCGCGCATTGCACGGCCAGGCACCCGGAGTGTTTTGTACGCTGTTTTCTGTTTGCGTATGGTTTGACATGCCAGTGCTTCTATTCTTTAACGCTGTTTTGCGTTACAATATCCGCATGACTATGCGCAAATCCCAAAAATTCTTTTACTCCTGTCTCGTCTTTTTGCTCGGCGTAGGCTTAGCCGAGTATGTGCCGCTAAGCGGCACGGTGATTTTAGTTTTAATCGGCGCGGTGGCGGTTGGTTTGATTTTTTGGAAACAAAAAAGATTGGCGCTGGTTTTTGTTTTATTCTTTCTGTTCGGTTTTCTACGCCTTCACCTCGCACAACCGAATATTAACGCGAATCACATTTCTTTTTACAACGAGCAAAATAAATCGTTCGAAGCCGTTATCGCCGAAGAACCGGACGCGCGCATCGCGGAGCAGAGATTAACGGTGAAACCGGTCGATTTCAAGGGGAAAGTTTTGTTAAAAACCGCATTGTTCCCGGAATATCATTATGGCGACCGCTTGTCGGTCGAGTGCAAGTTGTTGACACCGCAAGCGGTGGAAGATTTTCAGTACGATCGATATTTGGCGCGTTATGGTATCTATTCGGTTTGTTATATCCCGAAGATTAAGTTGATTGCCGGCGAACAAAAGAACTTTTTGGTCTCCGGCATTTACAAGTTTAAGTCCGCTTTCGCGCGGAGGATCAACCAAACAATATCCGAACCGCATGCGGCTCTGCTGGCCGGTATTCTTATCGGCAGTCGGCAGGGGATTCCAACGGACGTTTCCGAAACGTTTAAAGACGTGGGCATCACGCATATCATTGCCATTTCCGGATATAACATTACGATTATCGTGGCCATGCTTATGGGCGTATTCGCCGCGTTGCGCGTCAATCGCAAAAAAGCGTTTTGGGGTATCGTGGCCGGTTTGATTTTTTTCGTGATTCTCACCGGCGCGTCTGCTTCCGTAGTGCGTGCGGCCGTCATGGGTTTTATTGTTCTTCTGGCCAAGCAAATGGGCCGCGCATCGAAAGTAAAAAATATTTTAATTTTATCCGCAGCCGCGATGGTGTTCGTTAATCCGCGCATTTTGTTGTGGGACGCCGGATTTCAGTTGTCGTTTTTGGCCACGCTTGGTCTGATTTATCTTGGGCCGATTTTGCAAAAACGGTTGACCAAGTTGCCGGAAGCGTTTGGCTTGCAAGAAAACTTGGCCAGCACGTTGTCCGCGATTATTTTTACCTTGCCGATTATTCTTTTCAACTTCCACCGCTTCTCTCTTGTCGCGCCGCTTGTGAACATTTTGGTTTTGCCCGCAATCCCGTGGATCATGCTGGTCGGATTTGTTCAGGTCGTGGCCGCGTTCATCTGGTTGCCGCTCGGGCAGGTGGTGGGGTGGGGAAGTTGGGCGCTGATCAGTTATGTGGTCAAGATCGCGCAAATTTTTTCTTGACAGCGCTTTAATAGGGCGCGGATATGTGGTATGATGTTCGTGGTGAAAAATGAACATTGCCGGTTTAAAGTCAAAAGTGAAAAGCCAAAAGTTATAAGTTTCGCCGCGTTCGACTTTGGACTTTGCCCTTTGGACTTTTAACTAACTTCGTTTATGTCTATTTACAAAGAACAACGTGTCGGCGTGCTCGTGGACATCCAAAATCTTTACTACAGCGCGAAGGTTTTGTATGGCAAAAAGGTCAACTTCGGCGCGGTGCTAAAGGAAACGGTTGGTGATCGCAAGTTAATTCGCGCCATTGCTTACGGCATCAAGACAGTCGAGGGGTTGGAAGAAAAATTTTTTGACGCCTTGGTTAAAACCGGTTACGAAGTAAAAACCAAGGATCTGCAAATCTTTCCGGGTGGTGCGAAAAAAGGCGATTGGGACGTCGGCATTGCGATTGACGCTGTGAAAATGGCGCAGAGCTTAGACGCGATTATCCTCGTGTCCGGCGATGGCGATTATTTGCCGCTCGTGGAATACATCCAGAACACTACTGGTTGTCGCGTGGAGGTGGCGGCGTTTCAGGCGTCAACGAACGGCAAGCTCGAGGAGGCGGCGGACAGCTACCTCGATTTGAGCGATGAGAGGAAGTTTTTATTGGCGAAGTGATGAGTGGGGTAAAGAGTTGGCTGATGGGCATTTATGATTTCAGATTTTCGATTTCAGATTTCATGGCATAAGGAGGGTGATTGGTCGAAATCATAAATCATAAATCTGAAATGCGTAGGCCAATTGGTTGTGCTTTTATCTCTGTGATTGACAATTTATACAGATAAATGAAAAAAGCTACCCGAGGTGCGGGTAGCTTTCGCGTTAATCACAATTCCAGAAGCCGAGGTATGCCTCGTAGCTCACGTGCGGGTCGCGTCTTCTTTCGATTGAATCGAGTGTTTCTGGTGGTAGTCTGTCGCGGATGAGATTGATGTATTGCGGCGGAGAATCATCCAGCGCGCCTCGTAATATCGAAAGTGACAATGGCCCGCAATTGGCGCATTGGTTCCGATGCTGATCATGGAGCAGGGTTTCGAAAGAAATACGATGTTCTTCTTTTGGGAACGTAAGGAAACTCACTTCGTCTATTCCGTTCGCGCCTGTCCAGACGACCACGCGTTGTGATAGAAACTCGAACGCCCCGCGCCGATCGAAATACAGGGTTGCGAGCAATCGCAATTTGTGAATCACGTGCTCTTTCATTTCCTCGATTTTCATTCAGTTCCTCCTTAAGTTAATGAACAACACCCAAACAACATAAAAATATAGCAGTTGTTTTGGAAATGTCAATAGCTGTTTGTAACTTTTTGTCTTAAATTACAACAAAAAGAATAATAGCAGGCGCGTTTTAAAAAAGAAAAAAGCCCCGCATGGCGGAGCTTTGTGGTTGAAGTACGATTACGCGCTTGCGCGCTTTTCGCGAATGGCCTGCCGGCCGGCCATGGCGATGGCGAGCCCGTCCACCTCCTTGAGCAGAGCGTAGCCGATGTTACGCAAAATCATGTCAACGAGAAACGGCTGCTTGACCGAGGCGTCGATATCGTGGGGAGACAGCGCGTCCAATGACCGAAAGAAGCCATCGGTGTCGAGCTTGATGATTTGCCCCATCGCCCGTTTGACATTTGTTTCGAAGCGCTCGGTGAAGCTTGCGAAAAAGTTTGCGCTGTCGGATTGCTGGATGGACTGACCAGCTAACTGTAGAGAACGATAATCGCCATAAGACGCTCCACGGCGCGGCGAACTGATCAAGTCGAGTGGATTCGTCACCAACTGACCAATCAGCCCGGAAAATCGGCTGACAATTTCATCGGTGAATTTTTCATCTGCTTCAGTCGTATCGCCTTCTCCCAGATTGTAAAGATACGTGGCGGCGTCAATATCTGCCAGCGCGTCGAAGATCCCGAGCAACACACCGAAAGCGATGGCGTTTTCTTTTTTAAGGGACCAGCGCTCGGACGCTTTGATCTGGCAACAGTCGTACGCGTACTGTATTCGATCTGGCATGAGCTGCGGACTCGCCAGAATGTACGCGTGAATGATGTCTGCCACCACGCCCGGGGTTTGTTCCTCAGCGATGTTCAGCCGATCCAGATTCGGCGCGCAGTCGGGTGATTCCGTCGTTTGAATGATTTCAAACAATAGATTCCGAGCATTTTCCAAGCGCGCGTACTTCGCCAACAGTTCAGCCATCAGTTTTCCCGCTTTTTCATTCATCGCCATTCTCCTTTCCTTCCCTCGAAGACCGTTTAGAGAACTACGGCGCTCTCGCACCGTTTTCCCATATTAGCGTAACGGAAAAGTTATGTCAATCGCAATTAAATTATTGCGATTAAATCATAAATCTTAAATCAGAAATCATAAATGCGCAGGATAACGAATTCGTGTTAATGGGCATTTATGATTTCTGATTTATGATTTTAGATTTCGTGGGAGGGCGGTTGGGGCGGGGGAGGTTAGTAACATGCGGCGTTGGCGCGGGTGAGTCAAGTTTGCTATAATAATTAAGTGAAATTAAAAATATAACTATGGACACCATCACGCAAACAAAAGTCAGAACTCACGTCGGCACGGCGGTGCTCGGCGCGGCCATTATTCTCGCGGCCGCGGCCGGATTGGTTATCAAAAGTCAGGACAGCGGACTCGCCATCGGCGCGAGCGGGTATGACTTTGGCAAGGTTATGACCCAGGAAACGGCGGCAAAAGTTTTCATTTTGCAAAACACCGAAAACGCCGGCGATTATAAATTGGGAATTACGCCATTGGCAGGCGCATTTGCGATCAATCAAGAAAGTAGCACTTGCCAAGCGATTTTGTCGGCCGGGCAATCATGCAAGCTGGCCGTCAAGTTTACTCCGGCCGAAGCGATCAAATACAAAGCGACATTAAGCATTCGATATGTTTTTAATGGTAAAACCAAAGGCGCGACGGTGAAATTGCAAGGTGAAGGCGTGTTAAGCTCAACCGATGTCGCGTGTTTAGATAGCGACGTGACGGAAAATAATTTTGCCGGAATGCCGAGCAGTGTTTATAAGTTTGTAAATGTGTTCAAGTTCGGACATGTCAAGGGTTTGAATCCGACCACCGGTGCGTTCATGGAGGCGGACGATAAGTGCTGGAACGAAAAACGCATTTTGGAATATTATTGCGATGCGAAAAAGGGCACTGTGAGCTGGAATAGTTATGACTGCCCGAGCGGGTGCGCGGATGGCGCGTGTCAGGAGGTGATTTGTCCGGAAGCACCGGCAAATGCCAAAGGCCTTTCGGTCAACGGTGTTTGTTCTTGGGAATGTCTTTCTCCTTGGGAAAATCAAGATGGCCAAAAGGAAAATGGCTGTGAATGCAATTTGGAAACAAAACAGGGTTGTCCTGTGGCTCAATGTTATGATAGCGATGGTGGCATTGTCTTGGAAAAAATGGGCATGACGCAAGGATTGAATCCCAAGACGAACGTGATGGCGGTAGTGACGGATTCTTGTTCCAGTATTTTTCAAGTCGTGGAATATGCTTGCCAGGGCGACTATCTTATGGTCGATGCCCAAGCGCCCGGCGAGCCGCCACTATCCAGCGCCGGAACTTTTTGTCCCAAGGGTACTTATTGCAAGGATAATGCGTGTCAGCCATGTCAGAAAAAAGACTTGGGTTATACCACTTGTCAAAATTTCGGCGGAAAGTATTATGCGGCAGATATGATGCTCGGCGATGATTGTTCCATCTATGCCACGAACAGTGTTGATGGCCTAAAGTTGTGCGGCAATACGGCTGATTCGTGCGTGGAAGGCAAGTGCGTGGTTGTTTCCATCGGCTCGTTGAAAGTCGAATACGCCGGTGACAATCCGGCGCCGGCACAACTTTTGGCCGGCACCACCGGCAATGAGATTGTCCGTTACAAAATGACGGCCATGGGTGAGGACGTGGCCATTTCTTCATTGCCGCTGTATTACACCGGCAAGGTGGGATATGTGTCGGCCGTTAAATTATTTTTAGACGGAAAGCAATTCGGCGAGTCGGGTGGTTATGCTCTGGCCGAGGCGAAGCAGACGATTAATTTGGTCGATGGCGCATTGATTTTGAAAAAAGAGGTGCCCGCCATTCTTTCGATCAAATTGGATTTTTATGACAAGACAGTGGTTGAAACATCGACCGTGCCTTTGAAAATCGGTATTGCGGACGGTGATGGCGATTATACAGACTGGGACGGTAAAGCGGAAGGGTATTATTCGATCAATGCCGCCGGACTGGCGTCAGGCCAGTTACTTGATAAAACGAAAATTGATGCCACGGGCGATGGTGCCGGCGGCGCGTTCGGATCCAATCCTTTTACGTTGCATCGAGGTTTGTTGAAAGTTTCTTTGGATAGCGGCTCGGCCGGTGGTGCGTCAAAGCAGGGCAAGGGCAGTGATTTGTTGAAGGTCAAATTGGCGGCCGTGGGCGATGATATTCAAGTCAATGACATCGAGTTTGTCGCCAATGGCACGTGCAAGCCAAATGGTTCGACCGGCACAAATTTAAGGAGCAATGACATGACGGTGTTGTATGCGGAGTGGGACAGCGCCAATAGTTTGAACGGCGAAATGCCGCGGACGTGGAGTTTGTCGGCCAATGAAAAGGATTTGAAGTGGAATGAGCCGCTCATCATTGCGGCCGGTGAAGCCAAGGTTTTGCGATTAACCGGTGAAACGACCGGTTGCAAAACAAATGAGTTCATGAGCGTTTCCGTGTCCGCGCCGAGCAGTGGTGCCGCGACCAAGGCCGGAATTGAATATCAAGATTCAAGCGGCGTGAATATTGACATGAAAACCACGAAAAATTTGCCGGTCAATGGTAATGCGTTGATTTATTAATTGGACGTTGAATAAAAAGGAGTCGCTGGTCGGCTCCTTTTGTTTGGGAGAGTGTTTTTGCGGTAAAAATTTGTTACAATGTTGCCATGTTGAGTAAAGGGGCATTGATCGCAGATAGTGCGTTGAGTTATTTCTATGCGCGGAGATGACGGACAGTGTGAATTCCAAAATGTACGGAAAAAGGCCGAGCTTTTTTATCAGAGCGTTGGCGAGCTTTTTTGTCCGGCGTTAAAGTCAAAGATTAAATTTAATTCAGATGGATTTCACCACTTGCGATATGATAATTCTCGAGCCGAACGTTCCAAGCCGGAACAGAAAAACAAGTTATTGTTTCTAAAAAAAGCAATTGTTATATTGCAGGTGGCCACAACCATTCAAGAGTATCGGAAAACGGTACAGGCGGTGGGAAAGGTTCGGCAGGATGGATTCCGGAAAACCAGTTTGGTCGAATACTTTGGTTTTGTTGCGATAACAAATTTGGCCAATGGGATTCGGGTTAAAGTTATTGTTAGAAAAATGGGTGATGGAGATTATCATTTTTGGAGCTTGATGCCGCTGTGGCGGCAAGAAAGAATTACCAATAATCAGGTGGCGAGATTTGTCAGTTCAAAAGAAATTGAAGACGAATAAAAAAACGGTCTGTGACCGTTTTTTTATTGTGCTTGCCTTCGGCTTATGCTCGAGAGCTTAGCCGAACGGGGCTTGCGCCCACAAGCACACCATAATTATAGCAGGTATTGTGGTGGCGTCAAATTTTAGATATAAAAGTGTTAAATTAGATAAACATGTTAAATAAGCTTTATAAAATTTTATTTGGTGCTTTGGTGGTGGTCGCCGCACTTTGGCTTGTCGCGATGAACGACGGCTCGCCGGCGATGGTTACTCCGGGAAAGAAAACGCAGACGGAAAATCAAACCGCGTCGCTTTTGCGCGTTTACTTTTTGAACGTCGGTCAGGGCGATGCAATCTACATTCGTACGCCGGATGAGCAAGATATTTTGATTGACGGCGGGCCGGACGCGAGCGTGCTCGCGGAGCTGGGGAAGGTGATGCCGTTTTGGGATCGGCAAATCGATGTGATGGTTTTGACCCATCCGCACAGCGATCACGTGGCCGGGTTGGTGGAAGTGTTGCGACGGTTTGAAGTGAAACAAATTTATTACACCGGCGTCTTGCATACCGCGCCTGATTATCTGGCGTGGCTCGCGGAAGTAAAAAACAAAAACGTGGCGATGCATATTGTGCAAGATTTTTTCGAGTTGAAATTGTCCGATGAGATTAAATTGCAATTTTTGTATCCGACTGTAAGCTTGGTTAACGAAAAAATGACGGAGCTAAACAACGGTTCTATCGTCACGCGCTTGGTGGACGGCGACACGGAATTTTTGTTCACCGGCGACGCGGAGGTAGAAGTTGAAGAGGCGCTGTTGAAGAAATATTGCGCGTTGGAACAGCCTTGCGCGTTGGCCTCGGACGTTCTTAAGGTTGGCCATCATGGCAGTACTTCGTCCAGCTCGGAAGAGTTTTTAAAAGCGGTTGACCCGCGTTACGCGGTGATTTCCGTTGGCCAAGATAATTCGTTTGGCCACCCGCATTTAAAAACGTTAAAGCGTCTCGAGCGTTTGAACGTGCCGATTTTGCGCACGGATGAGCGAGGCGCGATTGATTTTGCGACGGATGGGCACGGCTTGAATTTTAAATAGGTTTTGTTATAATGACCGCGAAATTACCCCCGCGCTATGCACTTTGGGTGAGTGCGGGGCAAGCATAAACATTATGGAAGAACAAAAGAAAGTCGGCGTTGGCTTCGGCGTGATGATGTTTCGAGAGGGGAAATTGCTCCTTGGCAAACGTCACAATGATCCAGCCAAGGCGGCCAGTTTATTAAAAGGCGCCGGCACCTGGACCATGCCGGGCGGCAAGTTGCATTTCGGCGAAACGTTTGAGCAGGGCGCGGCGCGGGAAGTTATGGAGGAGACCGGTCTTGCCTTGAACAGGGTAACGGTTTTGTGCGTGAATCAAGATATGGTAGAGGGCGTGCACTTTGTGACCGTTGGAATGTTGGCCGAAGATTTTTCCGGAGAGACACAAGTGCTGGAGCCGGACGAGATTACCGAGTGGCGATGGTTTGATTTGGACAATTTGCCGAGCCCGCTCTTTTTCCCAAGCGCGAAGGTTTTGGAAAATTTTAAACAGCAAAAGTTTTACATTAAATAATTTTATTATGCAAAAAGAACGCACCTTGGTGTTGATCAAGCCGGATGGCGTACAGCGCGCCCTGATCGGTGAAATCGTTCAGCGGTTTGAAAAAGTCGGATTGAAGTTGGTGGCGATGAAAATGATGGTGGCGGACGCGAAACACGTTGAGGAGCATTACACGCTCGATCCGGAATGGCGACGTATTACCGGTGAGAAAACGATCAAGAGCTATAAAGAAAAAGGTTTGCCTCCGCCATCGGAAGATCCGCTCGAGATTACGGCCGTGATTTTGAAAAACTTGATGAAATACATGACGGCCGGGCCGGTCGTGGCCATGGTTTGGGAGGGCGCGCATGCTGTGAAAATCGTGCGTAAGCTTGTCGGTGGGACGGAACCGTTGACTTCTGACGTGGGCACGATTCGCGGCGATTATGTTTTGGATTCTTATCAATTATCTGACACGGGCAAGCGTTCGGTGCGCAATCTGGTGCACGCGTCCGGCTCGGTCCCGGAAGCGGAAAATGAAATCAAGCATTGGTTCGACAAAAAAGATTTGATTGATTATCATTTGGTGCAGGAACAAATTTTGTATGATGTGAATCTTGATGGAGTCCTGGAGTAGTTGAATGGGGGGAGTGTAGGAGATTGCCACGCCATTCGGGCTCGCAATGACGCTTCGCTCCGGCTCGCAAGGGGAAAAGTATTACGGAATTCAATTAAAGCAGGGGAAGGTTAACCGCCTGCTTTTTGATTTGTTTTTTTGAAATGGCGTGTTACAATAATACTGGAATCTCGCGCCGGAGAATTCTGGGACAACCGTAAATATTGGGAGGCTCATATCGCCGCGGCCCGTGGGTCTCGGTTGCGGCCACCCAAGCTGTATTCGCAGCCGGATATTCCCAGCGGGGGGTTCCTTTTTTACTTAGAAGGCAATAGGGCGGAAGAAGGCGGAATAGGGCAATGAGATAAGCCAAAAATTCAGGCACAGTCATGCGTTAAGATTAAATTTATGTTACAAGAGGCGGCTTTTCGAGGAGAAAAAACCAACGCGGCGCGGCCGGGAAAAACATTGAAGCGAAAATTGCGCGATGACAGCCCGAGCAATTTTGAAGTTGGGTTCGAAGAGTCGGACAAGAAAAAGTCGCCGAAGCAAGAGCGCGAGCCGAGTAGCGTTAATGCTTTTTTGAATGCGATTGAAAATAGAGATATTGGAACGGCGTATGTTCTTTTGCGTTCTCGATTGCGGTTCGACAAACGAGCCCATCGAGAATTGAAAGACGCGTTGCTGTCGCTGATTGATTTTTATTTGGAACAATCCAGTGATTTGGCGGAAAAGTACCGAGCGGATTTGGTTTTGCTTCGGGCGCAGGTATTGAATGATGCATGGGAGCAATTCATCCCGAATGATAAAGTATTAAGCGAGTTGTCAGCGTGGGGGAGGGCGCGATGTGAGCAATTGCTTTTGGCCAAGGGCGAGTTGGTAAAAAAAGAGGTGGTGATCGCCAGATATTTCGCTTTAATAGTGGAAAGGGAC
>MFGM01000041.1:306-1560 GCA_001778275.1 Candidatus Falkowbacteria bacterium RIFOXYC2_FULL_48_21 | reverse complement strand
GAGGTGGTGATCGCCAGATATTTCGCTTTAATAGTGGAAAGGGACATGGACGCTTACGCGATATTTTTTCAATTGGCCAAGGCGCGTGAGTTGGGCTTGCCTGATTTTACGGACATGAAGAAGCGATTTTTGAATCGGTTGGACGCGGAAATCAAGCGCGACGTGAAAGATTTGGAAAGCGCGACGAAGTTGCATTTGTTGAAGTTGAAGCAAGAAGTGGCGGAGTGGCAGTAATTTTTAGTTTTGTAAAAGGCCGTCCCGCTATGGCGGGACGGCCTTTCGATTTACGCGTGCGCGCGTTGGCGAAGAAACCCGTGGATGATTTTGTTCAGTTTTTGCACGACCTGATCAACGGAAAGACCGGTGGTGTCCAGCTCGATTACTTTGGCGTTGGAATGAAGCACCAAGTAGCGGTAGACATTTTCGCGGTAAACGGTCAGAGCCGGACTGTTTATCAGCGCTTCGTGATGTGGATTTGGCTCGCCCGCCTTAAGACGAGCCAGCCGTTCATTCAGCTTGACGGAAAAATAAACGATGAGGTCGGGCTGGATCATGAATGGCTCCGCCAGCTTGATTAATTGAGCGTTCGGCGGCCATTGGACGTCCGGCACGTGCGAAGCGATGAAGTAAAAGTACTTGTCCATGATAACGTTTTCACCGCGCGCCAGCTTTTGGCGGAGCGGACCAAAGGTGGTCCAAAGCAGTTCAACGAGAAAGAGCGCGGTGTGCGGATGGCGCCGTGCAAGGCCGTTCAAAAACGTTTTCGTGGCCGCGCCTTTGAGATAGGTGAAAGTCACGCTGTTGCCATTGCCATCTTTTAGAAATTTTTTGAGTGCGGTGGTTTTTCCCGCGCCATCCAGTCCTTCGACTAGAATGAAAATTCCCTTGTGTTTGTTTTTTCTCATCGCATCACCTCGTCTATTTTGAATTTGCGACACAAGCAAACAGGGACGAATTTTCCCGATTCAACCAGCGCCGGCATGGCCTGGTAGCACACACATGATTTGAACTTTTCGAACAGCGGCGTTGCTTCTTCGCGATAAAGCGTGCCATCGTGCAATTCGTCCGCCAGCCAGATTTTCGCCAAACGCTTTGTCACCAGCGATCCGAGCGGGCGACCATAAGCCGCCATGATGGCGCACGGGTAAACATTGCCGTCCGGCAGGATTTGCAAGTGCCACGGATTGGAGAGATAGCAGGACACATCGCATTTGGCCGCCAAGTCGGATTCCAGGATTGGTGTCTCAAGCGACA
>MFGM01000041.1:0-211 GCA_001778275.1 Candidatus Falkowbacteria bacterium RIFOXYC2_FULL_48_21 | reverse complement strand
CCGATCGGACTGAAGTAGTAGAAGCCGTGTTCGCGTGCGCCAAGCTCGATCGCCAGCTCGGTAATAGTCGGCAGGTCGGCAAGATTGGTGGCGAAAACCACGGTGTTCACTTTTGTTTTGATGCCAAGATCGGCCGCGGTTTTCAAGTGGAGCTTGATTTTCTCAAAGTCTTCGCTGTTCGTGCCTCTGATTTGCGCGTGTTTCTCCGCGG
>MFGM01000040.1:1685-10231 GCA_001778275.1 Candidatus Falkowbacteria bacterium RIFOXYC2_FULL_48_21 | reverse complement strand
TTTACACGCGAATATGCAACACAAACACCGAATCACCATCACTATAGCCATCCTCGCCCTCATTCTATCAAACTTTTATTTTATTCAAAACTTCTGGATCGGCTTGACCGCGGGCGCCATCTTCTTGATCAGGCAAGGAATAAGGACGGGCAAGCTGATTTTACCGCAATTCAACGCCTATTTCCAAACCGTTCTCGGCGGACTAAGCTTTATCGCGGCCAACTCCATTATACTATGGATTGGATTTTATTTGTATCAAGTCAACAATCTTCTGGTTTTTGGCAGCTTGATCATCACCGCTACCGCTATCGAGCTGCTAACCTACAAATTCAACCGCGAGACGTGCCATTTCAACTGGCCGCACTGCAAACAAACAATCCAATCAATCGCGCCAAAAAGCTTAGTCGCAATTTACTTTCTTTTGGCGGGCGCTTGCTTTTATTATTTAGCCAAACACGGGACAACGGACGCCATCGCCAGCCATTGGTTGATTGTTTCAAAAAATTTTTGGCTAACGTTTGGCGCTGCCACGCTGGCGCTAATCACATTCTGTTTCCACGGCACAAATAAAAAGCTGTCCGTTTTCTGTGTCAGTATCCACGCTTTCTTGCTGGCTGGGCTAGGATTTTTTATTTACAGGCTTGGGTTTGGCTACGACCCATTCATCCACTTCGCGGCCATGCGAGAAATCGTTGACAAGGGAACACTGCTACCAAAAACACCATACTACATCGGCGGATACACCATGATTATTTTCCTTGTGAAGCTACTCGGTTTATCGCTGGACTTTGTTAACCGCGCGCTTTTGCCGTTTTTGTTCGCGTTAACCGCGCCGATCACCGTTTACACCGCGCTTCGCAAACGCTTTGACACCGACAAACGCTCGACTGTCATCGCGCTATTCGCGCTTTTCCTGTTACCGCTAACCTTCTTCATCAGCACCACGCCGCAAGGCATTACCAATCTGCTTTGTGTTCTGATAATATTTCTGTCGCTATTATTGCAGAACAAAACAATTTCCAGCATGTTTTTATTATTTTTGTCTTTTTACGCGTTCACGATTCATCCGCTTTACGGCGCACCGATCATTATCTTCACCCTACTGACAATCGCCGCTCACCGCGTTAAGTGTCTCAAAATCAAAATCCCGCTTCTATCCATCGGCACCATTATGCTTGGCGCGAGCATACCGCTTTTATTCATTGCCAACTCAATGATAAGCGGCCTGTCTGTTTCCTTCTCATGGCCAAGTAAATTAACGTTTCTCAATGCGACAACGGAACAAATCGGCCGCCAATTCAATTTTCTTTTCGACACGCTTTACGCCTACGGATTCAACGCGAGATTCATCTTCGCCGCGCTTACGTTAATCGGATTAATCTTGCTGATTCGCCGCAAGCAATTCAAACCGTTCATCATCCCCGCCTGCTCCGCCGTCGCCATGGTGGTCAGTTATTTCATCACAAAAAACTTTCTGCACTTCGGATTTGCCACGGACAGCAACAAGGATGATTATTTACTGCGTCTAAGTGAATTGGCGTGCTACTTCGCCTTGCCGATCATTGCTTATTTGCTTTACGAAGCCGTCAACAACGCGCGGAAGAGTTTAACGGCTAAAACGTTTATCGTTGTCATGTTAACAATGCTGGTTGGCTCATGCTTCTACTTCACTTACCCGACCAAGGACAACTATTCGCACACGCACTCGTTCAACGTCAGCCAAACTGACATTGACACCGTTCATTTCATTAAAGAGAACGCCAGTGGCGACTACATCGTACTTGGCAATCAAATGCTGGCCGCGGCCGCCATTCGCGAATTCGGTTTCGCGCATTATTACGATGGCAATTTTTACTACTCCATTCCCGAGGTCGGCAAAAACAAAATTTATCCTTATTTCGAAAAAATGGCACTGAACAAACCACTGCGTACTCACGCCGAAGAAGCGATGAAAACGGCCGGGGTGAATGAAGTGTATTTCGTGGTACCGGAGTATTGGAGCGGGGCTAAAAAGATCATCGAGGAAGCAAAAAAAACAGCCAACGCCAGCTGGCTGATTAATCAAGAAAAAACGCACGTGTTTTTATATATTCAACAATGATCGCCGCACAACAATTCATTACCGATCCCCCAACCTTGGCAATGTTGCAAAACGCCAAAATATGAACTTAACGACTGCGCCACCCCGTGGCCGTCAACTCGTCCGCGAACAAAGTCGCCAAACTTTTTCGCGGATTTTTTAAACATTCGCTGTTTCGTTCTCGTGCGCAAGGCGCGACAATGAAGCAGTAGCACGTATCCGCAAAAATCTATGCCGCGGCCATGCTTCACTATGAACGTTTTGCGACCATGCAGACGCAATGCCAACTTATTGTGTAAAAACTCATCAATCGCCGCTCGCCAAACCGACAATTCACGTTCGCCTTCTCCAAGAATGACAAAATCATCGGCATAACGGAAATAATACTTACTCCTCAAACCACGCTTGACGAATTGATCAAGCTCATTCAAATAAATATTGGCAAAAATTTGCGACGTAACGTTTCCAAGCGGCAACCCGCGATTATCACCGAAACTGCGGACGATATTTTCAATCAAACGCATAAAGTCGGTATCTTTAATCTTCCTCGCGATAATTTCCAGCAACATGGCATGATTGACACTATCAAAAAACTTTTTCACATCGCCCTTGAGCGCAAATACGCATTTGGTGAAATTTCGACTGACGGTTTTCAGCGCGCTCTCCAAGTCCGCCACGCCGGCGTGCGTGCCCTTGCCGACACGGGAGGAATACGATTCGTTGATAAAACAAGGATTGTAAACCTCATATAACTTGGCAAAAATCAAATGATGCAAAACTCGATCTCGGACACCGGCCTTATTGATAACTCTGAACTTTGGGTCGTGGATATAAAATCGCCGATATTCCCCATGACAATACGTTCCGGCGACCAATTCATCACGTAGCGCAAACAAATTGTCTTCCAAATTCCTTTCAAACAACAAAACGTCGCGTTTTCCACCTTTCCCGCGCCGAAACTCTCGCCAAGCGGCAAATACATTTTCCACTCGAATCAACTCCTGACAAATATTTTTAACAATTTTCATATGCAAACAGACGAACTCCCGTTAATAAGCGCAATGACCGACTTTTACAAGCAGTTTTATTGCTACCGCAAACTCTTTCCCAAACAGGATCGCCACATGCTGGGCGCAAGGTGCGAGAATTACATCATCGTTATTCTTGAGTCGCTTTACAGGGCAAAATACGCCAATCGCGCGGATAAACGCCAGATTATCAACGCCGCCAGTGAAAACCTTGACTTGCTAAAAGCATTCATCCGCTTGCTTCACGAACTGAAAATCATACCCGAGAGCAAGTATCTGATTTTACAAAACAAACTGCAAGAAGCTGGCAAAATGCTCGGCGGTTGGATCAGGTCATGCGCCTAAATTAAAACAAGCCACATCGGCTCGTTTTAACAAAGCGTTTCGGACGGGAGCACCACCGAGCCGTAGTTTGAATTAGCATTATCGGTATTATCGTTGTCGAACCTGCATTCGTCTTCATTAACATTTGAATACAGGGCGGACGGGAAACGGTGGCTCCTATAATTTGTCTTTCCCCATCTTTTTGCACCGAAAATTGTCCTTCTTGGCCACGTTTTTCACGGCGACGGAAGACTCTTTTCTGTAATTTTATTTTGGAGCAATCACACCAAAACGAAATATCCGGCGGGACACCTCCATAAGGGAAAGACAAGAAGTGCTTTTCTGTTCGGCGACCGCAATCCATGGATTGCGGTACATAAGCCGATGTTTTTAACATAACACAAATCGGAAAAATAAAAAAGGTTCTTGCGCTTCGCGCAAGAACCTTGACAGAGGACAATCTCAAGTCGCACCAAGGTTCCAAATCACCCAGTACCAAGGGTCTAAAACACTTCGAACGGGAGCACCACCGAGCCGCAGTCTGAATGAGCAGCATCGGCATGAACGTGGCCGGACCTGCAGGCGCCTACATAAACAAGTGAACACAGGGCGGACGGGAAACGGGACTGACCCTTGTAGTCATACTTATCCCCGGGCATCTTCCATCTCTGATGATTTGTCGCCGCGAAAAGTTGCGACTGCGTCAGCAACATCTGCTGAACAACAAAGCACGTTCCGTCAACCAGTTGCCCTGCCTTCTTCGTTTCATGACGTGTAGCATCCACTCCGAATCCGTGGAACGCATCAATCAACGCCGCGCTGAAACAAATATCAAAGGCTGTTTCTGCTTCTCGCGCCTTCAACCACGCGGCTACGTCATCGGTCATCTGCAAGTAGTTGTCCGTCGCCATCTTTCCGGCTCGATAATTCGTAAAGGCCAAGCTCCGCTCCTTGTACACCTGCTCGAGCCGTGAAAACACCATCGCCTCGATCAGCGCGCCGTGGTGTTCGGTTTTAAGCCGACCAATCCTTTTTAACGCCGACCGCTTGATCCACGGAAATACGACCAGTCTGGCCGGATCGATGTTCATCGCAATGCACGCCTTCACCGCCGGCGACACTCCACACTTCAACGCGCGATCGATGTCCGACGCGCTTCCCGTGTTCAAACCGTCAAACCTTTTTGCCAGCATCTCCACCGCCTTATCCGGCGGGGTTAACTCCACTTCCGGCAAGCGATAGTCTTGATCCGGAGCGACCACGTTTGCCGGGTTATCCGCTCTCTTTGGCCACAACGGACCTCGCTTCGATCGCATCGGCAGGGTAAATCCGGCCGGCCACGTCAGTGGCGATGCCTCAAGTGGCAGGCCAATCTTTTCCCGCCTCTCCTGCTTCAGCCGCTCCGCCACCTCCGCGTCCGACAGAAACCTGACCCTCCGCATCTCATTTTCTCTGTACTCCAAGATTTCTACTTGTGTCGGTTTGTAACTTTTCATGACCACCTCCTTTTTGGGACTGTCGCCAAAGTCACTTTTTGGAAAAATGACAGAGACAAAGTGAAAATCGTAAGATTTTCATCTTGTCTTTGTCTTTTTTTGTTTATCTTGGTGGTGAAATGTGTCTTTTTTCCTCCTTTAAGACACAATTCACCCTTGGCCGGCTGTTAGGCCGGCACTCTCATTGGTGACTGTGAGATGTGGCGTAGCGCTTTCTTAAGATTAAAAGCGATAGCCTCAAAGAAACATTGAAAGGTGACTTTCAGTCGTCCACGATATTTAGCACGTTTCCTCTGTTTGGAAAAGGTTCCCTCGAATGGCATTCGAATACTTGAACGCCAACAATCAAGGTCTTTGTTTTTACGCCGGTTATTTCGTTTTCGAATTGTGGCCGTAAAACAACCGTTCGCTGCAACCCACTTGTCCGCCTCTTTGCAATCGAATAGTTTATCCATAAAAACCATCCCTTGTTTTGGACAAATGTTTTTTACGGTTTCGTAATCAAGAACATCGGCCGATGTAACAGCTAACTTTTTGATTAAGCCATGGCGCATATCCACCGCCGCATGTCTCTTGTAACCAAACCAAAATTTCTTTTTACTCTTGGCGCCCCATCTTGCCTCTTTGTCGGCGGCATATTTTTCTACGTTTGAATTGTTAAATTTTTCCTCTCCCAGTTTTATCGCTTTGTCACGCTCTTCCCAGAGAGCGGTTTTTGTAATAATGGAAGATGCATCAATGAAAGTGAACATGTTACCAAACAATCCGTGGTTCGCCAGAATGGCGTTGACGGCGTTGAATAAATCCGCCAACCGTTGTGTGCCAATGCGTTTTCGAAGTTTTCCAAAATAGCTGTGATCTGGTGTTTGGTCAAGCAAACCAAACCCGCAGAACCAACGAACGGCCAGATTTTCTCTGACTGCTTTTTCATTTTGTCGATCAGAATAATCTTCCCAAAATTGAACCAGTAGCATTTTAAAGCCGGTTTCCAGCGGAATGCCTTCGGCACCGAGATCGCTGTAACAAGCAGACAAGGGGGCAACCAAATCAACAAAGTTGACTATCTTTCCAAGACGGCGGAACGGGTGGTCGGCAGGAACGATAGCTTCATAAATTTCCTGTTCTGACTTGAACAACATTTTGTCTGTTTTTTCGGCTTCTGGATTTGTCATAATTTTGCTTTGTTTAGCTTAATCATGACTGCATTATATCATGTTTTTTGGTTGTGTTTATTGTGGGTAAGTCCAAATCATTTGGCGACAGTCCCTTTTTGTGTTAGTTAAAGAACAATGCCAATAATACATCAACATGACTAAATATAGTAGCAAAAAGACGTGAATCTGTCAATACCCCCACCACGATAATATTTTGGCTAAAATAAAACAAAAACTTTTTCCAAATTGGAAAAAGTTTTTGTTTTAATTCACATATCCCACTTAAACCCATTGCCAAAATGCCCAAACTCCGCCGTCCGCTCATACTGCGGTTTGCGCAGTTCGAGGAAATTGATAATGCCCTTTGGCGATAAATCATAGCCTTCCACTTTTTCCTTGCGCCCGTCAATGTCAACGACCGCCATCACCGGCTCGGCTACGCCGATCGAATAGGCCAAGTGACAAAAAACCTCTTTGGCATTATATTTTTTCAAATAATCAACGGCCACCTTGCGCGCCATATAGGCCGCACTGCGGTCAACCTTGCTCGGATCTTTTCCGGAAAACGCGCCGCCGCCGATCGGGATTCTCGGTCCGTAATTATCAACAATCAACTTGCGTCCGGTGAGTCCGGTGTCCGCTTCAAATCCGCCACACGACCAGTCGCCCGCCGGATTAGTGAAAATCTGTAAATCGGCACCGGCACCATACTTTTGCAACCACAATTCTATTTCCCGTTTTAAGTCCGTCGCGCTCGCGTTTTGAAAACTGGCCACCACCACTTTTATTTTATCATCGTCCAATGTAATTTGCGTTTTGCCGTCCGTTTTGAACTTGTCAAAAAGCAAGCGGCAAATCTCGCGCGACAACGCCACTTCGAGCGGGATCAAACCCGGGGTTTCGTTCGTTGCGTAACCGACCATGATGCCCTGATCGCCGGCCCCGCCCGGATCCACACCGCGCGCGATGTCTTGCGATTGTTTGACCAAGTTAACTTTCACTTCGTACTGATTTCCCGCCACGCGCTTGGCCAACTTTTCCACGTCAAACACGGCGGCGGACGTGATTTCGCCGGTAACGTAAATCAGCCCGTGCCCGCCCATCACCTCAGCGGCCACACGAGAATATGGATCCTGCGACAAACACGCGTCGAGAATCGCGTCGGAAATCCGATCACAAATTTTGTCAGGATGCATGGGAGAGACGGATTCGGCTGTTCTCAACATAAACTTGTTAGTACGAATTTACGAATGGTACCTGCCCGCATTGCTGCGCAAAGCGCTGCAGGCGGGCGAATGTGTGAATTATCAATAAAAGCTTTTACGGGATAATTCGTACATTCGTACGATTCGTACTTTCGTGTGTTAAAAAATAATCTCCCCAAAAGAGAAGATTAAAAGCTCACGCTTATCTTTCCCCCTTTGGGGCTAGAGGTGACACCTTGATTCGCGCTAACGAAACAGGTTGTCGGCGGCCATCGGGCTAGTTCCCTATTCTTCGCAAGAAGAAAACCGCGCTCTTGATAATTAAATTGTTGATTAAATTTTAGCGCGCTCAATCAGACTTGGCAAACTTGAGCTGTGTATAAATCCCGAAGCATCTTAACAAAAAACAGATGTCTGCTATATTGATATTGAAAAAGGCTTTCGGCCGTAGTTCATAAACCACAATCTGGCGGAAAGTCTTTTCATTTTATTTCACCCAAACACTGCAATATAATCGCCGCCGCGGCCGCCACGTTCAGCGACTCAACTTGGCCGCTGGTTTTGATCGTGACAAATTCGTCCACCATCTTTTCCACATCCGGTGTGAATCCGTGCGACTCACTGCCAAATACCACGCAAAAATTTTTCTTCGGCCGCTTCAACGACCCGCCGCCGCGCGTGGCCGCGCCGATTAATTTGATTTTTTCCTCTTTCATGCGTTTCAACAGCTCGCCGCCGCAATCATTGACAATGTTCAACTTAAAAATCGCGTCTTTGGCCGCGTTAATCGTCTTGGCGTTGTAAACATCGGCGCACGTCTCGTCCAAAATCACATTTTCAAAATTAAACGCCAGAGCCGTGCGCAAAATCGCACCCACATTGCCGGGATCATTGATACCGTTCAAGTAAACGGCCGGCTTTTTAAAATTCAACACCCCTTCTTGTTTCGCGTAAACGGCGCACACCCCGCTCGGCGTAGTTAACTCGGAAAAAGACTTATTCAAATCATCGGCAATGATAAAAGTTTGCGCTGTGCCAGCGTTCGCCAGCAGTTTATCAACGGCCGCCTGATTTTTATTCACGAACGATTCAGTAAAATAAACCTCTTCGAATCCGATATCGGCCGCGACCGCATCATTGATTATCTTAAAATTCTCAACGCAAAACCGGCCATACTCGTCGCGGTATTTTTTAAGTTGTAATTTTTTCAATTTTTTAATCTGTTGATTGTCTTTGCTATTTATTTTTACACACATACG
>MFGM01000040.1:1571-1651 GCA_001778275.1 Candidatus Falkowbacteria bacterium RIFOXYC2_FULL_48_21 | reverse complement strand
CTTCCCCCTCCCGCTCGCCCGCCTGCAACGCTATGCGTATGCATTGCGGGCAGGACTGCTCGCGGGATGGGGATTATGTC
>MFGM01000040.1:0-1507 GCA_001778275.1 Candidatus Falkowbacteria bacterium RIFOXYC2_FULL_48_21 | reverse complement strand
ATTTAAAATTTCCTCACCAAAGAACGCGCGCCATGGCACAAAATTTCATCGACCCATTTCCCTCAATCGCTTCACTCGCTCCTCCACCGGCGGATGCGTTGAGAACATGTTTTTCAAACCCTTGGCGGAAAACGGACTGGCAATGAACAGGTGCGCCGTGGCGGTCGAAGCTTTGGCCAGCGGCCGATTTTCAAGCGCGATCTTTTCCAGCGCTCGCGCCAATCCTTCCGGATAGCGAGTAATCAAGGAGCCGGACGCATCAGCCAAAAATTCACGCTTGCGCGAGATGGCCAGCTTGATCAATTCGGCGATGATCGGCGACAAGATAATCAGAACCAACCCGACAATCAACAAAACCGGGTTGCCGCCACGATCGTTATCGCGCCGTCCGCCGAAGCCGAATAACCGCGATCGCATAAACATATCAGCCATGATGGAAATCGTACCAACCAACACCATGACCAACATCATAAACCGAATATCGAAATTTTTCACATGAGACAATTCATGCGCGATCACGCCTTCCAGTTCTTCGTTTTCAAGCTTCTCCACGGCGCCGCGCGTCAGCGCGATTGAAGCTTTTTCAGGATTGCGACCGGTGGCGAAAGCGTTGATCGCCGCATCTTCAATCAAATAAATCTTCGGCACGGGCGTGCCGGCAGTAATGCAAAGATTTTCCACCATATTGTAAACGTAACCATTCTGTTCCCTGGTCAACGGTTTCGCGCCGCTCGACCACAGGGCGACTTTGTCGCCTTGAAAATATGAAAACATGGTAAATCCGAGCGAAATCACCATGGCGATAGCCACCGGTCCATACGGATAGGCGCTACCGATGGCGTTGCCGTTATAAAACAAGCCAACGATATAACCGATCGCGGCGATGATGATAACGAAAATTAAAACCAACAAAACAGAGTTGCGCTTGTTGGCGGTAATGTCTTTGTACATACTATTTCGTCATACCGATCAATACTTTTTGCGATACTGCCTGAATGCCGCCGGCGACAACCTTTTGTAACTCATCAACCTTGACATAATACGCGTCCCAAAGCGTTGTCTTCGCTGTCACATCCCCCGGGGCGACATCGGCCAATTCTTTTTGCAATTTTTCCGTCAGCGATGCTCGTTGCTTATTATAATCATCCGTAATTCGCGCGAATTCCGTTTCAATGACCTTGTCCAAACCGATAGCCGTTTCTGTTTTTTGTCGCAACTTTTCAACCAAGGCTGACTCAAACTTTTGCAAGAAAGCCGCACTGGCGCCTTCGCGAGAATAAATTTCAAGCAAGGCCTTCTTTTCATCAGATACCAAAAACGAATCATTGATCAACTTGACGAGCTCCGCATTATCTTGTTTTTTTCCAAAATCCATAGATTAAAAGTTTTTTACTTTTGAACCAAGCACCTTGCCGCCATGATAAGCGACCTTAATCGCGCCCCACGTTTCAATACCAAGAAACTTGGCCGTTTCACCAAGCCCCTTCATCAGCCCGGCGCCGAAGTT
>MFGM01000039.1:840-9104 GCA_001778275.1 Candidatus Falkowbacteria bacterium RIFOXYC2_FULL_48_21 | reverse complement strand
ATAATCTGTTTTTCCGACAAAATCTTTTCTATGTTTTCCTTTGAGAGTAGCTCTACTGCCATTTGCGATTGTTTTAAAACAATATCTAAGAAAAAATCCAGCCAATCCGTAATATCTTCCTTTTTTGTTCCCATGGTTTTTTGACTGCGCCTCAAAGCAATATAGTAATCAGATTTATTGTCTTCAACTAATTTTTCGTGGGAAACATAGGGAATATACAAATATCCAGCTTGCAGTAAAAGCAAGTTTGTAAGCACTCGTGACAATCTTCCATTCCCATCAGAAAAAGGATGAATTTTTAAGAATTCAACTAAAAAATTTCCAATCACCAGTAATGGATGATACTTACTCTCTGCTGATATTTTTTGTGTCCATTCAACTAAATTCCTCATTTGGCCGGGCGTAAGATAGGCAGGAGCGGTATCAAACAGAATTCCGATTAACTCGCCGGCTTCATTAATCATCTGTACCTTATTTTCACCTTTTTTGTATTCGCCGCGATGATCCTGATCTTTTTCAGCGTACTTCAAAAGTTCTTTGTGAAAATGCTTAATCAAACTTTCATTAAATTTTAAACCTTTCCAGGAATTAAAAACATTTTCAAGTAGTTCATAATAACCTTGCGCTTCTTGCTTGTCGCGGTTGGTAAATTTTTGAATATTAATGCCGCGCATCAGTTTTTCAATATCGGCATCAGTAAGGCGAGCGCCTTCAATGCGGGTAGAAGCCCCGGTTGAAGTAATTAAAACCGATCGTTTAAGCCGACCTAAAACCTGCGGGCTAAGCCGCGCTCCCGATATCCATTGTCCTTTTAATTCATCAATCTTGGCGATTTTGGAGACAAAAACAGAAGGAATATTTTCAATCCGTTTTGAAAAATTGTCGGATAATTGTTCTGTTTTTGTTAGTTTTTGGCCCGCCTTGAGCGAAGCCGAATGGGCGTTTTTTGGCATATATTTAATTGGACATATTAACTATATCCAATTATATCCAATTAAGAAGGTTTGGTCAATAGCTTTTTTGAAAGATTGTAAGTATTGCCATGGCTAAGAAGTCCTTGATATGAGATTAAAGATTCTCTTGTCCTGTTTTGATCTAAATTTTTAAACATCCTTCTTTTGGTGGAAGTTCTTAATATTCTATGATGCGGAAAATGTATCCAGCCTAAAAAATCCACGCCAGAAGCAAGCGTTTTAATGAAGACCTTGTCGGGATGAAGTGATAGTTTTAGGCGTGTTTCTAAAAATTTTGATATTTCTGGCAATAGGTTTTCTAAGTAATTTTTATTTTCATGAACAATCACGAAATCGTCAGCGTAACGAACACAGTGTGTTATTTTTAGTTCCCGTTTAAGAAAATGATCAAATTCGTTCATGTAAATATTTACCAAAAGCTGGCTAGTAAGATTGCCAAGCGGCAAGCCAACGCCAAACTTGTCTTTTGTATGAAAACTACTGATAACTTCGTTTAGTAACCAAATAACATCATTGTCCTTAATTCGTTGTGATAAAATTTCTGGCGAATTTTGGGGTGTGGATGATCAATTTCATGCTCAAAATCTAATGGAGCAATTTTGGACAAAATCGATTGAATTTGTTCAATTACCATTCCTTCATGACCATCTTGCACATCGAGCCATACATCCATGTCAGAATACTCATCAATGGTATTAAGCGCATCAGCCCCTTCAAGCCAAAAAGCAAAAACAAATGAATTATTTTTCAATTCATTACCAAGAGCGTCTATAATTTGTTGGCGTGTTATTGTCATAGAGAAAAAGAAAATTTCATATAACGTTCGCGTGTGTGCGATGTCGCGATAGCGATATGGGTGAAGCGAAGCGGAACCGCACACGCGCTGTTGTACGATGTGCGTTTTTCTTTTTTTGTTGTTTTCTGTTCTGTTATTTCAGAAAGGAACGGATCAGCGTTTATGTTGGTGGGGAAAAGTCGGATTCCGTAGCGCGCTGATTCGTTCGAGCTCTTTGTTGTTAAAAACAGAAAGCACGTTTAGGAAAGAAGAAAAACGCATATCGTACAACTCGTGTATATATGAATTGTTTTATTAATTTGACATTGCAAGCAGGGGCTTATGCGAAGTTATTGGGCGGGGAGGTTGAACTGCACCTGAGCGGATAGAGTGGTGTCGAGGAAAATAGTTATCCACAGTGGGGGCGGTTTTGTCGAGCATGGTCGTCAAGATTTCAGAAAAGGTCGATTTCTATACTGAAAAGCAGAGTAAATTCTGACGAGCCGGGTCGACAAGATTGGCTTGTCGTGCCGAAATGACTGCGGGATAATGTAATCGGAAACAAGTGTGAGTTCAAGACGTATAACCTTAACCAATAATAGCTAAACCGTATTATTTATGCAAGAATTTTTAGACAAAGTAAAAGTCGAGTTGAAATACCGGAATTACAGCCCGAAAACAGTGGACGCTTATTCGGGCGCGTTGAAAAGTTTTTTCAGTTTCCTTGGTGACCCGCCTGCGCAGGTAGGTGGTTACGAGAAGTATGATGAATTTAAAGTCAAGAAATACTTGATCGGATTGCGAGACAGGGGATTGAGCGGTCAGACCACCAACGTGCATTTGAATGCGATTAAATTTTTTTATGAACAGGTACTCAAAATGCCATTCAAGCTCGATGTGCATTTCGCACGGAAAGCGAAACGTCTGCCGGTAGTCCTGTCGCGCGAGGAAATAGCGGCGATTATCGCGGCCATTGCGAACACGAAACATCGTTTGCTCGTGGCGCTGGCGTATGGAGCGGGATTGCGTGTGTCAGAGGTGGTGCGATTGAAGGTGCGGGATGTTGATTTGCCGAATTTGCAAATCAACGTGCGCGAAGGCAAGGGCCAGAAAGATCGCGTGACCGTGTTTCCGGAAAAATTAAAAAATGACGTAACGCAATTCATGGCCGGTAAAACCGCGGACGATTTTTTGTTGGCAAGTGAAAGAGGCGCCCGCCTCGACTCGCTAAACAAATCGCTTGGCGACGCGAGGCGTGGCCGGCTCACCGAACGCACCGCGCAAATCGTTTTCGAACGCGCGTTGAAAAAAACGGGTATTGCAAAAGTCGCGACGTTCCATTCCTTGCGCCATTCGTTTGCCACGCATTTGCTCGAAAACGGCGTGGACATGCGCTACGTGCAGGCGCTTCTCGGCCACGCGAATATCCGCACCACGCAGATTTATACGCATCTGACGAACGTAGCGTTGAAAAATATACGCAGTCCTTTATAAAAGCCCCCATGTTTTAACTGGGGATTTGGGGTGTGTGATGGCGTATCAAACAAAGCCCCCGTGTTTTAACCGGGGGTGGATGTGTTTTTGGGGTGGGGTGTGTGATGGCGATTCCGCGCATGCGTTTCTCAATCCACGCGTCGGGGTAGTCCTGTTTGTATCGCAAACCGATTGAGCGATGCAAAAACGGATTAAACGCGACGCGCCTTGCATTTTCCCTTGATTCGCGCTACACTGATCACAGATAATTAATCATCAATTTATGTCCGCATTTGAGAATTTGTTAAATAGAAAGAATGAACCAGGCACCGTTGGCCCGATCGGTGAAAGTGTAGCGCGCGCCGTAGAATTGGCCGTTGGGGCGGGTTTGTCGGAAAGAGAGATTGCGGTGCTGCGTTATGCCAGCCAAAAGGCCAATCAGTTCCTCTTCGCCCAGCAAAAAGGATAAATTATTTCTTGCGATTCCCCCGCTACTACTTCTCTCCATTCCACTAAGCGCCTGCGTTTCCGCGCCCTCCCTGCAACAGTAATAATTTGGATTAAATTTACCTTTGCTCTCAACTGTTTACGTAATAATTAGGATTAAATCTTTGCCTGCTCCCGCTCATCTCAATAATAATCCGGATTAAATTTTAATATGAACGACACCAATGTCAATCGTCTCGAATTATTGCTTGGTAAGTCCGAGCTTGACAATCGCGCGCAAGAGCTTATGCGCCAATTTTTCAATTCGATCGAAGCCCAACCGCAATTTCCGAAAATTTTGGATTTGCTCGAGCGGTTCCCGATCGTGTTTGAAAATTTTTGCAAATGTTTCATGTTGAAGCGCGACTTTTTGAAACAGGGCAAAAGCGAGACAGAGTGGAACGCGCTGTTGAAAAAGGAAGAAGATGTTTTTGATAAATTGGAAAAAGGAAATTATGCGCCATAGGACGCATTCGTCCTCTGGCGAAGAAATTGGGGTTATTGAAACAAAAAAAATCAATCCAATTATAATGAATTGAAGTCGGGGCGTTAGCCTCGGCTTTTTTGTCAATGCGGGGCGGTGTTTGATAATAAATTTCATGATGAGCCCCGTTAACGGGGCTTTATTGGTTAGCCTGGCCGTTACACGGCCAGGCGCGTGTGTCCAGCATGCCTCCGTTTCTTGTGAATTTCCTTGCGCCCCTGTCCCTTTTTAGCATAATCAAACTAATCCTCTAATCATGCTAGTCGTGGTCTAAGACTAGGTTATCCACAGGCCATATTTGCCGTTCGGTTTTTGTTTGGTATAGTGTGAGTGGAGCCGAACGAAATACGAACACTATAAATAATAGAAAAATATGATGAGCCTAACGAAAAAACAAAGTGAACTCCTGCGATTTTTAAAAGAATTTGTCCGTGACAATGACTATTCTCCCAGTTGCCGAGAAATCGCCGAAGGCCTTGGCGTCTCTTCTCCTGCTACAATCCATCAGCATCTTCAGGCGTTGAAGGGCAAAGGCTTTTTAAAAATTGCTCCGGAAATGCCGCGCGGCCTCGAATTGACCAGCCAAGTCCTTCGCCTCGGTCGCACCATCGAATTACCGTTGGCCGGATTGATTACCGCCGGTGAGCCAATCGAAGCCGTTGAAGACAATGAAACCATGGCTGTGCCGGCTGACTTGGTGTCGGATGAAACTGCTTACGTTTTAAGAGTGAAGGGTGAGTCCATGATTGACGAAGGAATTTTGAGTGGCGATTACGTTGTGGTTGAGCGTAATCATTCTCCGCGCAATGGCGACGTGGTGGTGGCACTGTTGAACAATGCTTACGCCACGTTGAAAAAGTTTTACCGCGAAACCAATCGTATCCGTCTCCAGCCGGCCAATCCGGCCATGGAACCGATTTATTGCAAGGATGTCGCGATCCGTGGCATTGTTCGCGCCATTATTCGCAAGTTCGCTTAGTCATTGCGAGCGCTAGCGTGGCAATCTCCTACGTCATCGCGAGCGTAGCGACGCGTCATTGCGAGCGTAAGCGTGGCAATCTCCTATACCACCCCCTTGCGAGCGTAGCGACGCGATCTCCTACCGTCGTCCACCCCCCCCCGTTCACAACTAATCAAGTCGTTATGTGTGCCGGCATTTCTTTCTATCTCGACAAAATTAACCCCCACGAACTTGACCGTTTTTTTACGCCGGAAGAGTTCGCCAAACAGCGCAAAGGCGACATTATTCAAACCTTTTTCTGGCAAGAGCATCCGTTTTTGCCGGTGGCAGAGGCGGACGGAGTGAAGCTTTATCCGTGGGGTAATCGCGATGCTGGAATCAAACTGCCCAAAACCGGCTGGGCCAAGATTGAATCGGTTCAAGACGGGCGCTGGGATTGGCTGGCGCCACAGGCGGTGAATATCCCGAGCGTGATGGGCTATGAAAAGAAAAAATGGTTCCGCACGCCGGACGGCGTGAAGGGGATCAAGGTGCGATTTCACAATACCACGCGCGTTTATCTGCTCACCGCGAAAGCATCGCAAGTATTTCTCGAATATACCGGACATGATCGTATGCCTGTTGGAAAAATTATTTACCTGAAGAACGAGCGGTGAAATGTGATTTGATTTTTTATTCTTAATTTGCCTTTGCGAGCGTAGCGAGCTGTCATCGCGAGCGCAAGCGTGGCAATCTCCTACCTCCGCCCGATCCTTTGACCTTTGTTAACTAACGGCGGCGGGATTTAATGTGCAATAAGCATGGACATTAAATCTCCCGCTATAAAATAAAAATTTATGAACAAACGAAAAATCAAAGCGGCTTATCGCCTGGTGGCGGGTTTTTGGCAAGATTTAACTATTAATGTTTAGTTAATAATTCGGATTAAATTTTGCATCCGCGCTTTCCTTGTCTATATTGATAATTCGGATTAAATCTTTTTTCCCGCATTTTTCTAAGTAATAATTCGCCCGCTTGCAACGCTATGTGTAGCATTGCGGGCAGGGATTAAATTTATGCCTAAGAGTACTTACATCCCGTTGTCTTTCGAGCTAATCATTAAAATTCAAATTTAGCCTATGTCCACAGACGACATTAAGGGTATGATTTTAAAATTCTTGGCGCGGCTTGATGCGGAGCAAGAGCAAAAACCAAGACGTCCGCGAAAATAATGACTGCCCTGACGTTTTGTCGGGGCGGTTTGTAGCTTGTTTATTCTTTTTTTTCATGCAAGCGTTTGCGTCGCTTTGAGTTTTCGTCCGCTAATTTATAATTTTGCGTTAGTATGTCTGACAAAGAAAGATTTAAGCCATACGCCGCCACCTACCTTATCATGGAAAAGGACGGTCAGGTTTTACTTCTTAGGCGTTTTAATACCGGTTACCAAGACGGTAATTACAGTTTGGTCGCCGGCCATCTCGATGGCGGTGAAACCGCGAAACAATGTATTGTCCGTGAGGCGATGGAAGAGGCTGGCATCGCGATCAGTTTGGCCGATCTTGCGGTGGTTCATGTCATGCACCGGTTGTCGCCGGCCAGAGAATATTTTGACATTTATCTCCGAACGGAAAAATGGAATGGCGATATTATCAATAGGGAGCCTCACAAGTGTGATGAGCTTAAGTGGTGCCGATTGGACAGTCTGCCTGACAATATGTTGCCAGAGGTCAGATTCGCTTTGGAAAAGGTTTGCCGGAATGTACCCTATGGCGAGTTTGGTTGGCCGGATTAATGATTTTTTGTCCGCGAAATTCGCGCGTTCTATCCGTTAAATTCGTGTTTTAATCCGCGCTTTTATGGGGGAGTCAATCAACGTTTTGGTTCTCTTCGCGCGGCATCGGGTGCTGCCGCTGTCTTTTGATTGGGGCGGCCGCAAATATTGCGTTGACGCCGTAAACATGGTTCACTCCTCCCGCATCGGCCGGGCGAAGTTGTATCATTTTTCCATTTCTTCCGATGATAATCATTTTCAGTTAACTTTTGATACTGAACAAAACGCGTGGTGTTTAGCCGCTTCTTCTTTCTCGCCAACCGCAGAGTAACTTGTATTCCCTTCGCTCTCGCCCCACCCCCAGTGTTCCCCCTTGCAAAGGGGGCTAGGGGGTTCCCCGGCTCGCTCGTATGCCCCCCCCGTATGCCCCCATCTGCCCTCCCCCCACATGCCATTCCCTCGTATGCCTTTCTCTCATATGCGCTTCATCTTCCACATCGACATGGACTCCTTCTTCGCCTCCGTCGAACAGCAAACTAACGCTTCTCTGCGCGGTCGTCCGATCGTTGTTTCGGGAAAAGAGGGTTCACGATCTGTAATCGTTGCTTCATCGAAAGAGGCGAAAAAATTAGGCATCAAAACCGGTATGCTACCTTTTGAGGTGAAGAAAATTTTTCCGAAAATTATTTTTGTCGAGCCGGACGGAGACAAATACGCATTTGTGTCGCGGCAAGTGATGGAGATTTTTAAAAAATACACGGAAATGGTCGAAGTGTTCAGTATTGACGAGGCGTTTCTTGACTTGTCCGGTTATGTTAAGACCCTCGAACAAGCAACGGCGCTGGCGGGAAAAATAAAACAAGACATCAAAAACCAAATCGGCGAATTCGTCACGTGTTCCATCGGCGTTGCCGAAAATAAGTTGCTCGCGAAGCTCGCTTCTGATTTGGCCAAACCGGACGGTCTTTTCTTTATTGATGCGGAAAACAAGCTGGCCGTTTTGAACGCGGCGAAGTTGACCGATTTTTGCGGCATCGGTCGGCGACTGGAAAAGCGGCTTTTGGATTTCGGTGTTGGCACCGTGACGAATTTGCGTGAACGTTTTTTGCCGTGTTTGCAACAAGTGTTTGGTAACGTTTGCGGCCAAAATTTATTTAACATCGCGCGCGGCCTTGATGATTTGCCGGTGGTTCCTTATTTCGAAGCGCCGGGGGCGAAGTCTGTCGGCCGGTCTTACACTTTGCCCGGCAACACTTTTAACAAGGAAGAAGTTTTGGCGGTTCTTATGCATTTGGCCGAACAGGTGGGCCGAGAGTTGCGCCGGCTTGAGCTTGGCGGCCGGACGGTTGTTGTTTATTTGC
>MFGM01000039.1:0-726 GCA_001778275.1 Candidatus Falkowbacteria bacterium RIFOXYC2_FULL_48_21 | reverse complement strand
AGCCGGTGCGTTTGGTCGGCATTCATGCCAGTAATTTAGTCGGCGAAACAAAACAGCAGTCGCTGTGGAATTTTGATCGCAAAAAAGCGCGACTTTTGTCGTTCGTTGACGAGATCAATGACAAGTACGGAGACCTGACTGTGAAGCCGGCCGCGTTGTTGAAGTTGAAGCGCTTGCGCAAAAAGGTGGGAGGGTTTAAAATATCTGATATAGACTAGCTAAATATATTTATGCAACACATCGTGAAATTTATCGTCGTCTTTGCGTTGGTTTTTGCTTTATCTGCCTGTAGTATCGTCCCGGAGCGACAAGTGCGAGACGCGATTGCGGTTGATTTGCAAAAACATGCCAACAACGCGTTGCTTGATATGCCACTGGACGATTTTAACAATCCAGAGGGGAATATGTATACGGTTGGACTTAATCATGAGGTTTTCGGCATTAACTCAAACCCTGCGGAAAGTGACAAGGTGGACGGTCGGGCGACTGATGCTTGGCAGGCGAACTATCGGGCGCAAGTCGCGAAGGCCAAGCGTGATGTTTTTGCCAAAGCGGGTGTGAATTGGTCAAAAGTAAAAAACGAATATCCCGCTTTTGCCAACTTGTCTGCGGTGTTGACCGCAGAAGAAGTGATTTATTTGTTGCAAGTGGATGGTGTATATATTTGGGCGGACGAAGGATTAAAGCCGGCGGTGCTATAATTAAATCGTTATAAAATAAACATCA
>MFGM01000038.1:22739-22817 GCA_001778275.1 Candidatus Falkowbacteria bacterium RIFOXYC2_FULL_48_21 | reverse complement strand
AAGGTTGTCAATGACTCTTGTGGCGGCTACTCTCCGAGCTGTAAATATTTGAACGATTTAAATTTATTAGAAAACAAG
>MFGM01000038.1:21806-22715 GCA_001778275.1 Candidatus Falkowbacteria bacterium RIFOXYC2_FULL_48_21 | reverse complement strand
GAAAAAATGCTTAAGGGTCTTGAGGCCATTACAAATAAAAATTCCTTTTTGAAATCCGCTGAAATCGATTTAACTATTAAGCTGGGTCGGCTATCAGGGAACTACATAGATTACATGTGCAACTGTTTAATAATTGATGAACTAATAACCATTTACGGGAAGGCGGACAATCAAGCAACAGTAATTCAGCCAACTAATCCAGATTCACTAAACAAGAAAGAGGTAATTTGTCCTGAATATTCCCATGAATCAAACGGGAAATGTATTTGTTCCGCGGGATTCCTCATGAACAACAATGAGTGCATTTCCGTATACGAAGCCGCAAGAAACTCACTATTAGACGCATATAACAAAATCCAAAAAAATAAACCTATTAAGCGTTGTGTTGATGGATATCAATGGGATAAATATAAAAATATTTGCAAAAGGGTTAATAACTGTCCACAGAATAGTTCTTGGGGAGATGGAGGCGATAATACTTGCTATTGTAATACGGGGTATGAATGGAATAACGCAAAAACATCCTGCATTCCAATAGAAAATAAAAAAAATACAGCATGCCCAATTAATAGCAGCCTCTTGATTTCGAATAATCTGTGTTATTGCAACTTCGGATATGCTCCATTCAACTCAAAATGCGTTAGGGTTCCGGAACATGCTCATGCGGCGAATAACAATGCTGACGCATGGTTGTGTGATGACGGGTTTACGGAAATTGATAATACATGCGTGATTATCCCTCAACCAGAAAAATTTTTCGAACCAGGATACCTGAAAGAAGATAGCAACGTTCAAGACGACAAAGACGAAAAATATACAAACGTACAAATTGAACAAGAGAGCGCAAATCCCCATAAACAGACTGGTTTTCTTGGCCGGTTTTTAAAATCAATTGCGGGTTGGTTTTCA
>MFGM01000038.1:293-21719 GCA_001778275.1 Candidatus Falkowbacteria bacterium RIFOXYC2_FULL_48_21 | reverse complement strand
AATTGGCGGGTGGTGGCACTCCTATCGTCGTGATATTATACCACCCGCCAACTTCGGCTATGCAGGAACGTTAGCTGAAATATTTTTTTGTCTTTTTGTGGTAATTTAAAGTTTTGTGATTTGAATAGGGACAGAAAATTTGATTTTTTATTTATTTAAAGAGGGGTAAAAGGTGTTTTCTCTGCTACACTCCGAAAATGATTTATTTTAAAAATAATGAGAATTGTAACATATCTTAACACAACAGAAGAAGAAATTTTTGCCAAAAAATTTAACATTGTTGTTGGCATAAGTCTTGGAAATAAAGATTTTAAGCGAGAGCTGGTTCGTAGTTATTTATTATGGGCGATAGAAAATACAAAAGAAAAAGTACTTGTTTTGATTCCAGATAAAATTCATTCAGTGAATTACGAAATAAAAAATGGCTACAAAAAAGAACGTGCTTGCAAATTATCAGCCCGCGAGGGTAAAAAAGTTGAAGAAATGGTAAAAGATATTTTAGATGAGTTTACACCTGAAAAACGCTCTATTGTTCAATATCAAAATGGGAACAAATTGAAACGGATGAATATAAACGAATGGTCTCAATTTTCTATGACGAGTTTAAAAATAATGCGGAGTTTAATAATGAAATAATAGGAATAGTAAAAGAGAGTATAAAATCAGACAAACTGAATGAGATTGATTATGAGAGGCTGGCTATTTATGTGTTAGAAGAACTGCCGTTTTTAATTTGTGGAGTTGAAAGCGATGACATAGTTTATGGCTTGCAACCATATCCAGGAATTTCCAAGATTGATTATTTGACCGTAGATTTACAAGATGGCTTGCGATTTCCAGATATTACTCATAAATTGAGAATAAAGAATAAATTACGCCACATTGAAGCATACATATAATAAGGAGTTTTTGATTTTGGGCATTCTGATTAGTCCTGGATATACTGAACTGGTAGGCACATGGGAAATTAATTCTTGATATTCCGGATTTACAGCAGTTATGCTATTGTGAATCCAAAATATCAACCATCAATCCTATGACTAATGCAAGGCCTAAAACAGTCAATGTCGGAACTAAGAAAAAAAGCTATACCCCGCAGTTCAAGCTCGACCGCGCCTTGGATGCCCTGCGTGACAACGGCAACATCTCGGAAATAGCCAGGAAGTATGCTCTGAATGCAAACCTCCTTTACCTCTGGCGCGATCAGCTTATAGAGCGCGGTCCTCAGGTTTTCGAGACTGCACCCGATCAAATTGTAAACGAATTAAAAACCAAAGTTGTCAGACTGGAGCAACTGCTAGGCAAGAAGGAAGTGGAGCTGTGCCTCCTAAAAAATTTTTCAGATTTTTACTCGTCCCGAAGCACGCCAGCGTAGAATTCGCCAGGATGCAAGTCGCCTCCGGCGCATTCAGCATCAGTCGCATCTGCCGGCTTTGCGGATTGTCCAAGAATACCTACTATCATCACAAGCATCCGGACGAACGGTTTGCCGACAAATTCGAGCATATTAAAACGCAAGTTAAAAAGATAATTGTTAAAAACGGCGCATACGGAGTGACGCGGATAAAGCAAGCACTCTCGGATAAATACAAGATAGAAATCGGCCGCGATGCCCTCGGTAGGCTGTTAAAACTGTGGCGCCTGGGATTACCAAGAAAGCTACGCACTTCAAAAAAGAGCGTTGTCAAGGAAATTCTGGAAGCCTTGGCCGACCGGGTCAACTTATTAATCAGGACCAAAATCACCGCGCCGTTCCAGGCTGTAACTTCCGACATCACAGAAATTATCTACGATCAAGGCAAAAGTAAGGCCTACCTGGCAGTTCACAAAGATGTTTTCGGACAGCTGGTATATGGCTACGAAGTCGGTGAAACCATGGAGGCTAAGCTGGTAATCGGTTCGTTCCGAAAGGCGACAGCAGCCATCAAGAAACTTATCGAAAAATTGCCGGATGAATTATTAAGCCATCAGGATCAGGGGTCACAATTTACAAGCTATGAATATGTCGAAGAAGTTTTAAAGAACAAGATTATTCTGTCATATTCAACGCCGGGTACGCCTACGGAAAATCCCGGGCAAGAATCGTTCTTCGGCCGACTAAAGGATGAGTGCAAGAATGAATTTTTGGAGATGGAGACATTCGAAAAACTGAAAAAACTGATTGCCAAAAAAATCCGCTATTACAACAACGAACGACTTCACACCAGTATCAACCTACAATCACCAAAGAGATTTACTCTAAGTTTTATTCAAAACTTTCCCAAATAATTTGCCGAATAACGGTTCAGTATTTTCAGGGCTTGACAAACCAATCCAACATTGACCAAGCGTTTTTTCTTTTGGCTTTCAAATTTATTTAATAGATTAGCGACACGATGATAATGAAATATAAAATAGTATTCTATAACTTCAGAACATTCACACATTTGATTAAACGAAAAAATCTTATCTCCTCATTCTCAATTTAGTAAACAGCCATAAAAACCATGTATTTTAGCCAAAAATCCACCTCTTGACATTGCTATACCAGTGTAGTAGTATAGTAAATAGTATTACTGTACTACTCAACTAACATACAAAATTATATCTACGATATAATCTCATTCGCTCGGAAATAATCAAACACATTTGATTATTTCTCTTACTCATTTAGATTATGGAGGAAATACTTAAATACTTACAAAACCAGTTTGTCCAAGCACCTTTTCGCTTGCGAACCTATGTACAAGACGAACGAGGTAAAAAATACCCCCAAAGAGATATCTACCCCCAAATTGATAAATACTTGAGGGATTTTTTGCATAACCATGAAGCCCATGATCGGTGGGTCATTATCCCCGGCCTTCGTGGCGTTGGTAAAACCACTATACTAGCACAGCTCTTTCTAAATCATTATCAAGAAGTTGGTCAACAAAGAATGCTGTACATTTCACTTGACGAAGTGGTAAATGTTTTGGGCTCTTCCCTCAAAGATGTATTGGCGGCTTATGAAAGAATACTTGGTGAAAGTTTTGAAAAATTGACTAAACCATTATTTATCTTTATTGATGAAGCACAATATGACCCAAAATGGGCGTCAGTGCTAAAATCTGTTTACGACAGATCAAACAAAGTTTTTGTTGTTTGCAGTGGCTCGTCGGCAGTTTCTTTACAAACAAACCCCGATGTAATTCGCCGAGCAATTTTTGAAAAATTATTTCCGACTAGTTTTTGTGAATTTTTAATGATCAAGGAGGATAAATATCCAGTTACTAATTTACAAAAAAATATTAAGGATGCTATATTTTCTTCGGAATCAGCAACTGAAACATACCAAAAATTAAAAGCTTTTGAACCGGCCGTCTTGAGTTTTTGGTCTCAGGTTGATCAACACTATGTTGATGAATATCTTAAAATTGGCACACTCCCCTTTGCGATTAGAATTAAGGACGAATCCAGAGTTTACCAAACCATCACTTTGTTGCTGGATAAAGTAATTAACCAAGATGTCCAGAGCCTTGGCAGATTTGACTCACAAACTATCAGTCATATTAAAAGAGTTCTTTTTTTATTGGCCGAATCAGAGGTATCGAGCGTACAAAATCTCGCTAAGACATTGGAAACTAGTGTTACTACCATCTCCAACATTTTGGAAGTGTTGGAGCAGGCGGAATTATTAATCAGAGTGATGCCGTATGGCTCTAATTCAAAAAAAGTTAGAAAGCCATCAAAATACCAATTTATGTCATCGGCCATGCGATCGGCCTTTTTATCGGTGGCTGGTAACCCTCAAATATTTGCTCAACAAAAAGGTAGATTAATGGAAGATATTGTGGCCATGACTTTATACCGTGAATTTGTTACCAATAGCCGTGGCGCTCTAAATTGTGATAGCTCCCAAGGCAGTGCTGACTTTATTCTCACTATCGCGGAGAAAAATATCATCCCCATCGAAGTTGGCATGGGTGAAAAATTGGGCAGACAAGTTAGGAATACAATGAAAAAGGTGCGATCGGCCAAATATGGTATTGTGATATGTAATAATGAACTAACATTGTTAGAAGATTCCAATATTGTAAAAGTTCCTTTGAATTATTTCTTGTTGCTATAAAGCGAACGAAATGGCTACATGGACCATTCACCCCTTTTGTTCCCCTCTGTCCCCTTCCGCCATAGTGATTGACGCCCCCCCCCCTGCCCCCGTGAATGACGAGCGAAAAAAACAAAAAGTGTAAAAATTTTACAACGCCTAACAGCCGATATGCTGTTCAAGAAAAAGAGTGTAAAATATTTTCAGCGGATACTCTTTTTCTTTCTCCCATATTTCGCACATATTTAATTTGGTTCTTCAGACTATTCTGTGGGTAAACTGGATTAAATGGGATTTGTGCGGTAATCTGGAAGTATATGATAAACACACAAACGCTATCTAATCATTATGAGCAAATGCTCAACTTGACAAAGCCGTGGACAGTATCAGCCGTGGACTTGGACACTGTTAATTTGCGATTGACAATCAGGGTCGGCACCATACAGGGGGAAAAGTTACCGTGTCCGACATGCGGACGACCATGCTCCATGGAAGATCATAGAGAAGAACGCGCTTGGCGGCATCTCGACACCATGCAATTCGAGACTGGCATCGTCTGCCGTACGCCAAGAATTTCATGTCCGGAACATGGCATTCTGTCAGCCGATGTGCCTTGGGCGGGAGCATACTCAAGATTTACCGAGCTTTTTGAACGTTTTGCCATTGACGTACTGAAAGCCGCGCAAAGCGTCAAGGCCGCTGCTGGAATACTACGCTTGTCATGGGATCAGATCCATGAAATACGAAAACGAGCGGTTGAGCGAGGACTGGCAAGACGCAAAGATGAGACAATCAAGCACTTGGGCATTGATGAAAAAAACTTTCTCAAAGGACATTCCTACGTGTCGTTAATTACTGATTTGGATCAAGGACGCGTGCTGGACTTAGCTCCGGATCGCGATGAAGCGGGGGCTCAATCTTTACTTAACTCGGCGCTGTCTGCTAGCCAAAAAGAAAGCGTCGAAGCGGTGGCCATGGATATGTGGCCGGCGTTCATGAAAGCAACAACGGACAGCATTCCGAAGGCAACGATCGTTCACGATAAGTATCACGTTGCAACGTACTTGGGAAAAGCGGTTGACATGGTAAGACGCAAAGAAAACAGCCACATGATCAAAGATGGTATAAACACGCTCAAAGGAACAAAGTATCTCTGGCTGACCAATCCCGATATTTGGAGCGACAAGGACAAAGCATCATTCCGACAGCTGGCCATCGATGAATTGAAAGTCGGACGAGCATGGGCATTGAAAGAACTATTCAAACATTTCTGGAATTACCGTTACGTTGGCGCGGCGGAAACATTTTTTCGCAGATGGTATTTCCGAGCCACGCATTCGAGGCTCAAACCGATGATTGATACAGCCAAAACATTGAAACGTCATCTTTGCGGAATACTGGCTTACTTGAAACATCGCATCACAAATGCCGTCACGGAAGGCCTTAATTCTAAAATCCAAATTATTAAGTCAAACGCAAGCGGTTTCAGAAACTTTCAGAATTACCGTGCGGCCATCCTGTTTCACTGCGGCAAGCTTAGTCTCTACCCATAACTTTGTCTGAAGAACCATAATAATATTGAGGAATTTAAAATACCAGAGACAGAAAACCAACCTATTGCTACTGGCGGGAACTATATGACAGGTGAAACCGATTATTCAGAAAAAAATATGTTGATAGAGCGCTTTTCCTAATGAAGGTTGATTCAATTTTGTCTTTTTTTATCTCGCTTCCCCAGACAAAAAAATCGGATTTGATGCAAGCTAAAACTTTTTACTCACCCCCTCACTCTAAAAATGACGAAATTATAACAAAAATCATTAAAAACTTGCGATTTTATCAATCTTCTACTATAATAACCTCATTATGAAAGATACCAAACTCAAACAACTTTTGATCAGCATGAAGGCTGCTAAAAAATACATCGGCTCACTCTCCTCCACACAAAAATCCGCTCTCGAAAAGGGCTGGGATGTTGAGCATGCCTATTATTCTAGCGCTCTCGAAGGCAGCAACTTGGATAGAAAAGAGTTTGAAGAACTGGCGATGAAGGTATCTTAAAAACGATTTTATGAGTAATCGTCCGCAAACCGAAGAAGAATTGCAGAAACGAGAGGCGGTTGGAGTAATCCGCGCCTCTCGTTTTATAAGAAGATACGCCCGCTCCCACAAGGCCATTTCGATGGTTACTATTTGTGCAATTCACAGAGAAATCTTTAAAGAGGCGTGGCCGGAGATTGCTGGGAGATATCGAGATGAAAATCTAAAAATCACATGTTCCAAGCATTTACCGCCACACCATTCCGAAGTCGCGTCCCTGATGCTACAAAAAGATGCGGAGCTGCAGGAAAAACTTAAAACGCTGAAAACTGTCGCGGGTATTATTAACGATAAGAATAGCGAAGAAGCTGAACTGATTGCGGCGTTCGACTCCATAATACGCATTGCGGCATGGCTACATCACGCTATCACTTTTATACATCCGTTTCGCGAGGGTAATGGCCGCACCGCTCGTCTTTCCGCAAACCTTATCTTGGAGCGTTATGGCATGGTAGGAATATCGGTAAAAATCGAAAAGGAAAACAAAAATCAATATCATCAGGCATTGGCACAAATTGACAACGCGAACGACATGGAACCGCTGGTTAATTTGATCTATGACGGATTACTGGACAGATACCAAGGCGTACCGGTAAAATATTACGGAGTTAAAAATAACCACCCTTATTAAGGTGGTTTTTGAATTTCGCGGCATTCCCACCAAAGGCGGGCAGGCACCCCCTTGCCCATCTGCCGCTCACACCGATTCGCCCCCACTAAAACAAGAAAAAACGGAAATAGACAAAGACAAGAAAAATGCAAGTCGGACAACAGGCGTATACGACATGTTCTGGCATTTCATGTCCACTCACACGTCGCATACACGCGGACGTTGTCCGATATTTAAAAACAAACTTTTTGCTTTGTTATAAAGCCCTTTTGAAATTTTTTGATAAAAAAAGCCTCGGGTTGGCATATCCCGAGGTTGATGCGCGACGAAGTGATCGCCGCTCGTCAGCGATTTTTCCGTTGACGACGAGGTGCTGAAGGAGCGCATGCGACAGTGTATTGGCTGTCATTTTTCGCCCTCTTTATCATTTCTTCCACAGCCTCCCTAGAAATTTCTTTCCCCTCTCCTTTCCACGGTTCGTGATTACGGCTGAAGGTACTACCATCCATCCTGGTGACCAGCTCACTGCCACCCGCTTGTGAATCCTCCCTAAAAAACTTTTTCCCATCCTGAAAGACTTTGAACCCCCAGGCTCGAGAAAATCCCATGTCTTCGGAACCTTCCTCTGGCTGATAGAATTCCAAAATCAATTTACGCATCTCATTCCCTCCTTATTTCGTGCCATTAAACGCCAAAATTAGCGTTCAAAGTAGTATAGCAAAAATAGTCCGGCTGTCAAGGCTCACTCAAAAATTTCAAAAGCCTCTATGACAAAATCATTAAATATCAAGTTCGAAAAGGCGGTTCGTTTATTGGTCGAGTATTTTCCCGTATCTGACGAGACCAGCAGAAAGCCGGTGCTCTTTCATGACATCAGGGTCGGCGTTTACTTGTACGAACATGGCTATGCCGAAGATGTTGTTTTGGCCGGAGTATTACATGATGCAATAGAGTGGTCTAACGCGACGCAAGAAATGCTTCAGTCCGAGTTCGGAGACAATGTCCTGCGGCTCATCATGGCCAGCACAAAAGATGATTCCATCACGGACAAAGACAAGAAAACGACTGAACTTATCAAACGATGTATTAGCAATGGCGAGGAAGCGCTAATAGTCAAAACAGCCGACATCCTCGATAGTTTTAAGTGGTACTCAAGCCAAAACAGCGAGGATCAGCTTCGGTATTGCCTGCGAAATGCGAATGCGATTCTAAAATACAAACCGGATGATTTTAAGGATAATATCTTTCGCGAGCTCCAGGCGTGGCAAGAGAAATATTCCAGTCTGACCGAATAAAATTTTGCCAATTATTTTTTTAGAAGAATTTATTGGCACATTGTATAACACGGCTTATCCAGCTCCGTTCCACCCTACCTAAATGCTTCGCGCTTCGGATGATGCCGAAACGCTATGTGAAAAAAAATTTATGCGAGAAAAACTTTCAAATACGGCACCAGGGCAGGGGCGGAAACAAATAAAGCCCCAAAAACAGTTTTGGATTACGTCGGCGAAAAGCATAAAACTATTGTTTTGGATTACAGAAGGCCGAGTAGCCGGAAATTTGAACACTGTGATTTAATCGCCAGGGATATAGCAAAATTGCTTCTAGACGCCGGCCGTCAACCATATATCATGAATGTGCACAAAAATATTGACGGGCGCGATGTCAAGATATCACCACGAGTCTATAACGACAGGGTGAGGTTTGGGGCTCATCAAGTTTGTTGCTGTGACGAGCTGGCATTTGATCCGATCCTCCCTACGCCGATTGCTGTCAATGACTACATCAAAACCGTTTTTGGAGAAGATGAAGACATTAAAATGGAACTTTTGATTTCGCAAGAACAGATGGATGATTATATTAATGGATAAACAAATTTTTCTATATTACAGAATACGGCACAGCCAACGCCCCCTCCTCGCTTCGCGATATCAAGGACATCGGATAAGTGATTTATCAAGAATCCAGATTTTAATTATGGCGAATTCGCCATAATTAAAAGCAAGGCTGGTTTGAATAACTATAAAATAAGCGCAGATGAACTCGCTTCTAAGAAGTGAAGTAACAAAAAAACTGGAGTCACCAAAATAAATAAAAATCAAATTTCCTTTTCGAAAAAATAAATTTTACCAAAGACTAGATAAAAATTTTACATCGCGCAACACGGCTTATCCGGATCCGTTCCACCCTACCTAAACGCTTCGCAACTTCAGATGCCGACACATTATGACCTACAAACACACTCAAATTGGCTATCTGATACTCGCCGTTACGCTGGTCGTATTGGTACTTTTCGCGTGGGCCCATATTACGGCTCGGGCAGAAACTCCGTCGTACTACTCCGGCACAAATTTTGCCGTGACCGCCATAATGGCATTAATTCTGTTTGTTCTTGCTTCCTTTGTGTCACTTCAAGTAGTGATTGATGAAAAATATCTACGAATCAAATTCGGCTATGGTATTTATCAAAAAAAGTTTTCACTTAATGATGTAATGTCCGCTAAAATCGTAAGGAATCATTGGTATTATGGCTGGGGCACAAGAGGCTGGTTGTGGCCAAAAATGTGTATCTATAATGTTTCCGGTTTTGACGCGGTTGAAATAAAATTGAAAAACGGCAAGACGTACAGGATCGGCACGGATGAACCGAAAAAATTAGAAGCCGCGATTGTTCATTCAATTAAATAATAAAAAAACGGCGAAATATCTCTACTGCGCCGAAGCTACGGCCGGTAGACGCTCATTTCTTAAAAATTAACTGCTTTACTTTTTAGAAGAAAATGATTTTTCGAAATATATCCCCCGCAATTTATCACTATGCATCTTAACTTTTATCACTCCAAATTAATCACCATCATAATTATCGCCTTGCTCTCAATGGCGGCACTGATTTTCATTTTTCTCAATCCGCCGGCTAATGAAAAAAATAATAACTGCCACCAAATAAATCTGCCTTATCAAAATCCGACATTATCGATTGACCAAAGAGTTACCGACTTGATGAACAGGATGACCGTCGCGGAAAAAATCGGCCAGATGGTTCTGATCGAAAAAAACAGTCTCCACGATATTAACGATATCACCCAATATAATCTCGGAGCGCTATTGAGCGGCGGCGGCGCCGGACCGACCCAAGATACTCCCTTGGCTTGGCTTAAAATGATAAGCGAGTTTCAGTCCGCTGCCAAAAATACCTGCTTAGGCATACCTCTTTTATATGGGATCGACGCCATTCATGGCCACGGCAATGTGCTTGGAGCCACAATTTTTCCCCATTCCATCGGTCTCGGCGCCACGAGAGATGCTGATTTGGTAAAACGGGTCGCCAAAGCCACTGCCGAAGAAATGGCCGCCACTGGGATTTATTGGAATTTTGCTCCCAATCTTGATGTGGCGAAAGATATCCGTTGGGGCAAGACATATGAAACTTTTGGATCCGACACAGCCAATGTGGCGAAACTGGGACTGGCGTATTTGGAAGGAATGCAAAATTCATCCGATGGCTATTTTAAGGTCTTGGCTAATCCCAAACACTTTATTGGCGGCGGAAACATGGAGTATGGCACCTCCCGCAATCCACAATTCAAAGTGGAAGAGGGAAACATAACAATTAACGAAAAAACTTTGCGCCAAGTTCACTTGGTTCCTTTCCAAAAAGCCATTGCTAGCGGAGCGCGAGTCATTATGGTTGGCACCGCCAGTTGGCAAGGTAAAATTAATTCCGATAATTATCATATTTTAACGGAGATATTAAAAAACGAGCTAGGATTTTCCGGCTTCATTGTCTCCGATTGGTACGGAGTTTATCAAATTGAAACAAGTAAATATAATTCTTTGGTGCGAGCGATAAATGCCGGCATTGATATGGTAATGACGCCCTTTGAATACCAAGAATTTATCGCCAACCTGCAAGAAGCCCTGGCCAATGGCGACATCGCCGAAGAACGGCTGAACGGTGCCGTCAAAAGAATTTTAACGGTGAAATTTGAAACCGGATTATTTGACCGACCTGAAGCCACGCCGGAAGGATTATCTATCATTGGCAACGCCACGCACCGCGAGCTGGCTCGCGAAGCGGTTCGTAAATCACAAGTATTATTGAAAAATAAAAATTCCGTGTTGCCCTTATCCAAATCAGCGAACACAATTATAATCGCGGGATCATCGGCTGACAATTTAGGCCGCCAGGCCGGTGGCTGGACAACAGAATGGCAAGGCATAGACGGCAATTACGGTATTTCAGGAACCACCATATTTGAGGCCATAAAAGATACTGTTTCCAACGATACAGACGTTGAGTATAATCAACAGGGAGATTTTTCCGATGGAAGCAAACTTGCCGATGTTGGCATTGTTGTTGTTGGCGAAAAACCTTATGCCGAAGGCTGGGGAGATATTGCTAACCCAAGCTTAAGCCCGGAAGACCTTTCAGCGATAGAAAAAGTGAAAGCTAAAAGTAAAAAAATAGTTATCATCCTAGTATCTGGCCGCCCGTTGAATATAAAAGAATATTCCAAGAACTGGGACGCCATTATCGCGGCTTGGCTACCCGGAAGTGAGGGACAAGGCGTGGCGGATGTCTTGTTCGGAGATTTTTCTTTTACCGGGACTTTGCCCATCGTATGGGAACGATACTAACCGCACTAATGCGGGGTGAATTCGCAAACAACACGTTCGTCGCTAAAGCACACGTTAATCGCATGTCTCCCGCTAAAGCGGGGTGAACAGTAGAGAGATATAAACTGAAAAAGATTGTATTCTTTTTAAGCGCAATTTATACTACAAAGCAATATGAAGAAACTATACTTTTTTGTAATCATTTTATTGCTAGTCTGGCTGACAGGGTGTACCGCCAACCAAACGCTCCCCGCAGCCTCTCAACCGATAGATGAAAAACACTATTGCGAAACCGAAGGCGATTGCGTTGACGGTTCCTATTGCGAAAAAACAGATACCGGATGCGTCGGTGATAAGTGGTGGCAAAACAATGTTGGCTACAAATATGATTGTCTGCCTGACCCTAGCGCATGTTTATGCAAAAATAATGAGTGCGTAAAAAAATAAATAAAAAACTTATTTTAGCCCCTTATTGTCACATCACCTGACACAATACGTGCGGTTAAATTAACGTAAACTTCAATTTAACTATTTGCTCATGCTCGGCCCAATTCTCATTTCCATCGGCACTTTTTTCGAAGAAGTGTCCGATTCCATTGGTAAAGATAAAGTTAAACATCACCTGGAAAGCCCCTACACCATGGCCTTTCTTAGTTTGTTTTGGGCGGCCATAATCTTTACTCTGATCAGCGTATTCAAAGCGGACGGATTTGTTTTCAAACTGGCTTCCTTGCCGACCTTCTTGTTGAGAGCCTTTCTCGAAGTGGGGCAAATGTACGTTTCCATCATGGCCATAGTCAAAGCGGATCGCTCCACTTTCAGCTTCGTCCGCACGATCACCATCCCGTTACTTTTAATCGTGGATTTAATTCTCGGCTACCAAATCGGCTTCATGCCAACCGTCGGCATCGGCGTGATCATCGTTACGCTCGGCGTTTTGTTTTTTAATCACGGAATTAAAAAAACCGGCCTTGGCTTCGTGCTTTTCTCGGCGATCAACGCGGTTATCACAATTTCCTTGTTCAAATATGACATTACTCATTTCAACTCCGTGGCGGCCGAACAATTGTTAATCAACGCCATCTTGCTGACCGTTTTCCTGCTCTTGGCGATTTTCAAAGCGAAAGAAAATCCGCTGGTCTTTTTGGAAAAACCGATTTTTCTGCTTCAATCGGCCGCCATCGGTATCGGCGGCGTGATTGAAAGCTTCGGTTACAACTACGGCGCGGCCTCCATCATGACCGCGGCCAAACGATCTTCGGCCATTTTCTGGTCGCTGCTCGCGGGCAAAGTTTATTTCAAGGAAAAACACATCATCTTTAAATTCGCGATATTCATTTTATTGCTTGGCGGATTTATCCTGCTGGCGTTGAACTGATGGCCATTCCAGAGAGAAGCGATTATAAAAGTCCGACCGCCTGTGCGATCGGACTTTGTTTTTGGATTAACGTAGTTTCTCGTTACGTTTTGCGTGGTTTCGCGTCTTTACTCCAAATCGCGCCATTCACCTGCGCTGACAACTCGTCCAAACGATACAGCGCCACCGCTTCCGGCGTTTTCGGACTGACGGCCGAACCGTAACCAAGCTCCACCGGCCCGTGATGCGACATGATGAGATGCTCAAGCGACGTCACATCCTTTGGATCGAGCGCCGCCTGATCCAACTCCGCTTTCATCACGCATAAGAAAATTTCCTTGACCGCAATCACCATGTGCCCGACGGCAAACGCGTCATCATTCGCGCCGATGTGCATGCCGAGCGTGTACTCCTGAAGCTTGCCGATGTCATGGAAAGCGATGGCCGTTCGAAGCAAGTCCGCATTCAACTGCGGATTGAGCGCGATCATCACCTCGACCAACTTTAACATTTCGTAAACGTGCTGTAACAGTCCGCCGATGCAAGCGTGATGATGCTTTCTCGACGCCGGCCATTTGGAGAAAATCGCCAAACGCTCTTCCGAAAAAGCGTAGCCAAGAATGCGGCGATAGCCATCATGTTTGATGCCCGCGATCACGCCGCGTAAATACCGCACCATGTCCGGAATCGGTATGGTGGTGCGATTGCTCGGCACATCGCAAAAATCTTCCATAACAAAATCCGTTTCCAAGCACCGCCACGGCAGACAGCATCCATTCGTCGGCCAATTCATGTGCAACTCGGCGCGCTCCTTGTACTCGTGCACCTGCGCTTCGAACACGTAAACCTTGCCCTGTTCGAAATGCGCCAGCGCCTTATCCGTTTCATACCTTGGCACATTCCAAATCTTCAACTTCACATGTCCGGTCTTGTCCCCAAGTTCAACGGTCAAAAATGCGTCGCCCTTTTTCGTCGCGCTGCTTGTCGGCTTGTCGCACACGGCGAAACGCTCATAAACGGACAAACCAACTTTTTTCTCAAGCTCACTCACCCATGTGCCGTCCAACTTGTGCTTACCGGTGAATTGCGATGTTTTTTCGTTCATTTTTACTCCTTTTTTACAGGGAACAATTCCGTTTGAACAACTTTTTTGCTCAGCGATTTCATCCGCCGTGAACCGTTACGCTTGCTCTGTGTTTCAGGTAGTCCACTTTTGAACGGCAAATCAGGTTGTTTGACGCGCAACATATGCTTGCCCGGTTCTTCTTTTTCAATCTGTTGAATCCGCTGTTCGCGCTTCAGCGCCCGATCCATGGTTTTGTTCGTGGCGCGAGCGGCGAAATACAGGCTCGAGTCGTTCGAATTGTCCATGATCAAATAATAGATCAAACCAACGGCCGTGCGTCCGGCTCGTCCGCCGCGCTGAATCTGGGCGATGCCGGTCAGCGGCATCGAGTAGTTAACGACCACGTCAATTTTTGGAATATGAATCCCCGCCTCCACCACCGTAGTGGCAAGCAAAACGGGAAACTCTCCGGCCGCGAACCGCGCGATCACCGCTTGCTGATCTTTCACTTTCATGAATTGATTGCCGGCGATGATGTCGGCGCCGATATTTTTCAACGCGAACTCCGCGCGCAAGATGTCCAAGGTTTCCTTGTAGTTCGAAAACAACAACACCTTTTCCCCGCGCGCCAAAGACGGTTGAAGCAACTCGAACAACTTGGCAGTCTTTGGATGCGCTTTTTTTTCAAACACCAACTCTTGCAAAACATACCGAAATCGCGCAAAATCACGATTATTCAAAATTCGCTCCGCCACGTTGCGTTGATGCCTGACCGAAGAAGCCACGCCGTCTTTCGGTTGACGCGCTTGCTCCTCAAGCTCGAGCAAATAACGCCACGCGATTTCATACCCTTCGGTCACGAACAAATTGAAAAGATGCATGAGCTTGTAGTATGCGCCGTAAAGCACGATGTAGCGATACCACGTGGATCCGCCATTGCCAAACGACTCTTCTCGCTTCTTCGCGTCCACGTAACGCTTTAATCGCGGAAAAAGCTCGTTCATTTCGGTTAGCCGGCAAAACGGCAAGCGGCGGTCCCAATCTTCTGGCTTTTGAATCGGCTCGATCAACCTCGTTTCCGCCAAATTATTGTGCAGTTTAAAAATACGCGCGCGCAAAGAGCGCAAAGCGATTTTCATTTCTTCGGGATAATCAAGCACCACCGGCCGTTCGCTTTTCGGAAAAATGAACCGCCGAATCTCTTCGTCATGAATCGAGCGATAAATCCAGTGACGCAAGCCATAGTTCTTTTCCAATATTCTAATGCGTTCGGCATTGCCGCTCGACGCAGTCAAACCGAGCACCCGAATATTCATCGACCGGCACAACACGGCGATTTCCACGTAATCATATTTCTTGTTCGCCATGTGCATTTCATCGAACACCGCGAACGCCACGTTGGAACAATCTATTGTGCCTTTGTTAATTTCGCTCATGATTGTTTGCGGCGTAGCCACCACAATTCGGCTCTGCCGCCACAACGCGGCGCGCTTTTTGTCCGACACTTTACCCACGAGCAAGTTAACTTCCGCTTCCGGCAAATTGAACAACGCCCGCGCGTCGCGACAGTGTTGCTGGCACAGCGGATTGGTATGCGCGAGGATTAACACCTTGCCCCTCGGCAAGTAATGGTCAAGCGCGATAAACGCGGTCAGTGTCTTGCCCGTGCCTGTGGGATAGACCAAACCGCAATTTTTGCCCTCTCCTCCGACACGAACAATCTCCGCCGCATCGTCAAACTGGTATTGCCGTTTCTCAATCTTTTCTTCAATCAGAAAGTTGAACATTACCATGGTTTATCTCCTTAGATTGTCAAATAACCGAATAAGTTAATTTAGCATGAAAACAGAATAAAAGCAATAGCTTCATTAAATTACGCATTTCAGATTTTCGATTCAAGATTTATGATTTCGGCTGATGGCGTTTTCCTTTTCTAATGAAATCTAAAATCGGAAATCATAAATGCCCATTGGCATAGCTTACTCGGCGCATGCGCATTTCAAAAAATTTAAAAAGGAGAACAGTTGTTCTCCTAATTATTTCGTCGCCACCCCCGCGGTGTTGCACACCGGACACTCCATTGAAATTTCCTTGCCGCTTGTAAAATCGTCCCACTCCGTCGGCTTCAGCCTCACCTTCGCCGAACAGCCGGGGCACTGAAAAAAACGATCGTATGAAAAAACAAATTTCCTTGTTGGCATTTCGCCCGTTTCCCGCAGCTTGGCCAGCCACGCCAGTACCGCCTCAAAGCAACATTTGTGGACTCGGCCGTTTTGACTCAAATCCTCAATTATTCGCCAAGCCGGATGCGTAGCCAATGCCGGATCTTTTTCCTTGGCCAATGACCGAAGTTCCGGCAAGGTGTTACCCGATGCATGGAGAAAAACCTTGATCGCTTCGGTGAACCCGAGCCGAATGGCCGCGTCCTCCGCCAAGGCGCGCAGTGTCTGCGCCAAGCTGTCAAGCGATTCTCTGGCCAATTGCTCTTCAATCAGCCGGCTCAAATCTTCAAGCGCGTGGTAAATGGGAGCCAGCACGACTCGCCGTCGCGCTTTGTCTTGTTCAAGCTTAAGTGACAAATTTTCAACCAATCGCACCAGCAGCGCGCCGCTGTGTGGATCACCCGACTTGGTGTCGCGCATTTCTTCGCACTTCCATATTTCGCCGGTTTGCGGTAGCGACTTTTCCCACTTTTCCGCGGCTTCCTTTTTGTAACCGTAAATCAACACGATTTTCGTGCGATCCCCGTGCGGCGTCGGCCGCGGGTCGCTTACCAAATTTCCAATGATTTCACCGGTTGCTTGACGCCGGAAAGTCACGTCCAGCGATTTGTCGAATTGGGTCATGGAAAACTCCTTCAGAAAGTATAAAGAACCATCAACTGCGTATTTTACCCTACAAACCACGCCTTGTCAACAGTTAAGCACAACGTAATTTTGCTCTAATTTTGCTCACATCAACGCCCTGATTGCTTCCCCCGTAAAATAGTTCTATCATGTTAAGGACGCTCAAAAGTAACTCTATGCCCGAAAAAAACGACGCTGAACTAATCAGCCGATACCGGCGCGGCGACAACAACGCGCTAAGTATTTTGATTGCGCGTTATTTAAAACTGGTTTTCAGTATCGCCGTTCACTACGTAAAAAACACCGCGGACGCCGAAGATATCACTCAGGAGGTGTTTGTGCGCGTTTGGAAAAACATAAAACAATTCGATTTACAAAAAACTTTCAAGCCATGGCTCAGCCGAATAACGATAAACGCCAGTCTTGATTTTCTTCGAACGAAAAAAACAATTTCGTTTTCGCAATTTAAAAGTGTTGATCATGAAAACTTTTTAACTGAAATAATCAGCGACCAGGCCTTGTCAATGACCGAAACGCTTATCAACGACGAAACCGCAAAAACCCTTTCGACCGCGGTCAATCAACTGCCCGCAAAGGATCAAGAAATTTTTTCTTTGCATCATGACAATGACTGGTCCTTCCGCGAAATTGCCAACAAGCTCGCCGAACCGCTCAACACCGTCAAAAGCCGTTATCGCCGCGCCCTTCTTTTTTTACGCAGGCTTTTAACCAAGCAACCTTGATTTACAAATCAACCTAAATTTACATCAGGCTGCACCAAAAGGCAGTCTGTTTGCGTATTATATATAGGGACATTTGAAAGTTGCAGCAGAATGGAGTTTTGCAGATGTCCCTATAAGCCAAATCGATATGCTCAATCTCATTTCTCCCTCACCGGAACTATTCGACAAGATTATAACTCGCATTCGCATCGAAGAACGCGTCCGCTCCGCAAAACGACGCGCGATTCTATTTACTTTAATTCTCGCACTTTCGCTCTACGCGCTGATTCCGGCCGTTCGATCCGCCCGCGCGGCAATCGATACGTCCGGATTTTTTAATTTCGTTTCATTAATTTTTTCCGACTTGCAAGCGGTCATGGCATCGTGGCAAGACTTCGCCTTGTCGTTGCTCGAAGCGATTCCGACGTTAAGTTTGACCGCCGTTCTCGCCGTTATTTTTACCACCCTCGGTTCGGTTCGCTATTTGGCCGGAGAATACAAACTTCTTTACTCGCATAAGACGATCACAAACATTTAAACGTATGGATTTCAACAAAATTTTTCAATCAACCGCCTTCAAAGTAACGTTGCTCGCCATCGGCGGCATTATCATTTTACTGTTTGTTTTTGAAATCGGGACATTTGCCGGTTATCACAAAGCAAAATTTTCTTGCCGCTGGGATAAAAACTATATGCAAAATTTCACCGGCCCGCACAAGGGTCTAATGAATGATTTTGGCAAAGAATTTAAAGGGGCGAAATTCATGAATGCCCACGGCGTTTCCGGCACGATTATCAAACTGGACGGCGACACTTTTGTTTTGAAAGGAACAGACGGCGTGGAAAAAATTATTTTACTGACCGCCAAAACCGTTATCAATCGCTTCCGCGAAACAATCAATTCGACCGACTTGCAAGTGGACGACAACATGGTGATTATCGGCTCGCCAAACGATGCCGGGCAGATTGAGGCAAAGTTGATTCGAATTTTACCCACGACTCCTCCGACCAAACCGCCGAACGATTCAACCGTGCCCGTTATTCCACCCGAAACAACGGTTAAGTAAACAATTAAGCATCAACTAATATGATCCCCTTGTTCATCAAAAGTCACAGGATTATTTTCGGTCTAATTGTAATCGTGGTTGTCATTGCTGGTTATTACGGCTATCAAAAACTAGCGGCCGCGCCGGCTGAAACGCGTTACTCGCTGGCCATAGTGGAAAAGGGCGCCTTGATTTCTTCAGTATCCGGCTCGGGACAAGTGGCCGTTTCCAATCAAGTGGAACTGAAGCCAAGAGCTTCCGGCGATATTATTTACCTGAACGTAAAGCAAGGTCAAAAAGTAAACACCGGCGCGCTGATCGCGCGGATCAACGCCAAAGAAGCGCTCAAATCCGTGCGCGACGCCGAAGCCGGCCTTGCTTCCGCCGAGCTTTCCATGGCCAAATTAAAACAGCCCACCGACGCGTTAACGGTCATGCAAGCGGAAAACACCTTGGAAAGCGCCAAAGAATCAAAATCCAGCGCCGAAACAGAATTGCTCAAAGATTACGAAGATGGTTTCACCACTGTTTCCGACGCTTTTTTAGAATTGCCCACCATTGTTTCCGGGCTGGACACCGTCTTGAACGGCAACGCTTTCAGCAGCACTCAAGCCAATTTAAATTATTATTCAGACGCGATATACGGTTACGACACCGCCATTTTGAGTTACAAAAATGACGCGGCCGACGCTTTCGCTTTAGCTGATAAAGCATACGAAAAAAATTTTTCCGATTACAAAACCACCAATCGCTCTTCGGACACGGCCACCGTTGAAGCTCTGATCGACGAAACTTACACCACGTCCAAAGTTATTTCCGAGGCGATCAAAAGCGCTAACAACTTCATTCAGTTTTACAAAGACAAATTGATCGAACGCAAACTTTCCCCTGCCGGCACGGCCGACACTCACCTATCTACGTTAAATGGATACACCGGCAAAATAAACTCGCATCTGTCCGCGTTGCTATCAGCCAAAAACGCCATTATCAACGACAGACAAACAATCATCAATTCCACCCGAACCATTGACGAAAAAACTCAATCTTTGGCCGAGATGAAGGCGGGCGCCGATGACCTTGATATCGAAGCCCAACAGCTGTCAATCAAACAAAAGCAAAATGCCCTGCAAGACGCCAAAGAAAAATTGGCCGACTATTCCGTACGCGCGCCGTTTACCGGCATCATTGCGTCCGTGGACGTGGCCAAAGGCGATACGGTATCGTCCGGCACGACCATCGCCACCATTATCACGGAACAAAAAATCGCCGAAATTTCTCTCAATGAAGTGGACGCGGCCAAGGTAAAAGTCGGTCAAAAAGCCACCCTTACCTTTGACGCGCTCGATGAATTGACCTTGACCGGCGAGGTGATTTACATTGACGCTCTCGGCGCGATATCGCAGGGCGTGGTGTCTTACACCGTCAAAATTAATTTCGACACCCAAGACGACCGCATCAAGCCAAACATGAGCGTTTCCACGGCCATCATTACCGAAACCAAAACGGACGTTTTGCTCGTGCCGAATGCCGCGGTTAAATTTGCAAACGACAGTTATTACGTGGAAATGCCCGGCGAAACAATCAGCGAAAAAGGCGTGGCGAATGTGGTTTTAACCGCGCCGATTGAACAGCACTCGGTGGAAATCGGATCGGCCAATGACAGCCTGACGGAAATAATCAGTGGCCTTTCCGCCGGAGAAATCGTTATTTCAAGAGTAATCACCGCCGGCGGTTCCGCGGCCAAGCAAACGAACAGTCAAGGCAATAATTTTCGCATGCCCGGATTTTAATGAGAATAAAGGGATATGATAGAATGCAGAAACATAACGAAGAATTATCACACCGCCGCCGGTACAGTCACGGTACTGAAAGGACTTACTTTTCGGATTGAAGACGGCGAATTTGTGGCCATCATGGGACCGTCCGGATCGGGCAAATCAACGCTCATGCACATTCTCGGCGCGCTCGATACACCGACGAGCGGCCAGTATTTTCTGGCCGGCAGAAACGTGGCGGAACTGACAGAGGACGAACTGGCGGAAATCCGCAAAACAAAAATCGGCTTTGTGTTTCAATCATTCAATCTTTTACCGCGCGCCACGGTCTTGCGCAATGTTGCCTTACCACTGATTTATGCTGACGTGGAAAAGGCGGAACGGGAAAATCGCGCCCGTGCCGCGCTAAAAAATGTCGGCCTAGAGGAGGCGCACTATTCTCACTTGTCGAACCAACTGTCCGGCGGGCAAATGCAACGCGTGGCCATCGCGCGCGCGCTGGTCAATGATCCGGCGCTGATTTTGGCGGACGAACCCACCGGCAACCTCGACACCAAAACCGGCGAAATCGTTCTCGAAACGTTTCGCAACTTAAACCGCGAAAAAAAACACACCATCATTCTCATCACGCACGAAAAAGAAGTGGCCGACCACGCCGATCGCGTCATTCACATTCGCGACGGCCAAATCGTGGACGATGTCAAAAAAACGCGCTTATGAAATTTTCAGATTTAACCGAAGAAATTTCTCTCGCCCTGCTCGCCAACAAGGTTCGTTCCGGTTTAACGATTCTCGGCATTGTGATCGGCATCGGCTCGGTAATCGCCATGATTTCCATCGGTCAGGGTTCGGCCGCGTCCATCACCAGCCGCGTGGAATCACTCGGCACCAACCTTTTGACAATTATGCCCGGCTCGCAACGCGGTCAAGTGGTGAAAGGCGGCATGGGCTCGGCACAAACGCTGACGCTCGAAGATGCGGAAGCAATCAAGAATATAAGTGGCGTGAAAACGGTCGCGCCGGTGGTGAGCGGTCGCAAACAAATCACGGTCAAAGGCGCCAATACCAACACTTCAATTTACGGCGTGAATCTCGAATATTTCACCATGAAAAATATCACGCTTGAGCTTGGCGCGCCTTTTAGCAATGCGCAAATAAAATCAAAGTCAAAAGTAGCCATTCTCGGCCCCACCACCCGCGATGACTTATTCGGCGAAA
>MFGM01000038.1:0-268 GCA_001778275.1 Candidatus Falkowbacteria bacterium RIFOXYC2_FULL_48_21 | reverse complement strand
CCGAGTGGCCGGACAAGAGTTCACCGTCATCAGCGTGGCGCAATCAAAAGGCGGCACCGGAATGGGAAGCGCGGATGACATCGTTTATATTCCGCTCGGCGCGGCGCAACAATACGTCACGGGCAACAGCAATCTAAGCACGATTAACGTGGAAATTATAACAGCTGATCTCATGGATATTGCCGAACAAGAAATCACGTTCTTGCTTTTGGATCGCCACAAGATTTCCGATGAAGTCAATGCCGATTTCAGCATTATGAATCAGGCC
>MFGM01000037.1 GCA_001778275.1 Candidatus Falkowbacteria bacterium RIFOXYC2_FULL_48_21 | reverse complement strand
CATTGAAAAGTTTGGCGGCGGGCCGGTCGGTTTGAACACAATCGCGGCGGCGACATCTGAAGAAATGGACGCGGTGGAAGATGTTTATGAACCATACTTGCTCCAACTCGGCTTTATCAATCGCACCAGTCGTGGTAGAATAGTTACAGACAAGGCGTATCAGCATTTGGGCGTGAAAAAACCGGAGCGCCTGTTGTAATCGCAAATCTAAAGTCTGGAGGTAAAAGTTAAAAGTCCGGATGCAAAGGCGCAAGTGCAAAGTCTAAAGTCGAAAATGCAATTTGCAGATTAATCTTGCGCTTTGTGTGCTCGACTCTGAACTTTTAACTTTGGACTTGCGCTTCATGACTTTAGACTTTTAACTTTAGACTTTTGACTCTGCCGTTATGGGATTACCACTATCAACATTTCTCTTCGCCTACATAATTTACGTTGCCGGTTTTTTGTTTTTCACCTTCTTCAATCTTTTTCACATGCTGAAATTCGGTTTTGTCAGCTTCTGGGCCTATTTTTTAACGGTTGCTTATATCGTTGCCACCGTGCTGGCGTTGTTTGTTTCTTATTTTTACATCGCGCAGGTTGATTGGACGGCCATGTTTCAGATTTTGGAAGTGAACCCGAACTCATTGCTGTTTTAATCACAAAGCGTAGTGCAAAGTGTAAAGTTAGAGTAAAAGTAAACCGGTTCAGAGATTCGTTTGCGTTTATAACTTTAGACTTTGCCCTTTTGACTTTTAACTTTTCGTTATGTACTCCCGCCGTCATTTCCCCAACCAAAAACCCAACGAATACGTGCTCATGTTTTTGCGTCGTCATTGGGTTGTGGTGCTTAAAATCGTAGCCATATTTTTGTGCATGGCGTCGATTCCGGTGTTTTTTTATGTCGTCGTTTTGAATTATACCGACTTCTTAAGCTCGGAAGTGTCGCTCGCCCTGACCACGCTGATGATCAGTGCGTTTTATTTGTTTGTGATCCTCTATACGTTTGCCAATTTCATAGATTACTTCCTTGACGTTTGGATTGTGACCAATCAGCGCGTCATCAGCATCGAACAGCGCGGACTTTTCGCGCGCGTGATTTCAGAAAAGGAATTGGGGCGGATGCAGGATATTACGTCGGAAGTAAAAGGATTTTGGGCCACGATGCTTAATTACGGCGATGTGCATATCCAAACGGCCGGTGAAACGGAGCGGTTTATTTTCAAGCAGGTTCCGTTTGCCGATGAGGTGGCGCGGCGGATTAGTAATTTGGTGACGGAATATAACAAGATGGGGCATACGATGCCGGTAGAAGAGCGGGAGTTATAAGCGCAAGTCCAAAGTCCAAAGTGCAAAGTGCAAAGTGCAAAGTGCAAAGTCCAAAGTCCAAAGTCCAAAGTTGTAGCCACAGAACGAAGTTTTTGAAAAAAAAATAGGGGTGAACCCTATTTTTTGTTTTTGTTTTACGCCGTAGGCGTATCCTCCGAAGCCCATAGGGCGAAGGAGGATTGCCTGTTCTGTAGAAACGCAACATTATCCCGAGCAGAGTCGAGGGATTGCGTCTTTACTTTGGTGTTTTGATTGTAAAAGGAACAAGCGCCACTCTTTGTTTGCGACCGGAACACACGCGTTCCGGAAAGTTTTTCATCGCTGATGTTGCAAGCGAATCGTTTTTCTATTTTGATTGTTTGTCCCCCGCTGGGGGTTTTTGTGATTTTTTTTCATTTCATACGAGATGAAATGATGATTGATTGCAAGGCCTTTGTTTGCAAGCATTCATCAAGTCACATCGAATCACCAAATGTTTAACGCATTTCCTTCTCCAAATCCCAAAGATCGTCGCGAAGGTTGTAGAACAACGCTTTTGCTTCGTCCGTCTCCGAGTCCAAATCAACCAAGCTCAAGATACCGCGAATCGCCAGGTAACAATTTTGGATAAACTTTTCGGTGTCCCATTCTTTTAGTTTTAACGTGTTATCTTTAAATTCGGTTAGGTACCGTTTCATTTTTTCTTTGTTGTTCGTACTTATCGGGGCGTCGTCAATCAGCCCCACCCAAAGCGAAAAATGCGAGTCGATTTCCCGTTTAAATTTTTCTTCGGGTGACTTAAAGCGAGGTTTTTCTTTTGTGGCGGGAATTTCTTTCATAATTGAAAATTTGTAAGTACGAACGTACGAACGTACGAATGGTACGAATGTACGAATTATCATGGAACCCCGTTCTGTGATAATTGGTACATTCGTGAAGATTCGAATTTCGTATCAATAAATTTTTTCAATATTAATTCCCGAATAATAGTATTTCAAAATCCGATCATACGTCCAGCCCAGTTTTTCCGCTCGCGCTTTCGCATCTTGCTGGTCAATGCCTACGCCATGACCGTATTGGGTCTTGTTTTTTGTGTAGGGAGTTTCCACTGACTTCAGATACGGATATTTCTTCGAGTCAACGGTCTGCCCGCCGCTGCGCGCGGAGTAGAAGGCGATAATTACGCCAGTATCATATGTTAAAACCACGCCGTTTGTGTCGGCCACCGCGCCGACCTGCTTCGGCATGATTTGTTCGGCAACGTAACCTTTGTAAACCTGATCGCGCTCGTCGTTGTAAACATCAAACGGGCTGTTTTCAACGGCAAACTTATTTACGTGATAAAGGGCGTAGGTGCGCGCGGCAATGGTCATGGCGCGCTGGTATTCGAGGGGGTTTTCTTCGGATGTTTCCTTTATTCCCTTCAAGTATTCTTCGAGCGGCAACGTGTTGATTAACCAGACGCGCCCCTTTGGTGCGTAGTATGAAACTTTCAGGTCGCCCTTAAATTGATTGTAGTTAATCGTCTTGTTCCATGTCGGAATATCGTTGTAGCCAACAATCGAAAAAATACCCCGGCCGAAATTTTTTATGTTTAAATCCGATGAAGTCCTGACCGTGCGATCGATAAAGTCGAAAGCATATTCGCCTTTTGATTTGATATAGAAAAAAGTCACCGCTTGTTCCGCCGGCACGGACGCGAGGAGCATTTCCGCTTTGTCGTAAACTTGCCAGGCGGCGGAGCTTTTGATGGTGATGGCGTTTTCTGTGTTAAAAATACCTACGCGGATGTTTGGGCCTTGATTGTTGATGCTGAATTTTTCAACACAAGAAACATTGTCAAGTCCGGTGGTGAGGCCGGCGATGTTTAATTTTAAATTACATACATTTAGTGCTGGAGCCGGTGCGGCCGGTTCAGGCGTGACTGCCGGAGCCGGTTGGTTGACTTTGGACGGATCTTCCACCACGTTCATCGTGATGGCCACTTCCCCGCCGGCGATCATCATGTTGTTGTTCACCAAGACAAATTCGCCGGTGTATGAATTATATTTACTTGGTGATTGCAACGCGAATTTAAATGTGCCGGTTTCTCCCGGTGCCACGGATGTTTTTTGCAACTTGGCCGGCAAGTATGGATCCGGCCAGAATTTATGTTTGAAAGTAAGCGCTGTGCTTAGTGATTTCAAGTAAACAGACTTTTGCGTCCAGGTGGTGGTGCCGGTGTTTTTAAATGTGAGAGTGGCGGTGATGGCTTCGTTCGGTTTTATGTTAATGCTGGAATGTGATTGAAAGGTGAGCGCGGCTTTGTCCGACAGTTCCGCGGCCAAAGCGCTATTCATCGATAGGGCGCCGCTTTCTTTGGTCAACGCGCCTTCGAGAAGCCGCAGGCCGCTTGATACGAAAATAACCAGAATGAAAGAAAATAAAATATGACCGAATAGATTGATGTTTGAATCGGATCGTTTTGCTGTTTGATAAATTTTGTTTTCTTTAACTCGCTTGTTCAGTTCAACGAGCCAAAGTGATGAGAGCGGTTTTTGCATAAAATAGTGATGGGTCGAAAGAAGGCGGAAGGAGGTCGTAAAAAGGCAATAGGGCAAAAAGGCAGAAATGAAAATACGATTATATTCGTCGGTTTTCCTGATTAACGCGATTAACCGGTTAACATGATTAAATGCTTGTTCCCCTAGCCATTACCATGAACGGCCTTCTGTCATGAAATTCCGACTTTTTGCCGTTGTTCCATCTGTGAACCGGACTTAAATAGCCTACCACACGGGAATAAATTTCGCATCTTTGTCTTTTTGATTGTAATTTTTCATCTGTCATATGATTGAGGTGCTACAGATTACAAGATATCTTAGAGATACTCAAGATAATTGCGTTATCTGTATATCTGTAAAGTATCTTGTAATCTTGTAGCGCAATTTAACAAATAAAAGGAGCGCCTTTCAGGAAAGACACCCCTTTTCGATATCCACAACAGCATTATAGCAAACATTTTTTCAAAAGTCAATAGCCTCGCGTAGCAAGGAAGGGCAAGGGGCAAAGGTCAAAGGGCAAAAACAAACATAAAACGAGAAATTGAAGAATCAAAATTATTTATCCAAAGGAAAATTATCATCCGGTGCCGGCTTAACTCGCATATTATTATGGTGGCTTATTCGTTCTCCATGTTTTTTTATTTTAATTTTTGATTTTATCCCTATTTTTGCCCTTTGCCCCTAATTATAAACGCCCCTATCCAATGAAGGACGGGGGCGTATGTTAAAAAATTACGTGGCCGTGCCGAGCAGGCTCATGGCTTTGACCCACAAGTCATGGGCATCAGCTTTGGACGGTTTGGACTTCAGAGCTGTATGAATGTATAATGATACCCCGTTTTTTGACAGTTCTGCCATTATCAGGAACACCTGGGCTTTTTCGAGGTCGGTCCAACCATCGAAATTATCCCTTTCGGCCGCCATGATGACGGCTATGAATTCTTCCGATAACCGTTTGACGGCATCGCCAGTGCGGTCTCGCTTGGCCAGAGCGAGAACTTCTTCCGCCAGCTTGATTATTTCCGCGACGGTTTTTTCTTGTGTTTTGCGGATTGCGATTTCTTTGTGTGGCTCATCGTAGTCGAATTGAGGCTCCTCAAAGCCTGTGAGGTGCTGCACGTCTCCGAGGGAGCTTGCAGACAGACCGAGGAAGCTAACCTGATCCACGCTGTTGCAGCAGTTGGCGTGGCGATACAGAATAGATCCTTGGGCTTTCCCAAACACAGCGTCATAGTCCCACGTGTGCGGCAGGAGCACTGGAATGTCCACGCGCTCTGGTTTTTCGCCCGGCTTTTCCTTCAGCATCACAGCTACGAAGGCCGTGGTTTTCGCCAGCATGCCGTAACGCAAGGACATGGATGTGATTTCGCTGTCTTTTTGCAAAGTGCGCATCTTCATCTTGGCCCAGAGTCGCGCGCCGAAATCAACGACCGGCGCGTTTTCAAAGCTGACCGGCCATTCATACTGGCCGCCATCCACGCCTTCACCGTGAACGGAGAATCCGGACAGCGCTTCCGCTCCCAGTTTTACCGCCAGGGTCAGTGGTCGGTTGGCGAAAAGATCGCCAAGACCGACAACTTCGGCATCTTTCGGTAGCCCCTTGATTTCCACGTTGCGTATCACCGGTCCTGATACTAGCGCGGCCATGCGATTCACCACGCCGGCAAAGTCTTCGCCGGGCAGAACGAATTCCGATTGGCCACCAGCCTCTTCCGCCAACTCCTTCAGTAAAGTGCTGTTTACGGCGGTATCGATGCCGATCGTGTGAACGTGGATGCCTTCTTTGCAATTGTGAACAGTGTCCTCCGTGGCTCCGTCGCAAACCACGACAATGCAACGTTCGTGGTTCTTGTCGCATTTTCGTAGCATGTCAAATGCGGTGTTCAACGCTCGGCCAAGATACGTTTGTCCGCGGCCGGCAATTTTGTCTATGCAACTGACGTGATTTTCTCCAATCGGAGAGAGCCCGCAAAGCACGGTCGGCTCTGTATCGAACATGATGATGCCGGCCTGCACCGCTCGCTGAAAAGCCTTCAGCTTGCCGAGCAAGTCTTTGGATATTTTTTTCAACCCTTCGCACTTTGCTCCGCGCATACTACCGGAATCATCAAGCAGGAATACCACGTCAATCGGATTGGTCGGCGCTTGTCCCTTGGCCGTGGTGATTTCCAGCACGGCGAATTTTTCCGAATTGCCGTCCTTGTCGGTGAAGGTTGTTTGTCCAACGGAAAGCTCCGGCTTTTTGGCCGTGGTTTCGTACACAATCACGATGTCGCGGTCACAGCGCAGTTTTTCCACCTTTACCGTGTAGGTTTCGCCGGCGGCCAGTTCTTTCGCGGGAATGAATTCCGGGTGCGAAGGAGAGCTGACTTTGGCCGGGAAGCCGGGGGTCAGGTTCAGTTCGAGATTGGCGAAGTAGTTGACCGCGCTAACCACCTTCGGCGTGATCTTGCTTGCATCGGTCACAACGTCTGTATCCGGCGACCAACCACCGCCGTCTGGCTCGCGGTCAAGCGGCTTGCCGGGGATGAACCGCGGGGCCACCACGAGCGGAAATGAAAGTCTTCCGCCCTCGCCTTGCCATGGCACCGGTGCGATGTACTTTGTTTCAACATCAATCGTCTCACCCGGCTCAATGCCGGCCACGCTCATGGTGAAAATGTTCGGACGTTCTTGTTCGGTCAACGATGCGTGTTGTCCTTCATCGCGCGCTTCTTCGTACTCGTGGCGCGCTTCTTCTTTTTCGCGCAGTTCTGCTTGGACTGTTTTGTCGCCGATTTTCATCGAGACAGCAACCACGCTGGCTTCGTCCACCATCGGAAATGTGTAGATCGCTTCCACCGGTTTTTGCGCTTTGTTGCCAAAGTGCTGGCCAATGGAAACATCCGCTTGCGTGCCATTCACGTTTGCCCTGATGTTGATCTGCTCAAGTGGCAGATCGGGAATGTGCGGCTCTAATTCTGCTGAACTTTCCGGAGAATTTTCCAAACCTTTGTATTCTTTTGCCATGTTTGCCTCCTTGTTCTGGCATTGTCAAAAAACTAAGCCTCGATTTGAGGTTTAGGTTAGCTTACAAAATATCCTCGGGAAAGTCAATAGCCCCGCCTATGGCGGGGAAGAGCAAAGGGCAAGGGTCAAAGGGCAAAGATAGGTCAAAGGAAAAGACATTGAAATATCTTTTACCCTTATTCTTTGAGCCTAATTCTTTCTTTGCTCCTTGCCCCTTGCCCTTTGCCCCTAATTATAAACGCCCCAACCCAATGATGGGCGGGGGCATATGTAACTTACTTCTTCGCCTTTTTCTCCGCCGGCTTTTTTCCCGCGGCGGCTTGCTTGTCGTACTCGGCCTGAACGTCCGCCTTGATCTTGGCCCAAGCCTGCTTGAGTGAGTCCGGGCCGCGCTTCTTGGCTACGAGCAGCCAAGCGGTTGTTTCCTTCATCTTGTTCTTGTAGGCGGCCTTGAAAGCCTCCATGAACTTTTCCGGGTCATTCAGCGCCTCGGACAGGCCGTCCTTGTTTTTCCCTAGCAGAAAACCAATCAAGAGCACAACGACGTATCCCCACATAGCGCACCTCCCTTGTTCAATGAAATAGCGAAAATAATGTGGTGACTGTATTTTAATGGAAAGTGTGATTTTGTCAAGCCTTGCCGTGCCTTCCATTTTTTTCAATTACACAATTTCCCAATTACCTAATTTCGGTCGCCCCTCTCTTGACACGCTCGTTTTTCTTTGCTATCATGTTCTTTCGACTTGCTTTTTGTTTTAATTTTAGATAAGTTTGTGTGTGGTCAGTTCTATGTTCAACGCGTCAACTAGGAGGAAACCATGACGCAAGGAAAGAAGAAGAGTGTGCTTTTGCGGATGATTCAGAGAGTCGAAGGAGAAATTGCAAAGCTGGTCAAGGAAGAAAAGGCATTGCAAGCGCGTTGGGAAAAGGGCTATGCGCGCTTCAAGTCGGCCGCCGAGGAGCAGGGTGGTCTGAAGAGCTTGGTCACCAAGAAGGCAGAGTCGCTCCGTAAGGTCATCATGACATGGAGTGGTGCAGATTTGGCGTTGATGACCAAAAAGCAGGCCGTGGAAGATGCTAAGCGCTCCAAGGAATTGGAGCTTGAAAGTCTCAAGAAAGACATCGCAATCATGGCCTCTGAAATGGCGAATTCGGATCGTGAACTCGATGACATTGTGACGCGAGTCTTCGGTCTGAACGACACCGTGGTCGAGGCGCTTGAACAGCGCGAGAAGTATTTGTCCGCGCACGTGTTTCAACGGCTGGTGGCACCGGACGGTAAGAAGAAGACGCAAGTGACATTTGACAGCGCGGACAGATTGCGTCGCGTGGTGGTGTTGGTGAATCACATCACGAGGGTTCAGCCTGATCTGGCCTATCAGGCGCAGGCCAAGATTCAGGGGTTTTTTGACCAATTCAGTACCGCGGCCGGAATGACCGACCCGAAGGTGAAGGCGCTTTACGAGATTACCCAGGCTATCCTTGTGACTTCGGAAAAGTTCAAGGTTGGCCCCGACTTGTACCGTTTCTTGCAAATCGAGATCGATGAGGGCGTCTTCCCCGATCTTTATGCGGCGCAGAAGTTGTTGCGCGGCAGTCTGCGCAGTGAGAAGACCACGTCATACGTTCGTCTCTACGAGCGGACTGGTTTGGACAAGCAGTGGAAGTCATTGCCGCTTCACTAACAAAAACGACCCCGCTGAATCAAGCGGGGTTTTATCATTCGAAAATTATTTAAGTGCGGTTGCGATCTGTTCGGATAGCCGGGTGAAGTCGCAATCGTTATATTTGAAATCGTTCGCGTCACCATCGGCGATAATGATAGGGCAAAGTTTGAAGTTCGAGATCCACTCTTCGTAAAGTTTATTCAAGTCGGCCAAATAATTTTTTTCTATGCCGGCCTCGAGGCCGCGGTTGCGTTTGTTCAAGTTGTTGAAACAGCGGTCGGTCGAGGAACGCAGATAAATGATTAAGTTTGGCGCGGGCATGAGAGTGACGAGAGATTGATAAATGTTATTGTAAGTTGACCACGCGTGTTCATCGAGGTGATTGTTGAGAAAAAGATTTTTCACAAAAACTTCCGCGCCTTCATATAGACAGCGGTCTTGCAAGATGGATTTATCGCTTTTAATAATCGCCAGTTGATCCTTCAACCGTCGACTTAAGAAAAACATTTCGCAGTGAAATGCCCACTTGCCCATGTCCTGATAATAATTTTCCAGATACGGATTTTCTTGAAACGGTTCCTGAAATAATTCCCAATCAAAATGTTCGGCCAGTTTTT
>MFGM01000036.1 GCA_001778275.1 Candidatus Falkowbacteria bacterium RIFOXYC2_FULL_48_21 | reverse complement strand
CTGGCATTTTTGTCGTCATGGTCACGAAACAATACACCCCTTTTTTGGTAGCCGGTATCGTCAAAAAGATACATCTTGCACCAACTCAACAATCGCCCGTTTATGACCACACCACAAATTCCACCTTCATGGTTCCACTCAACGCGATCAACAGACTCAATCGCCATTCGCGCCTTCGCATCACAGGAAGATATAAACTCTTTTACCAGCCCGACCAAGAATCGCCTAAACTCTTCGTTTGGCAGTTCTCCACCCATGACGAATTGCGCCCAAGCCTGACGGTTTTCCCTCGGGACAATTTCTTTGGTCATCATTCAGCACCTCCGTTGTTTTATTGAACATCAATTAACCAATATCAAATAATATTGAAATAGTCAACCGGCCCCTCACCCCTCCCGCATCTCCAAAATCCTATCCACCCGAAACACCCGTTCCTCTCCCCGACTAACGCAATCCGCCTCGACACCACGAGAAGAATTGCTAAACTCTCTGACTAAAATCATGTATCGCGCGTGACCCTCTCCGCCTCATGCAAAATATCCTTCTCCACCAAAAACACCCCCTCATTCTCCGCCATCCTTATCATTTCCGGCGTAAAACCACTCTTGCTGAATAAAATATAATACTCTCTTCGATTATCTTTATGCCAATCCACCTTGCCCGCTTTCTTTTTCAATTCTTCATAAATACTTATCCCCACCGGTTTTTCCGACCACTTGCACTCGCCAAAAATAATTTTCTTTTGCGAAGAACTGAATCCCACGACGTCAATTTCTTCATTATTATCCCAATACCGGCCCACCTGTTCAAACGGGAAAATTTTTTCCAACCAAGTCTTCAATAATTCAACCGCGACCCGCTCGTACACCTGCGCGGCGATAAGTTTAAAATTGGAATTTACATTATCGTTATATTTTACGCCATTGAACATTTTTTCCAGAACATAATCATAATTTTCCATTTCCAAATAACTTTTGTAAGGGAAAATATATTGAAACCAAAAAACGAAAAAATTGTCGGAAATTTTATATAAACCCTTGCGTGATTTGTCCGGCTTTTCTTCGGTAACCGGTACTTCTCGTTCCACCAAACGCAAATTTATCAATACGGAAAGATATTTGTTAACGGTCGCCTTGTCCATGCCGACTTCGTTGACGATTTCACTTAGCTTTCTTTTTCCCAAGGCGATTGCGCGCAATATCGCCAAATAATTTTTGGTTTCGCGCAGTTCTTCTTTAAGGGTAAACTCCACTTCATTGTACAAAAAAGCGGTTTTGGTGAAAATCTTTTTCTTGATTTCCTCAGACAGCTCCCCACCGCCTTCAAACTGCTTCAGATAGGCCGGCATCCCGCCGGTGATGGTATAAATATTGAGAAAATCAGAAAAGCTTTTCTCCGGAAAAAATTTCCGGGATTGCGTAAAATTCAATGGCTCAACTAAAATCTGCCCGGTGCGGCGGCCAAACAGAGGCGCGCTTTGGTTCAATGTTTCTGATTCCATCATGGCAATACTGGAACCGGACAAGATTAAAAGTATTTTGGTATTTTTAAAATATTCATCCCAACCTTTTTGAAAAAGGGAACTGGTTGATTTATCATTTTCAGTCAGATATGGATATTCGTCTATCGCCAGAACCAACGGTGCGGTGGTTGTTTTTGTTTTCAAATATGAAAACACTTCCAACCAATCGCCAAAGCCATTTTTGATTAAAATTTCATCTTTAAAGTAACTGCCAACGACTTGCCCCAGCTCTCGCAATTGATCAACAGTCGTGCGCTTGTCGGCCAAAAAATAGATCGCCGGTTTGTCTTTGATAAATTGTTTGATCAGTTCGGTTTTTCCCACGCGTCGTTTGCCGTAAATAATAAAAAACTGCGCAATATTTGATTGCCATTTCTCATTAAGTGTCTTTAATTCTTGTTCACGGTTAACAAAAGGCATATCTTTAGTATTTAAATTAGTATACTCGTAAGTAGTATACCTCACGAGTATACTACCTGTCAATATTGCCTTTTTTATGTTATCTAAGCCAAAAAACGGCAACAATAAAGATTAAAATTCCGGCAAATTCTACCCCTCCCGCATCTCCAAAATCCTATCCACCCGAAACACCCTTTCCTCCTGCCGACTCAAACAATACGCCTCCACGCCAAGATACGTTTTCCCCATGTATTCCATCTCGCCAATGCGATGCGGGATAATCTCGCGCTCCGATCGAATGTCATTTGCCTTCAAATAAACAATCTTAAGCGGCCGCTCCGCTTCAATCGCAGCCTCAATCATTTTCGTTTTGTCCGCCAAGCTCATCACCAATTCCGACTTTTGATATTGAAATCCGGTCATGTATTTCACCACCCGCCAATCCAGCCACACGTGGCATTTCCGCACCGGCTTTTTCAAAATCAATCCGGCCAAACTGACACACCGGCTAAGCGCAACATATAGCTGACCGGGTGAAAAAGTGCCATTGCCGATATCAAGTATCACTCGCTCAAACGTTTTGCCTTGCCCCTTGTGAATCGTCACCGCCCACGCCAACCGAAACGGATACTGATCAAACGAACCAACCGTCTCTGAATCAATCCGTCGCGCCGCTTTGTTGTAATGAAAATTGTAAATATCCCAACGATGCCGACCGATCTCCACCTTTTGTCCGTCCGCCAATTCCGCCATGATAATGTCTTCCGGCAACACCTCGTGCCGCTCAAAGCCAATCACGCGCGCGATGGTGCCATTGACCCAGCGGCCTTGCTCGTCATTATTGAGCATCATAATCTGCGCGCCCACCTTCACCGCCAAATCAACGTCCGTGGGCAGATATTTGTCGTCGAATTTCCCCGAAATCGCGCCGCGATACTGACGCCGCTCGCCTCGCAATTTGGCCAATTCTCGAGAATTGATCTCACTCGCCGTTTTGTTGGTAGTACAAAGATAGATAAAAAAGTTGCCATCACTCGGTTCAAAATGCGGATCAAATCGTTTATTCAAGACGGCCAACTGATCCGCGTCAATCGAATTGTTGCGGATACTGTTCAAAATATCAATGAACGCGCCGTCCTTTTGCCGATAAATTTTATCCAGCTCCACCATTTCCATTTGAAACGGCGCGCCCTTGTCCTCTGTAAACACTTTAGCGGAAAAAAAATACGGACTGTCGTAATGCGACGCAAAAATCGCCCGCTCGTCGCCCGTCACCACCGGCGGCAGTTGGTAAAGGTCGCCGATGAAAATCATCTGCGCGCCGCCGAACGGTTTATTTTTCGCGCGGCCGTTCAATCGCATAAACTTGTCCACGCAGTCTAGCAAATCGGCGCGCACCATGGAAATTTCATCAATCACGATCGCGTCCAGCTTTTCATAAACTTCCCCAAAAGCTTTTTTTACTTTGGCCAACGTCACGTCTATTTTGAAACGAAAAAAAGAATGGATCGTTTGTCCATTCACGTTGATCGCCGCCACGCCAGTCGGCGCCAAAACCACAATATTTTTCTTCGTATGCGCGCGAAAATATTGCAACAAAGTTGACTTGCCCGTACCGGCTCGGCCGGTGATAAACACGTTCTTCCCCGTTTCAATCATGTCGAGCGCCGCCTGAAATTTTTCATTTAATTCTATTCCTTTCGCCGCCCCCTTGTTCTTTTCGCTTTTCATAAATTATTAACTTTCCGGTAATCAATGACTCCGAACTTTAGACTTTTGACTTTAGACTTGCGTTCTCTTGCGACTACAACTTTGCACTTTTCCCTTTGGACTTTGCACTTGCGTTCTGCGACTCTGACTTTAGACTTTAGACTTTTAACTTTTAACTTGCGTTCCGCTCCCCCCGCCACTTTTTCATATATCTAAACCAACTCCTCACATGTATCCTCGTCAACTTGTTTGTCAACAGCGCGAACAACCCGCCGTCAGCCGATTGTTTCCGGTGCAAATGAATCACTTCCGCTTCCGCGCAGTAAATCACTTTGAACCCGGCCTGCCACACACGCCGACAAAGATCCGTATCTTCAAAATACATGAAATAACGGTCGTCAAATAATCCAATTTTGTCCAGCACCGCCTTCGGCAACAGAAAAAACGATCCCTGAATCCAATCCACCTCCCGCGTGGTCGCATGATCCCAGTCAAGATACAAAAAGCGTTCCAACTCTTTGCGGCCATAACTTGTTTTACCCACGAACGTTCGCCGACAAAGCGGCGTAATTAACCTGTGCCAACGGTAGCACGTGTGTTGCAGTGTTTTATCCGGATTGAGCAAGCGCGGCGAAACCAAGCCGGCATCCGGCCGCGACTGAATGAAGTCGTAAAGCTTTTGCAGTGAATCCGGAAAAACAATAATATCAGGATTTAAAATCAAAACGTATTTTCCCTGCGCCGCCCGAATACCGACGTTATTCCCGCCACCCATGCCGAGGTTGGCGCCGGTTTGGATGAACCGTACTTGCGGAAAGCGTGTTTGAATCAACTGATCCACCTCATCGCGCGAATCATTGTCAACGACAATCACTTCAAACGGAAAATTCACGACCGACTCAAAAATGGCCTTCAAGCAATTTTTTACCAGGCCGCGCATTTTGTAATTTAAAATAATTATCGATAACTGCATAATCGCCAGTCCAAAGTCTATAGTTAAAAGTCAAAAGTCAGAATCGCACACCCGGCTTGGGACTCTGGACTTTTAACTTTAGACTCAGGACTTTGGACTTGTGTTCAACCTCTCCACCATTTCTCCAACTCTGTAACTTCCACCTTTCGATTCTTCCAAATGATCGCCCGTTTCAGCTTCAACTGTTTCAGATTGTGAAAAACATCGCGCCAAGCGCGCAAATTTTTCGTTTCAAAAATCAAAACGTAAAAAAACTTTGTCAACTCGTAAAAAAGCACGCTAAACGTTAACCTCGGCAAACACTTGATTAAAAAATATAAATGATTGCGATAAGAATAAAAATTGGCGAATTTGGACTTGCCGCGGCGATTGCGCGCCACCTCGACTGGAGTGAGCTGCGCGTGCGGCGTTTTCACCGTACGATCATGATAGGCCACGGCCGTCGGCACACGCCAGATCCCCCAGCCGGCCACGCGCAAACGAAAAGCCAAATCCACGTCTTCTTTGTAGCTGAAAAAAGATTCATCGAAAAATTCCTGCTGATAACTCGTTTCTTCGAGCGCCTTGCGCCGATAGAGCGGCAGTGCGCCGGACAAACCAAACACCTCTTCGCGCAGATCATACCGCCCGTCATCCATTTCGCCGGTGCCGAGGTCGATGACGCGAAAATTTTTATAAATCTTCAAGCCGACCGAATCGATATATTTTGTTTTTTCCCCTTCTTGCCAGCGGAGCAGCTTGCCTGCGATCGCGCCGGCCATGGGATGCGCCTCCATAAAATCAACCGCTTCCTGCAAAAAGTTCGGCTCCATCACGATGTCTTGATTCAAACACAAAACATAGTCCGACTTGGTCCAATGAATCGCCTGATTGTGCGCCTTGGCAAAACCGAGATTTTCCTGATGTTTGACGATTTTCAAATGCGGATAGCGCTCACCGATAATCGCGAGCGTGTCGTCGCTCGATCCGTTGTCCACGATGATCACGGAAAAATCTTTAAACGTTTGCGCCATGACCGAACGCAAACAAGCATCGATGTACTTGGCGCCGTTCCAGGTGATTAAATTGATTGAGACTTTTGACATAATGTTATTAAGGGCAAAGAGCCCGCTTCAACTCGCAATTCGAAGCGAGGCGAGCAAAGGTCAAGGGGCAAAAATAGGCCTAAACTTAAAAATAAAAATCAAAATTTGCTAATATAACTTCAATTCAAAATATAAATTTTCGCTTGGAACATATGGCGATTTTTTCGCTCGAGTTTACTTTGCTTTGCCCGCCAGAATCCAAACGCCCAAGGAACGTTTTGGTACTCTGCACCCTCCTATTCCCAGATTTTTTGTTTAAATTTTCTTTTTGCCCTTATTTTTGCCCTTTGCCTGCCTGCGCAGGCAGGCCCCTTGACCTTTGCCCTTCTATCTAACCTTCGGTGTCACAAAAAATCCCAAATGATATTTCTCCGGCAACATGAGCCGCGTCTGCGCCTCGGTGGCCGGGATGGAACCGAACAAAATCAACGTGATTGGCAAAAGCGCCCACTGCAAAAACATGACTGCGTACTTCCAGCGCGGCTGATTGTCGGGCCGCGGCGGCAGGATTAACATACTGACTACGGCGGAGAAGAAAATGCCAATCATCGCCGCCAGCATTAACTTTTCAAGCACGAACGGCGCGTTCTGCACAATCACCGAAGTGGACTGTTCGCCATGGCCGGCGATATAAAGAGGCAAACGACCAAGCACAAAAATCAACACCGGCGCCGTGGCCCACGAATACATGCCCTCGGTCAGATTCCAAGTGTATTTTAACTTTGTCAGCCACGGGATTCCCTTGTTGCCCTTGAAATGCTCCATCATGTACGGAAAATGCTCCACGCCCCACGCCCAGCGCCGCTGTTGTTTGTAAAGATTTTTAAATCCTTGCCAATAATTTTTGTCCATCACCGTGTCCATGGAAACCGGAATATACATCGGCTCGACCGCGTACTCACCGTTGTAGCGAAAAAAACATTGCAAAAAAATGCGCGAATCGTCCGTCACGATATCTTTTTGCCAAAAGCCGACATCCGTCAGCGCGCGAAAACTCATGCTGTGCGAACTAAACGTGTACAATCGATCCGGCCGCATCAAATCCATCAATAACCAAAAAATCGTGCCAAACGCGGTCACGCGCATGGCCGCGGGCGCGTTCCAAATATTATTATTGTAATTCACGGCCGGCTGAAAGGACACGCGCGTCGGCGTCGGATGCGTCAAATAACGGTACGTTAAATGCGAAAAATATTCCGGATGCACGCAAGTGTCGCAATCAAAGTAAGACACGATCAAGTCGTCATACGGGATTTTTAGTTCATCGATCACTTCTTGCGACCGATGCCCCATCCAGTTCGCGTTCGCGCCCTTGCCCCTGATTTCATCCGCCAATCCGTCCGGATGCACCGTAACCAAAAAATGGGAAAACTTTTCCGCGAACTGTTGCTTCACCTTCTCCGCCCGCTCGCGAAACGCCGCATCTTCCCGCCCCTCGCCGCCAAGCACGATAATCATCTGTTTAATCGGAAAATTGCTGGCGCACAAACTTTTAAAAGTCGTTTCCAAAACTTCCGTCGGTTCACCGTACGTAGGCAAATAAATAATATGGTAAATTCTTTGCCAATTCGGCAGCTGTTTCACTTTGTCCAGCCAATTGATCTGCGCTGTCTTTTTATACTTGAAGTATGACAGACTGGCGAGCAAAATGAAATGCAAAACGCGAAACAGCCAATACAAATCAAAAGCGATAATAAAGTAAATCACCCAAATCGGCTTCCAAAAAGAAAAAATCAAAGACAAAACAAAAGTTGACCAGATGAGTCCTCCGGGCAACCATTCATAAAAACGGAATAAGCGGCTTTTTGCTTGCATAGTTCTCTTGTAGAATAACACGGTATTGGTGGGAAATCAAGCCAACAAAAAATACCGAACCAAACTCGATATTAGAGGCAAAACCGTCTTCTAAATTACGTTGTAAAGCGTGTAACAAATACCCGCCGCAAACATCGCCGCCAAAAGCCAACTAACAACTCTCAAACGCGGCAAGTGAAATTCCGGCAATCGATCGCCACGCTTTTTCGCCTTGGCGAAACCGGCGATGATAATCAAACCGGTCAACCCGACCGCGATGCCGCCGGCGATTTCCATGGCCAGAATAAAGTCGCGCAAACCGAACAAGAATACGGTCAACGGCACCGCTATCACCGCCAGCCACGAAACAAACTTTGAACACTTCAAGTCAAACTGAAATGTCTGACGCAACCCCATGCCCACCGTTAAAAAACTCGTACCCATGGCAAAGAAAGCGAACAAGTTGCCAAAAATAAGCATGGCCGGCCCGAGTTTCTCACCGAGGCCGATCGTCGCCACCGGCGTGGTGGCCGATCCGGTGATGCCGACCACGACCATTGTAAAAACAACATAAATCACCAGTGGCACAAGGCTACCGATTAGCACCGCGCGCCTAACTTTCTTTTCGTCTTTGCGTAAAATTTCTCGCAACGAAACCACCGATGATGCGCCGCTGTATGCGAACAATATAACACCGTAAGGAATAATTATTCTTGATAAATCAATGTGCGCGAAATTAATCAAATTCAAATCCGCCACTCCCACGCCGACAATCGCGAGGATGATAACAACAAACGCCGCCACCATCCACAGTTCAAACACTTTGACCAGGCGCAAACCGACCAACAAAATAAATGCGCCAATAGCAAAAAAAACCAAACTGGAAATCGTTTTGTTCGTGCCGAAAAGCGCGGACAGCGCTTCGCCTTCACCGATCAAATAAACCGTCAGCGCGCCATAACTGCCGATAATCGCGGCCGCGTTTGCCAACCAAAAAGCGATATTACCCAAATACTTCCTCGCGCACCCGGCCACTTGATGCCGCTCGCGCGTGCGAAGCACGACCTCGGCAAACATAAGGTTGATAATCAAAGACGCGACACCGATTAGAAGCAACATCAACAAACCCGGAATCGCGCCCACCTGCGCCACCGCGTACGGCAAACCCAAAATCCCGGCGCCGACGATGGTGCCGATCAAGGTGGCGGTGGCTTCCCAGAATGAAGTATGCGTTCTCATATTTAAACATTCTTTTGCGATTACAACTTTGCCCTTTTCCCTTTGGACTTTAAACTAAATCGTCTTCACCTCCACCACATTCGCCCCACCGCCTTTGCCAACCTTTGTCCCCACAATCACCACCACCTTATCGCCTCGTCTCACCAATTTATTTTTTTGAAGATAACCAAGCCCTTTTTTAACCAACTCGACCGTGGTTTTACATTTTGGCAACAAAAACGGCCGCGCGCCCCAAGTCAGGGTCAACTGCCGCGCCACTCGCTCATCCACGCACGCGGCGTAAATCGGCAGCTCCGGCCGAAACCGGCTGGCAATCCGCGCGGTTTGACCGGACAACGTGAAAACCAAAATCGCGTTAGCTTTAACATTTTCCGCCAGCGCTCGCGCCACCGATCCGAACGCCTCGCCCGAAGGCGCATATTTTTCAATTTTATCTTTAAAAACCAAATCATCATACACCGACGCCTCTGTCGCGGCCGCCGTTTTCGCCATGTAAGTCACGGCTTCAACCGGAAATTTGCCACCGGCCGTTTCGCCGGACAGCATGACCGCGTCCGCGTGATCGATTACCGCGTTCGCCACGTCGCTCACCTCGGCGCGCGTGGGACGTGGATTAACGATCATGGATTCCAGCATTTGCGTGGCCACGATCACCGGCTTCCCCGCGGCCAAGCATTTTTCCACGATATTTTTTTGCAAAATCGGCACATCTTCGGCCGGCAATTCGATTCCCAAATCACCGCGCGCCACCATCACGCCGTCCGCGGCCGCGATTATTTCATCGATATGCTCAATCGCCTCGCGCCTCTCGATTTTCACGATTATTTTCAACGGAGCCGCGCCCTTAATTTTAAATTTTTTTTCATTCGCCTTGATCAGATCGCGCAAGTTCTGCACGTCCGCCGCGCTCCGGACAAACGACAACGCCACGTAATCAACACCGCTCCGCACGCCGAACGCCAAATCCTCCCGATCTTTTTCTGAAACAGCCGGCACGCTGACCGCAGAATCAGGCAAATTAATTCCCTTGTGCGATGAAATCTTGCCGCCGTTCACCACGGTGCAATAGATTTCCCGCCCGCGTATTGCTTCCGCGCGCAGTTCAATCAGTCCATCAGCGATCAAGATACGCTGGCCGGCCTTCACATCCACATGCATCTTTTTATAAGTAACGGGAATATTCCCGCGCAACACCTTACTCGTTGTTAACGCAATCTTCTGTCCTCGCCGGAGTTCAATCCCCTGCTCCGGTAAATTGCCGAGTCGAATGCGCGGACCCTGCAAATCCTGTAAAACAGCGATCGGCGTTTTCATTTCTTTCGCCAGCGCGCGAACAGACTTAATCACTTTCAAATGATACGCGTGCACATTGTGCGAAAAATTCAACCGCACCACGTTCATGCCGCTTTTGATCAAACGCTTCAGCGTGGTTTTTTTGTCCGAAGCCGGACCGATGGTGCAGACTATTTTGGTTCTCTTCATAATCTACAAATTACCGCGTCCCTTTAGGGCGCGCCCTATTACATTATATACCTATTTTAAGTGAAGCTTACAAACAACTCAAACACGCACCTTAAAGGGCTGCGGTAATTAGCGGCGATCCCCACGCCAATTAAATTTTTATCTTCTTCGCGTACTCACTCAAAACCGGAATCTCCCATTTTTCTCCCTCCAGCGCCTTCATAATGCCGACAATTGAAACGATCACAAACACAAAACCGAGAATCATCCAAAAAATCGGACCAATGAACGGAATAATGTTCAAAAAGCAAGCCGCGATCTCCGCGATGGCGAGAACAAATCCTTGCCTCGCGTGGAATTGAACGAACTCATCGTTTTTCTTCAACAAAAGCGGAATTAAACTCAAAAGTCCAAGATAGCTCAACACCGCAAACGCCTTGTTGTCATCGGACAGCTTGGCCTTGGGTTCATTTGTCTCGTGGTTAACGTGTGATTGTTCTGTTTGATTCTCCATAAAATTAAATTTAAACTTTAAATTATGCGGTCTACACCTGAACGCATCACTGATCCATCCACTCCGGTCGGTATGACAGTATATTACTTTAAACTTTCGTTCTGCGATTTATGACTTTAGACTTTTAACTTTAGACTTTAGACTTTAGACTTTAGACTTTAGACTTTGGACTTGCCGTTCACTCCCCCAGCTCCACGTTCTCTATGTGCTTAAACCGCGGCGTCAACGTCAACAGTTCCACGCCGACGATATCAAACCGCGGAAACCGCTCCGCGTATTTATCATTTTCGAATAAAAATCGATCAATCGCCCGTTTAATTTTCTGCTTCTGGAAAAAAGACACGGCATCCTCACCCGGACCGAAATTCGGCGTAGCGCGCGTTTTCACTTCCACGAACAAAAGCGTGTCGCCCTTTTCCATTATCAAGTCAATCTCCCCGAGCCTTTTTCCGGCCATGGCCGTCCAATTTTTGGCCACAAAAGAAAACCCTTGCTTTTCCAAATGGCCGCGCGCCAATTCTTCACCCCATGCGCCGAGTTTTTTGCGATTAGTGGCCATTTATCTGCCAAAGAAAAAATTAAACATACCGCCAAAAAACGAAACATGCAAATTGGTCATGACCAAAAAACCGACCAAAATCAAAACTATGCCGAATAACTTATAAAACGTAAAACTACCGCCACTAAACGCCTTTTCCGCGAACGCAATGGGGCCGATGAAATCAAGCGCGGTTTGCGGCTTTTTTGTAATGCCGAAGCCGAGCGCGCAAAGGATGAGACCGATAAAAATTCTGGCAAACATACAACCGCTTTTCATTAAAACTTAACGATGGCATTATATCATAAAACACGGGAAAAATGAACTACCCCGCGGCAAGCCGACGGGGTATCGGCTGGAATTTCGCGGCAGAGCCGCGGGGTATTTACCCTAAAAGAGAAAAAAAACAG
>MFGM01000035.1 GCA_001778275.1 Candidatus Falkowbacteria bacterium RIFOXYC2_FULL_48_21 | reverse complement strand
ACTTTTGTCCATCAGCCTCAACGGCCGCGTACGTCAAATCCGCGCCCACCGCCAACGCCACGTTGCCGATCAGCGTCCACGGCGTTGTTGTCCATGCCAACACGAACGTACCCGGCTCATCGCGCAACTCAAACTTCGCCGTCACCGACAGGTCTTTTATATCCTTATAATTCTGCGTCACTTCCAAGTTGCTCAACGTAGTTTCGCACCGCGGGCAAATGTGCATGGATTTGTACCCTTCGTAAATCAATTTTTTGTCCCACAGCGTTTTGAACACCCACCAAGCCGACTCCATGAAATCGGTGTCCATGGTTTTGTAATCATTTTCCATATCCACCCAGCGCGCCAAACGATGAATCACCTTTTTCCATTCCGCCGCGTACAAACCAACTTTCGCGTGACACTGCGCGTTGAACACGTCCACACCGAGCGCCTCGATATCCTTGCGGCTATTGAGTTTCAATTCTTTTTCCACGATATTTTCAATCGGCAAACCATGACAATCCCAACCCCAGCGCCGTTCCACGCGTTTGCCGCGCATTGTCCAGTAGCGCGGCACCACGTCTTTCATCGTTGACGCGACAATATGACCATAGTGCGGCGTGCCGGTGGCGAATGGCGGGCCGTCGTAGAAAATATAAGAATTCGATTCAAGCCGCTGGCTGATCGATTTTTCGAAAGTTTTATTTTCATCCCAGAACTTTAGGATTTCTTCTTCGATTTTGGGGAAGGGCGAGGGCATAGTCTTAGACCACGATTAGTATAATTAGAGGATTCGTTTGATTATGCCTGGAGTGAGAGGCTCAATTACTTGAGCGAAGAGCTGCGGCCAATAAAAGTTACCGGCCGCGCCGCGCCTCCATGGCAAATTGAAAAAAATATTTTTCCAGCGACTCGCCGGTAGAATTATATGAATTATCCCCGTAAAAAAAATCAGCCAGCGCTTCCCGCGCGCGAAGCGGTTCCTTCAGCCGATGCCGCCAGCGCGGATCAGCCACCGTGAGATCGATTAACTCAAAAGCTCGTTCGAGTGCTTTTTCTTTGTGCTCATCATTGGCTTTCTTTTGCCAAGAAACCGCGCGCCCCACTTCACTGCCGATATTTCCCATTTGCTCGGCCAGTGTCATTTCAAACCAACGGCCGGCCCGCCTAGACTCGGCGAGGCTGGCGGCTAAACTTTTGTGTTGAATATTATCCATAATTCTACTCGACAAGTTTCTGGATTATTTTCAAAATCAATTTTCTCACGTTCTCATCGTCCACGCCGCGCGACCGATTTCCTTGGCTAGGGCGGAGATTGATCATGGAGTCGAATTCTACTATATCAGGAAACGCGCTATCCGAATATAAATTTATTCCCCACAAGTCATTTTGTTTTGACCCTTGTTCGAGTAGCAACGCTTCCTCGTCCGCATGCAAATCGCCGCCGATGGCCATTATCCCTTTTTCAACATCAACCACCGCTTTGACCAAATCGCCAAAGCGTTCCGCCGCCACCAATTTCAAATCATCTCGTGAAATCTTTTCGGAAATAACCCTGATTAAATTTTCATTGCCTTCTCCCATACTAAACTGATGGTTTACCATGAAGTGATGCGAAGCATCTACTTCATGGTGGTCGCTCTGGGGCTCTCCGCCAGAGGACGGACGCGTCCTTTGGCGCGGAACCCAGGATCTCTGCAATGTGAATGCAGCGCTCTAACCCCCGCCATAGGCGGGTCCGCCTCTGGCGGAAACTGAGCATCTATTTAAATGGTGGACGGCAAAGGGCTCGAACCTTCGACCTCTGCAATGTGAATGCAGCGCTCTAACCAACTGAGCTAGCCGTCCAAACAAAAAAAGCGAAACGCGCCAAGATCCCGCCTGCGCGGAAGGTACCATCTCGGCATTTCACTTAATTGATAGCTGTTACGGGCTTACCCGGCGAGGTCTATTACATGTCACACCGAGGTGGCTTTGAAACAAAGTATTATTGAAAACACCCTGTAAAGCCCTCGAGGTGCGACATGTGATCTTCCCGCAGCGCGCCCCTTCCGGGCTCCCCCGATGATAGCCGAGGTAAAACGCTTTTGAAATTGTCAAAAACATTGTATCGCGAAAATTATTTTGCGTCAAGCGCAAACAAAAATAAAAAGCAGGCCCGTCGTGACGGACCTGCGTGTTGATTACTTGCTCGACTTCCGCGCCTGCGATGAAGTATTCTTCAGAGCCTTGATCATGGCCGCGGCCGGATTCTCCGAGTTCGCAAGCAGGAGCTGCATTGCCTCGGCCTTGCTGAAGCCCGCGGAGACGAGTGCATCCAGTTTGATCTTGCATCCTTTGGCCCAAAGGCCGGCGGATCGCTTGCCAAGCTTGCTCTGCCCGCGCTCCCACAGATCAAGTGCGGTCTGCATTACCAGATCACCGAACACGACCTCGAACACATCCACCAACTGCGGCTCCAGCTCGGCCACCACTTCTTTCGTCAACGGCAGATACTCGGCGAGTGCGCCTTCGAACATGCCGACGAACGGCAGTGCCTGCTCAAGCAACGCCTTTTCCTTCTTGAGCAACTCAGCTTGAGCTAACTGGTCGCCGTACTTCGCCTCAACTTCGGCCCCAACTTCCAACCGCTTTCTGCGAATGTCAGTGCTATCCCTAAGACCAAGACGCTCCTTGAGCGCCTCAATGTCAGCCGCTCGTCCCGTTGCAACAGAATCGATTTCCGCGTTGCGCCGCTTGATTTCCGCGTCCGCCTCCGCAAGAACATTGATCGATTCAATGAGCCGCGCATTGAGCACCGCAATTCTCTTTTCCAAAACCGCCTTCAACTTACTCATCTCGCCTCCTTTGTTATTGCCACCATGGCAACAAAAACGAAGCGTCATTATACCCCCCTAAAACTTGTCAATAGTCAAGTAGTTTCGTAAAATAAATATGCAAATTTACATAAAGAAGCATGAAAAAGTTAACAGAAGTTAATTTGAGTTAATTGACAGTTAATTAGAGCCAAGTTAATTACTTCGTTAATAGGGTAACTCTCTTCAATCAACTTCCATTAACTTCTATTAACTGCTATTAACTTTCTTCTCGCCTATAAGAAAAGGGCGACATATGTTGTCGCCCCTTGTTGTTATTTACGCCAGCAGTTCGAGGAACCGCCGCACGATCCGGTAGCAGTCCTCCATTTCCGAAATCACGAGAAACTCGCGCGGGCCGTGCACATTGTACATGCCGGCGCCGATGTTCGGCGAGGGCAGGTCCGGATACGTCATGTTTACCATGGCGCCATCCGTCCCGCCACGGATGTGGTTTTCTTTTGTGTCGTAACCAACATCGCGGTGCGCCGCGAGGAGCGCGTCCATGAGCCACTGATTCTGGCGAATCGGCGGCTCGGTATTCACGTATTGCAGGCCGTAGCCGCTGAACGCCGCGCGCACGCCGAAGATTTTTGCGATATTGCCGGCCAACTCTTTGACGCGGTCAACGATGAGCGCGAAATCTTCCTTTTCGAACGAACGCGGAATGAACGTGACGCGCGACTGCGAAGCATTGCCGGTGATGTCAGTTGAGTACAAATAGTTTTGCATGGCTTCGCTCATCCACGGCAAACGGAATTCCGCCGAAGCCGCATCGCACACCAGCCGCGCGGCCGCATAGTGCGCCGCCTTCAACTTGCTTCCCTCCACGCCCGGGTGCGCGTCATTGCCGAAAAACTCAACAATCAGTTCGTATCCGCAGAAGCAACCAACATCAATCCCGTTCGGACTCATACCGTCGAGATTAACGAGCCCGCCGGTCCACGACGCCACGATTTCGGGCGACAGATACTTCACGCCGCTCCGACCCACGCGGCCGATTTCTTCGTCCACGCAGAACCAGAGATCGAACGCGCCGTGAGTGGCAATCTTGCCGGCCAAACAATCCACGGCCAGCTGCATCATCACCGCCACGCCGGCCTTGTCATCCGCGCCAAGTGTGGTGTCCCCGCTCGCGGTCACGATCTTCTGGCCGATGAAATTCCGCAAGTCAAAAGCCGGGATTACCGTACCGCTCTTCGGCAGTTCAATGTCGCCGCCCTGATAATCGTGCACAATCGTAACGGCTCCGCCCGGATACTTCGGGTACGTGTCAACGTGCGCCGCAAAACAGGGACGGCGTTTGTTTTCCAGCCCCGCCGTTGCGTCGAACCGAACAATCAGCGAACCGTCCGACAGAAAAATAAACTGCTCGTCTTTCGCTCCCGCCCGCGTCAACTCCACGCCAAGCATGGAATTGAACGCTCTTTCCGCCGGATTGCTCGGCTCCTTTTCTGCCGGTGCGGCACCATCCGCCCGCGTGTCAATCGCGACGTAACGAAAAAACTTTTCCGACAACTCCGCCTGAAATCCTTCGGCCAACACTTCCTGTTTTCGCATGTTCATCTCCATTTGGTTGAATGACTAAAACAAGCTTACGCATGCCATACTTCGCCGACATCATTGAACAACCAATTCCATGCCGCCTCCCGAGGCTTTTGAAAACGTCCAAACAAATGAACTACCTCGCGGCAAGCCGATGAGGTATCGGTTCATTGGAATTTCGCGGCAGAGCCGCGGGGTATTTACCCTAAAAGAAAATAAACAAACAGCTCTTGATGCCGCCACATTCATGCACCTCTCACCGGCTACATCAAATAAACTTGTCAAAAAACATTTTTCACTTCCTATCCGCTTTTCACCCGTCAACGGATAAAAAATGGATAAGGGCGGAGCCTTGTCGTTGACAAGACTCCGCATTTTTTCTTAGCGTTATTTTGCGTATGGTTTGGCGTAGTTTCGTGGAAACGAAATATACACCCCAAACGCCGCGATCAGACAAAACGCGTACAATGCTCCACGTGTTGCTAAAATAACGACTTCAGCAATTCCACTCCGACCGCGAGCAGAGGCACCAAGATCGCGCCGACAATCGCTTCACCCGCAATCAGTCCGGCAGCGAGCGGCGCGCCAAACAGCGAATAACTGCCATCTTCTTTCGGCGAGAATTTCCGCCACACCGCCGCAATCACGCTACCCGTAATCAGTGCCAGGTTGAGTTCTGCCGGCAAAATCAACGCGAATCCGAGAGCGGCCGGAATCGGCACCCACGAAAACCGCTGAATATCTTTACCCTCTTTTCCACGCTTACGCATGGACAACAGGATTTCAAAAAACACGCCGATCACTATCGCGATGAGCGAAGCGAAAAGCGCTCCGGCCGGCATAGCGCCGATACCGTCTTTCATGACTGCCGCGAGCGTGGCGATTTTCAATCCTGTCGGAGCGCTAAGCTGACCGGGATTAAGACCGATGCCATACGCTGTTTCGAGCAGATCGAACATAATCGGCGTGATGAACGCGCCCACCGGAATCATGATGAGCCCGGCAATAATCAGCGTTGTGAACTTACCGCCGATGCGGCGCGCCACCCAAAACGATGGCACCACATTTTCCGAAGACGCTTGCGGGCTGGCGCTGGTATAAGCCGCGACGAGATTATTTTGCACCTGCGCCGGCCAAATCAGGCCGAACAGGAACTGCGTGGCATTAGCCATGAGCGACACGGGTCCGGTACCGGTAATGCTAAGCACCTTGAGCCCGGCAATAATCATGATTGGCTGAATCGCTACCGCGAGAAGCACTTCTTGCCATGGCATTCCGAACCAAGCATTAGTGATCCACACGAGCAGCAAAACGCAACCAGTAATACTCGCCATGATCCACGCCATCGGCACTTTTTCATCGGCCAAACTATTATTTTCGTCCGCCGCCTCTCCATTCCGCCGGCCAAACACGTTCCGGACAACCGGAATAAGAATACTGGTCAACGCCGCCGCGATCATCATGGCCGTGGCCGGCCAAAGCGCCCATTGCACCATGTATTTAAAGTGCGAGGAGTCCTGTGTCAAAAATTCCGCCACGTTTCCGGCCGTACCACAGTTGGCTGTCAAAAATTGCACGGCCTGATCTTTGGCTCCACCGGACAGAGAACTAAGCTGCATCATGTTTATATAACATGCGTCCCAATTCTCCGGCGTTGTGCCACCAAGCGCGGCCAGCGCGCCGACCGTATTGCCAAACGCCGCTACCAGCCACACGCCGAGCAGTTGCGACAAGCCGACGGAAAGCGGCACCAGCATGCCAAGCCCGATGGCTGCGAATTGCGGGCCGAATGACAAACGCAGTCCGGCATTTCCCACCATTGAGGTGATGACGCCGAATCCGTCGCGCAGAAACGTAAAAAATCCGGCCACCGCCGTTGTCACCGTCAACACCGCCCGACGATTTTTTGTCGCTTCAGTGGCCGCCGGATCGGTCAGCGTTTCCGCCACCGACAGAACTGCCCGCGCGGTCGGCCATGGCAACGTCTTGTCGCGCAAGATCATCCGCATCGGCAATATGCCGACCAGTATGCCAAGCACGCCGGAAACAACCAGCCAGATGAACATCTGCCACCACGCCGGATTGAAATCAATTTCCTGGTGAAACACGGTCTTGATGTAGAAAAACGCCGCCATCACCACGACCATGAACCCGACGCCGGTCGCCACGCTGATCATCGTTTGAATAATGTTGAGCTGAATCGCAAGTTTACGACCGCTGATTCCTCGACCGAGGATCGCGGCCGCGAGAAACATACCTGCATAAGTGAGATCCACCGTCATGCCGAGCTTGAGAACCACAAACGGCGTCGCCGCCGCCGCAATGGCGCACAGAAACCCGCCGAGAACAATCAGCCGCCAATTGAATTCGCTTTTCATGTTCAATCCCCCTGTTTTGATTTAAAGAACGGTTAAAAAACTCAAAGGAAATCACTTCCCTTTCCGCCATTCACCTTTTCAGATAAAAGCCGGAAAAGGACGGAACGCTTATTTTCGTTTCAAAGAACATGCCTTCAGCGTATCGTATTTTGAGAAATGAAGTCTAAGGGGCGAACAAGAGCCGGACGGAAACCAAAAGAAGACCGAGCCCGCTCGCGTCAAAAAAACAAACCAAAAAACATCCGCCGGTGAGCGGATGTTTTTATCAGTGTTCAGTTGTTTTTTTCGAGTGGAAACGCCAGGCGGCAACCGGACTAGCCAAGAAGCCAACTCAAAACTCTTTCACCACCAAATGAAATTCTATATCCTTCGGTTCAAAACGCACAGAAAAATTTATCACCTTGCCGTGGACATTGAAACTGATGCGGCGATTCAGCCGCTTTTCAATCGCGCGAACGAGCGGCGAGGCGATCTTGCTTTGAAACTCATTTCGGTCAGCCAAATAATGCGATTGCGGCAATAATGACTTTTGGATTTCCTTGCCGACATTCTCCATCATCATTTTCACGACGGGGATCGTGATGGTGGCCGTGCGAATATCCTTGGACGTCAACTTTTCACCCCTAATATATATATCTTCGTCGACAGAGTCGAGCAGGACGTCCATCGTTTTCATTTTCTCATGCAAGTCATCCGTGGTATATAGATCCTCGTGCAAACCGAACTTGTCGAGATGGAGCACCTTGACCGCGCCGCGCGTGATGAATTCGGAATAAACATTGTTCGACAAGCTTTGCTCGAGCACCACGCCGTTTTCTTCGAGCCCGTCGCGCCACGATATCCAGCCGACCTCCACATCCTCACCGGTCGTGGTTTTAAAATTTTCAATAATATCGCAAAAATCATTTTTGAGCGACTCCGACGCGAGCGAGAACAACACGCCACCGCCCTTGTCGTTGCTGAGCTGTTGGAGCCCGATACCAAATTCATCGTTTCTTTTTTGCACCCGGCGATGCAGAAACACGCACAGATAATCAATGAGCGGCGTAGTCACGCCGAGTACGCCGAGCAGGCTATGAAAATCGTTCAAACTTTTAAACAATTCCCTGAGATAACTGATTGAGGCGCGATCCCGATTCAAACCGAACAGCGCTTCATTAATTTTCAAAGTGGTCATCGACAAAAGCGACATGTAGGAATTCCACATCTTGTCACAATTTTTTTTGACATACATTTCGTGAAAAAGCGGCCGCGCCACCAAATGATATTTGTCGTAATAACGATAAAAAGTGTTGGTGTAAAAATCCGCCAGATCATTCAACTCCTGACTGATTTTGTTGTAAGCCAAAAAGCCAAATCGCCCAGGCGATGTGTGAAGAATGCCAAAATCGAACGGCATGCGAAAAGATCGGTTGCCGTCAATCTCTTCCAAGCGAAAACCGCTGTAATAAATCTTATCCAGAACCGTCAAATCCATCTTTTCCTTGCCTTGAAAATACTTTTTGGCCGCTTCAAACTGTTCGTCCTGTCCGATGAAGTACGCCACCGGCGAGTGCGATTTGATGAGCGAACAAAACGGCCCGCCGCCGGAAGCGACGCCGTGAAAGATGGTGTCAATCTTCCATGCCAGACGAAAGATTTTGATAAACGAAGTTTTATCAAACATCAATTCCGCCGTCGTCATATCCTCCCAACGCTTCAGCTCGCCGTAAGTCAGCTTGCCATAGTGAATGTAAAGGGCGGTGGCAAGAGCGGCCGCAAAAGATGACGAGGCGCTGGCGCCGAAACCGGGCTGCATTTCGCAAATCACGTTGAACGTTACCCCTTTGAATTTCGGATCGCCAAAAAGCTTGGCCACCTCCGCGTTCAAAAACAACAGCAGCTCATCTTGAATTTCGCGCGGGATGAGCGACTCGATAAATTTCTTTTCCCGGAGCGAATAACGGAGCGACTCACCGATTTCGACCCGTCCGTGATTGTTGGCCTTGAGGCCAATATAGGTGCGCAGCGGCAACTTTTGCCGCAAACTGACCGCGCCAAAAAGCGCGGCGCAATTGCCTCCCCACATAAAGTTGCCCGGCGCAGACGCGACCGTGGCACTGGTGGAAAAAAAATCTCTATACACTTCCGGAAAATTCCGATGCAGCCACTCACTGTTGTACTTAAATTTGTCCATACGCTTTGATGATTTTTCACCTTACAATCATCACTTGCCCTTGTCAAGAACGATTGTCAAATCGCTAACCTCACTCATATTATAAATGACAATCACAAAAAAACCAACAAAACACCTTCACCCCTTCAGTGCTTGACAAAGATTTGACGCCTGCTATACTTGACCCATACCCCTGGTAGGGGTGTCTATAAAATTTAACCTGTCGGATGTCGGTACAAGGTACGTGGAAGATGGCTTGGAAAATAGAAAGTGGCAGTGAATTATTTTATCCGGCTTCCAACTTCTAAAATTCAAACCAAAACTCCACTCACCTCGCGCCAATTTTCCTACCTAAATTATGACCGCAGAAAAAGAAGCCGCCCTGATCAATTTCAAAAAGGCCGGAAGCCTAATCGCCAAAATCATCTCCATGCTCGAGGCCGACGAGTATTGCATCAACATCATGCAACAAAACATGGCCGCGCTCGGACTGCTCAAGTCCGCTCATCAGAAGCTGATGGAAAATCATCTCAATACTTGTTTTCGCCAAGCTATGGAGACCAGTACGGAGAAAAGAAAGATGGAAATGACGCGCGAAATTTTAAAGGTGACAAAGTTATTCAATAAATAATTCACTTGTAATATGGAACAAAACACCAAAGAACACGTTTTCCGCGTCACGGGAATGCACTGCGCTTCGTGCGAACTTTTGATTGAAAAAAGGTTGTTGGCGCAAGGCAACATCAAATCGGTTGAAGCGTCGTCAGGCCGCGGCCAAGCCGTAATCGAATATCACGGGGAAAAGCCAAGTGCGGCCAAACTGAACGAGCTTCTTAAAGATGAAGGTTACACTTTCTCCGATGCCGCGCGCGAACATTTCAGGGCGGAAGATGCGCCGGCTGACAAACAGAAAGATCTGTTCATTTCTCTAGCTTGGGGGCTAGGGATTATTCTCATCTTCCTCGGCCTGAACAAGCTGGGATTTTCCGGCCTCATCAATGTGAGCGACGGCTCATCGTTACCCACGTTTTTCGTTTTTGGCCTGATCGCTGGCATATCCAGCTGTGCCGCCTTGGTCGGCGGAATCATCTTGTCCATGTCCAAACAATGGAGCGCTCTATACTCCCCGACCGACGCGCCGGCGAAAAAATTTACGCCGCATTTGCTTTTTAACTTTGGCCGCCTGCTGGCTTATGTCGCGCTCGGATTCTTGCTTGGCGCAATCGGCGACAAACTAAACCTATCGTTTAAATTCGGCCCGATCCTGGTCATCATCGTTTCCGTCATTATGATTGCGCTCGCCCTGCAAATGCTGGGTGTGAAAATGTTCCGAAAATTTCAGCCGACCGCACCGAGATTCATCACACGCTATATCGCGAACGAAACCAACTTCAAGGGTAAATACATGCCGTTTTTCATGGGCGCATTTACTTTTTTTCTTCCCTGCGGCTTCACCATCACGGCACAAAGTTTAGCGCTCTTGTCCGGCAACGCCTTGCAGGGCGGTCTCATCATGCTATTCTTCGCGCTCGGCACGCTTCCCGCCCTGCTCGCCATCGGCCTATCGAGCGCGCGGCTGGCGCAAAATCCCCGCCGCTCGGCCAGATTCTTAAAAGTCGCCGGCATTTTGGTCTTGTTCTTCGCTTTGTACAATATCAACTTCCAACTCAACGTTCTCGGCATTAACAGTTTGAGCGACCTGAAGCAAACGGCCGCGGCCAAAAGCGATTCCGCCGCCAACGACAAAGATTTGGCACCGATCGGCCAAGGTAAACAATTACTCAAAATGAACGCTTCGGCCAACGGTTATTCACCGAACTATTTCAAAGTGCGCGCGGGCATACCGGTGCGCTGGGAAATCACCGACACCGGCACCAGCGGATGTACCAACGCCGTGATTTCGAAAAATTTATTCACCGGCGAAATTCCTCTGACACCGGGACAAACCAGCATCAAAGAATTCACCCCGACCAAACCCGGCCGATACAAATTCAGCTGTTGGATGGGGATGGTTTCAGGCGTAATTGACGTAGTGGAACAAAGCGACACGTTCGGCGCGGCCGGTGCCAGTCTCATCGCCAACACCAGCCAATTCGCCCAATCCGGCGCGGAAAATCAAGGCGGTAGCTGCGGCACGGGTGGAGGTTGCGGTTGCGCCGGAAGTAAATAATTCAAAACAAAAAAAATATGGAAAAAATAATTCTCAACATTTCCGGCATGCATTGCGCATCTTGTGAAAAGATTATCAGTCTCGAATTGCAGGAAGTCCCCGGTGTCGAGTCGGTCAAAATTGATTATCAGTCCGGCGAGGCGGTAATTGAAGCCACCCCCGGAGTGGATAAAGACGCTATTGTGGCTGCAATCAAAAAAGCCGGATATGATGCGCAAATAATAACGGAAGCGCCGAGCGACCAAAATCAAAATGTGATGATAGAAAAAAAAACCGTCAATCATGACGAGCCGTTTAAAATTAAACTGGAAACCACCGTTGAAGCGACCGGCGAGTTTGGCCAAAAAAATGATAAACCGTCGTTTCAAGGAAAAATCAGTCAACACAAAAAAGGTGAATTTGAGGTGCCGAACGGCCGACCGGACATTGATCTCATCGTGGACAAATTGGTCAATTCCGCCAAAATCGGTCAACTGTTAAACGTGTTCTCCAATGATTCAATGGTCTCTCGTCCGTCTCTGACTCCGGCCTCTTTGGCAAAAACCGAGCCAGCCGATACGGCACACTTGACGGCCGGCGCAAACGGTGAAGAACGTTTATCCCTAAACATTACCGGCATGCATTGCGCCTCGTGCGCGGGCATCATTGAACGCAGTTTAAAAAAAATACCGGGCGTCAAAGAGGCCAATGTCAATTTCGCGGCCGAAAAAGCCCGAGTGGCATATGATCGCGCTCTCGTCACCACGGGACAACTCGTTGAGGCGGTAAAAAAGGCCGGCTATCGCGCCGACCTGGCGGGAGATGAGACACCGGAAATGGAAAAAGCGCGAAAAGAAAATGTGATTCGGTCATATTTCCACAAATTCATTTGGGGTCTGGCATTGAGCCTGCCGATGCTCTATTTCATGTTGCTCGACTTCTTTTCGATTCTTCCCGGAGGCAAGGCGCTGTTGCCGTTCATCGGCATTGCTTCGCTCGTTCTGACAACCCCCATCCAATTTATTATCGGATCCGGATTTTACCGCGGCATGTGGAGCAGTCTGAAAATGAAAACGTTCAACATGGACAGTCTGATCGCCATCGGCACCAGCACCGCTTACATTTACAGCTTGGTCTTATTCCTCAATCATGTCGCCAAGACCGGCAGCCTGATCGGCCTCGGTGGCGAAAAAATCGCTGATCTATATTTCGAGACCGCCGCCTTTCTGATCACCTTCGTTATCCTCGGCAAATGGCTGGAAGCCAAAACCAAGGGTCGGACCTCCGACGCGATTAAAAAATTAATGGGCCTGCAACCAAAAACCGCGCGCCTGGTAAAAAATAATCAAACCGTGGATGTGCCGCTTGATACGGTCGCGGCGGGAGACATCGTCGTGGTTCGGCCGGGAGAAAAAATTCCGGTGGACGGCGTCATCACCAAGGGTCAATCGTCCGTAGATGAATCAATGATCACCGGCGAAAGCATTCCGGTGGAAAAAAATATCGGCGACACCGTAATCGGCGCCACGATCAATAAACATGGCAGTTTTGAATTCACCGCGACCAAAGTCGGCAAAGAAACGGCGCTGGCGCAAATAATTCGCCTGATTGAGGAAGCGCAAGGATCAAAAGCGCCGATTCAGGCTTTTGCCGACAGAATTTCCGCCCGGTTTGTGCCGATTATCATTGGCCTCGCGATTGCCACATTTCTGATTTGGTATCTATTTTTGAACGCCACCTTACTCTTCAGCCTGATGGCCTTCACCGCCGTGATCGTCATCGCCTGCCCTTGCGCTTTGGGCTTGGCCACGCCGACGGCAATCACCGTGGGGACCGGCAAGGGCGCGGAGTATGGCGTCTTGATCAAGGGCGGCGAGCCGCTCGAAGCGGCGTGCCGGATTCAAACGATTGTTTTTGACAAAACGGGCACGCTGACCAAGGGTCAGCCGGAGGTTACCGACATTGTCGGCTTGGCATCAAGCGACGAAGAAGAAATCGTCGCCGCGGCCGCCAGCTTGGAAAAATTATCCGAGCATCCCTTGGCCGAGGCAATCGTCAAATATACGCAAGAAGAATCCATTTCGCTCGAGACGGTAGAAAACTTTCAAGCCATTCCGGGTCACGGGGTGGAAGGGGTAATCAAAAACCAAAAGTACTTTTTGGGCAATCGCAAGTTAATCACCGACATCGCCGGCCTCGATATCAGCAAAGCGGAAAGAAAAATTCGCAAACTGGAAGAAGGGGGGAAAACCACCATGATCTTGGCTTCCGACAAAGAAGTGTTGGGGTTGATCGCCGTGGCCGACACGCTAAAAGAAAACACCATTGAAGCGATTCAACAATTGCAAAAGCGCGGCCTCGCTGTTTACATGCTGACCGGCGACAATCGGAGAACGGCCGCGGCCATTGCCAAACAGATCGGCATCACCAATGTCTTGGCCGAAGTATTGCCGGAAGACAAGGCGAACGAAGTGAAAAAACTGCAAAACGCCGGCGCCAAAGTCGCCATGGTCGGCGATGGCATCAACGACGCGCCGGCTCTCGCGCAAGCGGATTTGGGCATTGCCATGGGCGGCGGCACGGACGTGGCAATGGAAACCGGCGGCATCGTGATCATCAAAAATGATTTGCGCGACGTTCTGACCGCCATCAAGCTAAGCCGCGAAACCATGAGCAAGATCAAACAAAATATGTTCTTCGCTTTATTTTATAATGTCATCGGCATCCCGATCGCGGCTCGCGTTTTTGCCGGAATCGGCTTGATTCTGCGGCCGGAGCTGGCCGGATTGGCCATGGCCATGAGCTCCATTTCGGTCGTGGGCAATTCTCTACTACTGCGCCGTTTCCATCCGCACAAGCACAACTATTTGTCGCTGATTGCGCCATACGTAATGGGCGCGGCGTTCATTTCTCTATTTATCATGTTTGCCAAATGGAGTAGCATGTAAACGAGTAAATAAAAACTGCCGACGACCAGTCGGCAGTTTTATAATCCGGCCTTATATGCAAAATAATGGCTGGGCCATCCGTCGCTCCATTTCAACGGGAGAAAAAATGGACCAGACAGGGCTCGAACCTGCCACCCCCTGCTTGCAAAGCAGGTGCTCTACCAGATGAGCTACTGGCCCAGAACTACTCGCTCGCTCCGCTCGTTCGAGTTCTGGGCAAGCCCATCACTGTAAACGATAACGGTCTATTACTCGCTCCACGTCAGTTATGGCTTGCCCGGTACCGGAGCAAAGCGACTGGTGCTGGAGCAAGCCCATCACTAAGCGATAACGGCTTATCAGTCTCTCGCTCCGCTCGCCAGCAACGCTAAGCGTAGCTTTGCAAGCCGGCAGCACTTCGGGACAAACCCCGATCACGATATAAAGACGGAACTCTCTTATACTAGCAAACGGAATAGATCAAGTCAATCGAACCTCTTCTTTCATAAGAATGCTCATTGATCCATAAAAAACGTTACCTTGATCCCATCTCGGAAGGGGTGCCCTGACCGGTATCCCGTGCTCAATGACTCGTGATCTTATCACGCGCTTTTCATTAACCAACAAACAGCCAGGCCGTCACACGACCTTGCAATCTTACATAAAACGCGATACATTTAATTTCAATAGCCTTCGCGTTTTCATTTTCTAATCCTTTAAACCATGCTTTCCGCCAAAACCATCAGACAAGCCCTGAAACGTCAAACCGAGTCGCGTATTTACGAACGCGGCGTGGGTTATTTTCGAGACGGAATGGTCGGCAAGTGGTCGGCGAAAGAAAACCCGGGAAAAACGACCGTAACCATCGAGGGAGAGGTTGAAGGGAACGACATTTATGATGTTAGCCTCGAGTTCGTCGCAAAAACCGAAACTTTCGTTGCGATAGACTGCACCTGCCCATACGATGACAATTGCAAACATGCCGTGGCACTTGGACTCACCTATGCGGAGTCACTAAAAGATACCACAAAAAACATGGCTCCGGCCGTCAAACAACCGGACGTGTCCATCAGCACGAAAACATCATCTTCGCTAGATGAAGCTCGCCTGCGCCAAGCGCTGAAAGAGCTTGGACTTTCGACCGAGTCTATACCAAAAAGCATGATTGATAAATTACTACTTTTTCGCCGACCGATCGACTCGCCGGCCGCAGTCACAAACAATCACAAACAAACGGCTATCGCCTCGATTCATGTCCAATCATTCAATCCCAAAGATTATTTTCTTATTATAAGTTCAATCAACGGCTACGCACCGATATTTTACAAAACGGCAACGCGGATGCAAGCCAGCATCGGTGCCGTGCTCACGCGAAAAGACATTACTGAAAAACAACGCGAGTTTTTGACTTATATAACCGGCGGCCGGTTTCAGCAATTCCAATCCCCCCCACCCGACCCAGCCAAACTTTTTCCACTCATGGCGGAATCGGGCTTCCCTGTTTATACTCATTTACCTTATTACCGCGAGCAACCGCTGACGCTTGATCTCCACCCAGCACCGTTAAACGCAAAAATTATTTGCGCGGCGACACCAATGGCCTCGGATCAAACCAGAGTCCACCACGCTTTTTATTTTCGGATACCAAAGGATTACGGGACAAAAAATATGGCTTGGCGTGAACAGCCGTTTTACGTTCATGGCGAATATCTCATTGTGGAAAAAGGTGATACCGTGGAAAGTCATCGGCTTTCGCCACTGCTCGCGTCGATTTTCAGCCGCCTGAGTCCAGTACTTGCCCCTTATGGAAACTTCGACAACAACATTAAATATTTACAAACGGAATTGACCGGCGATGAAATAGAAAAATTTGACGAGGTAACCGCTGATGCCACGCGACTGTTATCCTTGACCGCACCGTTACCCGCTTTGAAACCGCAACCCGTTTCCGCGGCGCCTCAACCGGGATTTTCTGTAGAGTTTGACAATACGGCTCAAACCATCCGCGTGGCGCCGATTATGGATTACGGAATTTATCAACAAGATATTTCTGAAAGCGTCTTTGCCAGTCGCCGATATAATAGCAGCGCTGTCAGCCGCCGGCCATCGTTTGAACACCCCGGGAGCCATATCATTACCGTCGAAAACGGCATTATCCATAGCGCCAAAGTGGCGGAAAAACAAGAAATAGAATTTTATCAAGAAACGGCCAAGCAAGCGCTCGCGCTCGGTTTCACCAAAACGCTTAAATGCCAAAAAAACAACACCGCTCAATTGACGGAATATCTGCGTAATAGTTGGCCAAAGCTCGTTGCTCACGCCAAACAGCAAGGATATAAAATTATTTTCACCAAGGATAAACTGGCACTCGAACAAGAAACTTTTCGCGCCGATTTCACCGCGGATATAAACGCCGAAAGGGATTGGCTTTATTTTGATCTGGCCTGTTATTGCGGCGATGAACGGGTCACGCTCGAAAAACTTTTCAACTTTATCAACAGCACCCAGCCGTTTTGGCGCAAAGACGACGGCACGTTGGTCGAGATTGCCAATCGGCCGGAATTGGAACGCTTGGTGCGCTTGCTGAAAAGCTTTCATGCCAAAGAAAACGATGGCTTCGAAGGCTCATTGCATCGGGCGCCCGAGCTCGAATATGTGATGACGAGTTCGCCACATTACAATTCCATTCGCGCCAAAAATTTCCAGCAATTCATGGAGCAGGTACAGACCGGCCAGCCGGTAAAACGAGTGCGCTTGCCGAATCGACTGGGGAAAATCCTGCGTCCTTACCAAAAGCACGGAATTGAATGGCTCTATTTTTTACGCTCTTTCCATTTTGCCGGCATTTTGGCCGATGACATGGGTACGGGCAAAACCCTGCAAACATTGTGCGTACTGGCCATGGAAAAAATTGCCAGTCACCCATCGCTCGTCGTTTGTCCGAAAACATTGCTGTACAACTGGCAAGCGGAAACAAAAAAATTTTTCCCTACCTTAAAGGTATTGATTTATGACGGAACATTACCGGAACGCCTGGCATTGCGGCCGAAAATTATTCGATCCGACTTGGTAATTGTCAGCTTCGGCACGCTCAAGCATGACGAAGAATTTTTTTGCCGGCCGGAGATGCGTTTTAACTATGCCGTGCTGGACGAAGCGCAATTCATCAAAAATCAGACGACCAAAAACGCCCAAGCGGTAAAAAAACTCACTTGCGATTATCGCTTGGCACTGACCGGCACCCCGCTCGAAAACAGCGTTTCAGAGCTGTGGTCAATCTACGATTTTTTAATGCCCGGATTTCTAGGCAGTCACGAACATTTTACCAAGCATTTTCATAAACCGATCATGGACCATGGCGATCGGCCGACACTGGAACATCTGCGCCACAAAGTCGCCGGTTTTATGTTACGCCGCACCAAGGCCGAAGTCTTGCCTGATCTACCGCCAAAAATCGAACAGTCCAGCCAGTGCCATTTAAGCGAAGAACAGAGTATCCTGTACCAACAAATTCTAACCCAAGTGCGCGGCGAAATTTTCTCCACCGTCGAAAAAAAAGGATTCAACGGCGCGCAAATTCATATTCTGGCCGGACTGACCAAACTGCGCCAAGCCTGCAACCACCCTGCGCTGCTCATCAAGGACGGTGATTTCCGAAAATATGAATCCGCCAAGCTGACCATGTGTCTTGACCTCGTAAACACCGTCAGAGAGGGCAACCGAAAAGTATTGATTTTCAGTCAATTCACCAAAATGCTGGACATTGTTTCCGCCGCCTTGCAAGATCAAAACATCAATCATCTGTATCTTTCCGGCCAAACGAAGGACCGCCAAACTCTTATCGAAAAATTCAATTCCGATGCGGCAATCACCGTGTTTCTCATCAGCTTGAAAGCCGGCGGCACCGGATTGAATCTGACGGCCGCCGATACGGTGATCATCTTCGATCCATGGTGGAATCCGGGCGTAGAAAACCAAGCGATAGATCGCGCTCACCGCATCGGCCAAACCAAAGCCGTTAATATTTATCGTCTTTTGACCGTCGGCACAATCGAAGAAAAAATTCAGGCTCTCAAACAAAAAAAACAGCATCTGTTCGACGCATTGATAAACGAAAGCAAAGATCGGTTCAAAAAATTAACTTGGGACGATGTCCGCGAACTGTTCGCCTGACCGAAACGTATTTTGAACAAAATAAAAAACGGCTCAAGGAGCCGCTTAATTGTAAACTAACGGAACAGGGAAAGCTCGACCAACATCTCCGCCACCGCCTTTTCCGGCAACGTGTCGAGGAACTCAATCTGCACGGTGGCCACGCGACCGGTATCGCGAAACCGGCGAAAAACCGACTGGCTCAAATTGTTCAACTTCTGCGCCGCGAACTCGCGGCCCACTTCCACCAGCCAAGCGGGTTGCAACGACTTAATCAAACAAACCAGCGCTAAGAGCTTGTCCGGCGAAAACGTCACGACCGCACCGCTCCCACGGCGCGGATAGATCGTTTCGGCCGGAACCAAGTGGCGGCAAAACGCCGCTTCCAACTCTGGCATTGTCAACGCTTCGATCGCAGATCCGTTCACCGACAAAAGTCCGGTTTGTCCGCAACCGATGTCCACATCGTAAGGCCGCGGATCCCGCTGCGTCAATTCACTGTAAACAAGATCGCCGTCCGGCGTCTTACGTCGCGGAAAAATCTTACTGCCGCGCTTCAACGTTGCTTCGGCGTTGTGAATGAAATAAACGAACGCCCCGCATCGCGGCATTAACAACACTTTTTCCACAGCCGCTTTCACATCTCGCCAAAAAGCCATGGCTTTCTCATCATTCGACCGCCGCAATTGCACGTAATCGTTGAAATTCACCACCCGACGACGCATCCGCGTGTTCACCACCAAGGAAACATCAAGTGGCCGAAGCCTCTCCGCCGCGCGCGCGATCATTCCCTCCACCGGATCGCCGCCATGCGGCACAACGAAAATTACGGGCATCTTCCCCACCTGTTTCCAACCATAATCCGTTTCCATTGTCACCTCCAATCAAAGAACAATCGCTTGGCGTAGCTTAGCGCGACAGCGAACGAAAGTCAAGGCGTTAAGCAACGCAAAAGAGCGACTTTCCCGTCGCTCTTTTGTTTGTTATTCTCGATTAAATTTCTTTCTCGCCAGAGGACTAGTGCGTCCTTTGGCGCACGTCCTGCGTCGGACAACTTTTACTCTTCTAACTCTCCCCCCTGATCCGATTTTTGCCCCTGTTTCTCCGCTCCCAATTTATCTGAAATTATCTGTTCCAGCTTGTCAAACTTAGCCTTGTTTGCAGCATCCAGCTTCGAGGTCGATTTCATATATTTCTGCATTATCTTCATCAACTCCGACTTGATGTCGTTCATCGCCTGATTGGCTTCGCGGAAATCGCCGACGTTGGCGCTGTCGATGACGTCCACTAACAATTCATCAACAATCCCTTTAACCTCTTTATTTTTCAATCCTTTCAATCGATATTTAATCTCCTTCATCTGATAAAGCACGCCCATAATTTCACCCGGATGCAGGCCGCTGTGAATCGGCTCCATGGCCATTTGCGCGTCTTCCATGTTGCCTTGATCATAATTCGTCTTGGCCTCATTGTACGCCGCCTCCGCCTCGCCCAAAGCGCCGCTGATTACGCTGATATCCAGCCCCAAATTAATAAATGGTTTCTGGGTAATCAACTTTTTTGCTTTTTTCAAATCCTTGGCGATATTAATTAATTCTTTCGGCAACTCCACCTTCGCCCGAATCACATTCACCTCATCCCACAGTCGCGCGTCCCAAAATTCCTGCATCGCTTCGCGCAAACTCATATCCTCCGTCGGCGCGCTGATATTTTTGTAGAATCCGGTCGCTTGCGTCAAAAGATCGTTAATCGTGGCCGCATCGTCCGCGCTGTTGGGCAATTTTTTCACTTGTTTCAAAAATCTTTTCAACTCGCTCTGAATATTTTTCAACTCCTTCAACGCATTTTTCACTTGCTTTGGATCCACGAATTCCATTTCCATCCCGTCATCGTCTTCGGAAATAAATTGTTCGCCTTTATCGAACTGTTTATCTTCTTTGTTCGGTTGCTTTTTATTTTCTTCTCCTCCGCTGAATGCGGCAGGCGGCACAGGAGTATTCATCGCTTCTCCACCGGACGTGGTCGGTGTCGGAACAGGTACCGGCATCGGTTCTCCAGAGGTCTTCGTAACCGGATAAGGGGCAACAATCGCTCCACCGCTGACCGGCGGATTGACAACCGTTGGCGTGGTGGCGTCGGTTATTTTTGACGGTTCGGTAACAATGACTGTTGCGGCCATTGGCACGGATGCATCGGTGGCCGGCGTTATGATTGTTGACTGGCCCGCAGGGACAGATTCGGTCGAATTAATAACAACATTTGCCTTTTCAGTTGCCGGGGCGGTTGACGTGGCTTGTGCCACTTTGTACGTTCGGATAATCGGCGTGCTCATTTTAATCTCCTGCGCCATGGAAAAAAGCGGCAAATCCACAAAACTAAAAATGGTCAACGCGATGATCGGTAAAAAAATCGATGAGTGCACGCACCGCTTACCATGTTTAACAAACTTGTTTTCATCACGCTTCATACTTTTATATTAGTTTTAATGTCTCTATTATAGCACGGATAAAGCCCACCACCCAGCCCGTATTCCACAACGGTTATTTTTCTGTTAAGATACATACATGTCAAGAAACAAAAACAACTTTTGCCCCGCCTGCCATCGCCCGAAAATCACCCATTGGCAAAATTGGGTCGAGGCTTCGGTGTCGTTGTTTTTCCCCAGATTTTTAACGCTTCTCTCCAAACGACTTGACCGCCACTTCTCAAACGTCTTGCCAATAATTTTCACCACCCTCGGACTGGCGCGCTTTGAAACTTTGACGGAGGAAATCAAAATCGAATCGCGCGCCAGACTTTTCATTGACGAAGCGAAACGAAACGGCGCCAAGGTGGAAATTCTTAAAACGCGCTTTGGTTATACCGACCATTTCCGCATTACGGCGAACGGCCAAACTCGCCACTTCGACACTCTGCCCATTGCCGAGTTCGCGAACGAACGGCTGGCCACGGACATTGATGACAAGAAAATTTGCACGCAAATCCTGCGCGTCGGCGGCTTTCCCGTTTTGCCGAGTCGCGCTTTTTGGTTCTGGCAAAAGAAAAAAGCGCTGCGCTTTGCCGAACAAATAGGCTTCCCCGTCGTAGTTAAGCCGCGTGCCGGCTCGGTGGCGCGTCATGTCACAACGGACATTGACAACGAACTCGAACTCGCCATGGCAATAGACCATGCCAACGAATTTTCACCATACTTTATCGTTGAAAAATATCTTGCCGACCGCTTTGTTCACCGCGCCACGGTGATTGACGGCGACTTTGTCGCCTGCGCCAAGCAGCTGCCGGCGCACGTCGTTGGCAATGGGGAATACTCGATTGCCAAGCTCATGGAACAAAAAAACACCGACCCGCGGCGCGACAACAAATTTTATCACGCGCTGGCGGCGGATGAGTCTTTCTTGCGCGGTCAAGCGTTAACAACGGCCAGCGTCCCGCCGGCCGGTCAAACCATTTTTCTGCAAAAAGATCCCTTTATGCGCCATGGCGGCGACATTGCCGAGGTAACGAACGAAATGCATCCTGACAATCAAAAACTTTTTTTTGATATCGCCAAACATTTCGGATTAAAAGTGATCGGCCTTGATTTCATGATCAAAGACATTTCCAAGTCTTGGCGTGAACAACCCTGCGCCGTGCTCGAAGTCAACACCGTGCCGTGCATTGAGATGCATCATTATCCCATTTACGGTCAGCCTCAGGATGTGGCGGGGGAGATATTTAAAATGTTTAAAAAGTACTATTGAGCTAATAAATTTCACCCGGCTTTAGCCCCGAAGGGGCTCCTTCGGAGCCGGATACGCAGTCACAAATATTTCAAAGCAAAGGCATGCGGCACGCCCCACGAACATCACCACCACACGTCCGCGCTTGTTTCCGCGCCACGACTATCGATGCGCGAGGGAGGGCGTACGAGCGAGCCACGGAACCCCCTAGCCCCCTTTTCAAGGGGGAACACTGGGCGCGGGGCGAAAGCGAACCATTTTCAAGGGGGAACACCGGGCGTGGGGCGAGAGCGAAAGGCATACAAGTCGCTTCGCGGTTGATGGCAAAAGCAACGCGATTCGGCGGCACGAAAATTCCCGCGCTGACAAAACCAAAGGAATTCAAACATAAATAACGCACTGATTTCTAACACATTCCTATGAGTTTATTAATTATCGCGATCATCGCCGCCGCCATCATCTTCGCCGTACTGATAATTTATTTTATTTTTTTCTTCAACTTCGTATTCCTCGGCCACAATCTACCGACCGGCAAAGAAGCGCAAGGGCTGGTGGAAAAATTTCTCGTTTCCAACGGCAAAACCAACGCCAACTTCATTGACCTTGGTTGTGCCACGGGCATTTTTTCTTGCGCGCTGAAGGAGCGCTTCCCGAACTTGAACATAACGGCCGCGGACAAGGACTGTTTGCGTATCCTACTTGCCAAGTTGCGCGCGAAGCTACTGAAGCGGGACGTGAACTTCATCACCAAAAATATTTTCGCCCTTGACGTCAGTCGCGCGGACGTAGTTTACACCTATCTCTGGTATTCCGTCATGCCGCCGCTCGAAAAAAAACTCTTGGCCGAGCTGAAACCGGGCGCAATCGTCATTGCCAATGAAAGTTTTTTCCCGACATGGCGGCCGGTGAAGGTGATTGATATTTATCCGGGAAAAAATAATTCAGAGCGGCTTTTTATCTACAAAAAATAATTTTGATCTAAAAACGGCGCTCCCATGCACCGGCGCATGGGATCGTTTTTGTTTCGCCAAGTATTCAAGCGTCACAAAACAACACTTCTCCGCTGAGAAGCATAGCAGTACAAGCCACAGCGATAATTTCCAAACTCAAACACATTCTCATCCACCAGAACATACCGCGCATTTCTATAAAAAAACGAGGCTTTGGCGATATCGCCAAAGCCTCAAGTGTTCAAAAAGGAACAAGAATGCAAGGAATCAAAGATCAGAACTTCCGAGACGCACCAACCCCAACGCGGCCGTCGCGAGCACCATCCCAGTGGCTGACACGGAGCCCGCGAGCCCTGAAGCGGTCAACACAGGACACCAAGCCAGCAGCCACCTGATCGGTTTTCACTGTCCGCTCCTTACAAGCGCTCCACAATGTCTGATTCGGCCGCACATTTGTCTTGCGGAAAACGAGTATTTCCTTGGAAACTTCGGCGATGGTGCTCGGCACCTCATATGCCGATGCCAGCATTGCCACCTGCTCGTCGGGAAACTTGCTCGTCGAACCGGGAACGATCTCCTTGAGCAGGAGATACCACCGAAACTCCATTGTCGCCACATCGGTGTGTGGCTGGCCGGCATGCCACGGATTTTCCGCGAAACAGAACCGCGGCTGATTATCCCCGATGGACGGATGCAACTTAAGCCACTCCTCCACCGTAAATGGAACACCGTTGATTTTCGTGATTCCGAGAAACGCAAAGTGCGTTTCTTTCACCAGCTTGCCCTGGTTGTATGGGCACGGCCCGTTCAGAACATCTTCGCCCCACGGAAACTTCGCGGCTTCACGGAGCTGACGCTTGGTGAACTGGACATTGTAATAACTCGCCCAGTCTGCGGCGTCAAAAATGTTGCGGCCCATGATCTGCCGCGCTTCGGCGGCGGTGATCACCTTCTTTGCCGACGCCGGAACAACCGGTCCGGCATTGTGCTTCGCCAAAGTGACAAGGTACTGCGCGAGACCGGCGGTATACTCCGTATCCGTGCGCAATCCTTCGAACACCACGCGCGGATCACCACCCGCCGCCTCGATCGCTTTTTCGAACGCGACAACGCTTTCGCCGAGAACCAGTCCCCGAGCCGAAGCGCGCAAGAACTCTTTTCCTTCCGGTGTCTCGTCAAGGAAGCGCTCATAAATGTCATATGCATCGCCCCCCTGTTTCAAGATCGCGCCATCGAACTCCAGCGCCGCTTTTTCGTACTGTCCTTTTCCCAACTTGTACGCACTCCTCAGCTGTTTTGTGCCCATGGCACACCTCCAGTTTTGTGATTCATTCCCCTTTTCCCTTTAGAGGCTTTAAGGAACAAATCTGTCGCCTGCCGGACGACGCGGACCCCCCGCTGCTCGCGAGCGGCGGGGACTTGTCTCATGATTGAGACGAGCGCTCCGGAAACCGTTGCCAGCGTCCGAGGCGCTTGTTTCAAACCTTGACACGACATGCAAATATAGCAAATCTTTTTTTGAATGTCAAGTTAGATGAACACTTTTACTGTATAATTAGACAAGTAATAACTCAAATAACAAACGCTTCCATGCACTAGTTCATAGAAGTGCCTTAATCGCATTATAACTTCCGGCACCACACAGCGACACTCCCATGCTCCAGCGTATGGGAGCGTTTTTGTTTCGCCAAGTCTTCAAGCGTCACAAAACAATACTTTTATGTTAAAAATCATTTGTCAGCAAAAAAACAGCCGCGCGAGGCGCGAACT
>MFGM01000034.1:11003-11357 GCA_001778275.1 Candidatus Falkowbacteria bacterium RIFOXYC2_FULL_48_21 | reverse complement strand
CGTCAATTCAATCGCTTTCTCATTCGAGACCCCCACGGCGATTACACGATGCCGGGGATCCTCTTCTACTTTCGCCCGCTTGAAAGCATCCTGATTCTTGTATGATGTCCAAAACCGATTGCCGGCATACCCGCCAGCCGCTGCCGTGTACTCGATCACCACATTGTACATGACTCACCTCCCTTGTTATGAGCCGTTGCCAACGAATATGCGAGTTTATAAAAACCAACGAACTTTGTCAAACGCACTAGCCACGAATATCTAAATTTAGATATTTTTTGCCCTTCAACTTCTCCGGTAAATACTCCTGCTTTTCTTGATAACCGAAATCCGGACTGTACTTATAATCCTTGC
>MFGM01000034.1:0-10714 GCA_001778275.1 Candidatus Falkowbacteria bacterium RIFOXYC2_FULL_48_21 | reverse complement strand
AAGCGGATCTTCGCCCGCCTCTAGCATCCGCGCCAACCAATACAACGACGCGTCCGCGTCCGAACCGCGCATGGATTTATGCAACGCGGAAATGATATTGTAATGCTCCTCGCCGTCTTTGTCATACATGAGGTGCGACTTTTGAAACGCTTGTTTAACGATATCAAGCGTAATCTCATTGCCAAGTGAACTGGCATAATCCAAAATATTAAGCGCGGTACGAGCGTCGCCATTGCTCATCTCGGCGATTTTGTCGATAACGTCCTGAACAATTTTTATGTTCAAATCGCCAAGACCGTTTTCTTTGTCCACCAAAGCATTCTGAATTATTTTGACTAATTCCGGACAATCCAATTGCTTCAACACAAACACGCGACATCGCGATAACAACGCACTTCGAACCTCAAAACTCGGATTCTCTGTAGTCGCGCCAATCAAAGTTAACGTCCCCTGTTCCACGATCGGCAGAAGCGCGTCCTGTTGCGCCTTGTTCCAGCGATGAATTTCGTCGATAAATAAAATCGTCCGTATGCTCAAACGCCGATTCTCCTGCGCCTTTTTGATAATCTCACGTAAATCCGAAACACCGCTCGTCACCGCGCTGATCTGGATGAAGTCAGCTTTGGTTTTCTTGGCAATAATAAAAGCAAGCGTTGTCTTGCCCGTACCCGGCGGCCCCCAAAAAATCATACTGGGAACTTGATCTGCCTCAATCGCCTGGCGAAGTAGTTTTCCTTCGCCAACGATTTCCGTTTGCCCGAGAAAATAATCAAGTGAACTTGGCCGCATCCTGTCCGCCAGCGGTTTGGTATTAAAACTCTGCATATGCGATATATTATCATGTTTCTTCCAAAAACAAAACAGCGTTTGCTCGCCGTTTTGCTGTGTTCTTTGGGTAACTATCAATTAACCTTCATTAACTTCTATTAACTATCCCGGCGATTTTCCTAGTTTTCGTGCAGGTATCCCCAACTGTGAAGTCTGTCGCCATCCTCAAACCATCGGTCGCCAATGTCCGTGCGATAATACATGTGCGGAATAATAATATTTTTCACTCGGCCATACATCTGCGCTTGCGCCTGCTTCACCGTCGTGCCAAGGCCGCAAACCACCAACACTGCGCCGGTCGTGCCGGTGACGATCCACTCATCGTTCACCTTTTTTACATCTTCGATATGCACGCCCTCGGTCGGTTTATTGAAAATAATCACAGAGTCCTTTGACTTCACTTCGAATGTTTCCGGATCATCAAACGGAAACGGCGGTACCACCAGACGCAGTCCGATTTGAAAACCGGTTCTAGTTTTGAATTGTTTAAGTTCCCCCTTTGCCAACTCATAAAAAAAGTCGCTGATCGGCATCATGATTCCCTCCTGTTGAATATTGATCGTGGGATAACCGAAACGCGATGTCCATTCAAGTGGGTAAATACCGTTGTTATTCACGATACAATTGATATCGATGTAACCGACATAACCCTCTTCCGCCAATTTCGGCTCCATCTTTTTCAATGTTTGGTTGAAAATCTTGTTCGGCGCGGACCAAAACATAAGAGTGCCCATCTCGCCGGTGGACGGGCCGAGGTTGCCCGGAAATAATTTCTTGTGTTCAAAGTTCACATTGATCGGATAGGCGAACTCTTTGCCGTTGAAAAACGCGCCCACCGCCACCTCCACGCCGGTGATTCTTTTTTGCAACTGAAATGATGGAATCTTTTTTTCCCAAGCCTTTTTGTAATCACCGAGCACTTGCAATAAATCCTTGCCGTCTTCTTCTTCACCAATATATAAAAGTCCCTTGATATTCTGCGCCTCGAGACTCGGTTTCAAAACGTAACGACCCGGATTTTTTTGCACAAAATCAATCGCCTCGTCAAATGAAGAAAAATTTTGGTAAGGAATAATGGATACTCCATACTTGCGTAATTCCTCTTGGCCAAAGGTGCGATCATCCTCAAGCAAGTCGCAATACGCCGTGCCGCCAATCACCAGCTTACCCTGCTTACGCAATTTTTGCGCCATCTTGCCCTGGCCGAGCACATCATCGAAAATAATAATGTCCGCCCACTCAACGTGCTTTTCATAATCGTCGACTTTTTCCACGAACCCATCCGTCACTTCTTTTTCATCTTTCGCTTCGATGAAGTATTTGACATTGTGCCCCTCCTTCACCACTTGCCAAGCGATGTCGCCGATGAGACCGTCGTACGAGAAAAACAGAAAATTCTTTTTGTCCATACAAATTCAATTTTCAGTCAAACTTATTTTAAACAAGCCGTTCAACGAAAATTGTAAAATAAAAATATTTTAAATTCTTCACGCTTTAATTTTATCACTAATCTATTTTATTATAAACAAAAAAACAAAAACGCCCTGTGGATAAAAACGCGAATAATCGCAAAACTCGCGAATGACGCGAATGATCGCAGGGCGCGCGAATGTCACGAATAATTACAAAAATCAGAAAATAAAAAATTGGCGCTTGAATCAATTTCAAACGACAATTTATAAATTCGTGTCATTCGCGCGCCCTGCGATTATTCGTGTTAATCATTCACCCTTTCACAGTACTCTCCTGTCTCCGTATTGATCAAAACCGTTTCCCCCGGCTTGATAAATATCGGGCCACGCACAACCAAACCATTTTCCAACGTAATGTCTTTCATCAATCGGCCGGAGCTGGTCGTGTCTCCCTTGACGGCCGGAGGCGCTTCGGTAACCTTATATTTCATTTTAATGGGTAGCTCCACGGCCACCACGTTTTCTTGAAACAACACCGCCCGCACTTCCATGCCCTCGAGCAAAAACTTGGCTGTGTCGCCCAAGATATCCGCACCGATTTCAATCGTTTCGTAGCTGGATTGGTTCATAAAAGCGTACTTTTCCCCGCTTTTGTACAAGTATTGAAAACGCTGATTTTGCACTTCCACAATATCCACGGTTTCATTGCTCTTGTACGTTTGTTCCACGTTTTTACCGCTGGTCAAGCTTTTCATTTTGACACGTGTAAAAGCGGAGCCCTTGCCCGGACTGACAAAGAAGGCTTCCGTTACAATCCAAAAATCATTTTTAAATTGAATCACGACACCCTTGTGAAGATCTGATGTTCCTGCCATAAATTATTGTTATAGGTAAAAAATCAACAAATCAAGAAAACAAAATCGCAAAACGAATTGGGAGAATTTCAACATTAATCTTTTTCGCCCTTATGCCTCTCATTATTTCACAATCAGCACATCTCATTCATCCCCTTTATCTCCTCGTGATTCCATAATTTGCTCATCGGCAATACTAACACATCATTAATATTTTTGCAACCAAGGATGGACATAATCAACCGATCAACGCCGAGAGCGATGCCAGCACTTTTTGGCAAGCCGAAACGCAGCGCCTCGACGAATTCCGCGTCAATATCATAAACCAACATCCCTCTTTTCTTGCGAGCAACGCGCTCGCTCGTCAATCTCGCGAGCTGTTCATCCGCATTCGTAAGCTCGGTGAAGGCGTTCGCCAATTCCGATCCGACGAAATAAACCTCAAACCGCTCCGCGTAGCGCTTATCTTTTTTGCACAGCGAAGACAACGACGCCATGCAGGCCGGATAGTTATAAACGATGATCGGTCGATCCATTCCCAGCTTCGGCTCAATCTCGTTAAGAAATATGCGATAGAATAATTCTTCATAGTCTTCGCCGTTCGCCGGTTTGAAGCCGCGCTGAACACATAATTTGCGCAGAGCCTTGGCCGTCAGAAAATCGTTTAACTCGACTCCGACAACTTTTTTCCACAACTCACGCATGGAAATTCTTTGCCAACCGCCGGACAATTTGGCCGCGTTGGCGGTGTCAATCCTTTTCTTATACTTCCCCTGGCTCAAACTTTTCGCCGCGAAGCGGCACAGCGCTTCTGCGTCGTCCATAATCGCCAGAAAATCGCGCTTGGCGCGATACCACTCGAGCATGGTAAACTCCGGATTGTGATTATGGCCAAAACTTTCGCGATCGCGAAAACACTTGCCCAAATAAAATATTTTATCAAATCCGGCGGCCAGCATTTTTTTCATCGCGTACTCCGGCGAAGTGTGCAAGTAGCCAACAAACGCTTGGCCTTTTTCGTTGTGCACGGCCAGCTTCATCGGCTCGATATTCGGTTCCTGACCCGGTTCGCTAACAATAATTGGCGCATCCACTTCCAGAAATCCCTCGCGTTCAAACCATTTTCTTATCAACTTCAGAATCTCGAACCGCAGTTCGAGTTTTTGTTTGTTTTTTATAATATGCAATACGTGTTTCATGTTGGCTTTTCAATTTTTAGCGATCAACTGATTTTCAAAACCCTAGGGCAATCCCATAAGCTGGACTATGGGACTGTTCGCTCGCCGGCTTGACGCGGTGAACGATCTTCAGAAGCCGGCCAAGATACCACGCGCATTTTTTATTCAAAAGGATTTACTTTGCGAAAATCCGGCGTCATCGGACGCGCGCTGTCACTCTTCTGCCGAAAACCGTTTTTCAAGCCGCAAAAATCAGCATAATCATACACTTGATCCATTTCCTCGTCCGTAATGGGACGATTGATTTCCGGAAATTCAGCCGAGCGATAGACCGGACTGTATTGACTCATCAGACTAACATAAATCATCGTATCAATTTGCGCCATTTCATTCAAGACGCCGATGCTGTTCGCCATCAATCCAGGCAAAACCATGTGCCTAACCATGAGCCCGCGCGTAGCAATACCTTGATCATCCAGTTGAAGATTTCCAACCTGCTCATACATTGCCCGAATAGCGGCCTTGGCCGTTTCCAAATAATTTTCCACGCCGGAATACTTTTTCGCCAGCGTATCGTCGGCATATTTGAAGTCCGGCAAATAAATATCCACCACACCACGCAACGCTTCGATTAACGAAACCTTTTCATAACCGTTTGAATTCCACACAATCGGCACACACAAACCTTTGCCGCGCGCGATCTTAACGGCCGCAACGATTTGATCCGCCCACAGGGTCGGGGTAACCAAATCGATATTAACCGCGCCTTGCCCGTGAAGATCAAGCATGGCGTTTGCCAACTCTTCAACGCTGATCAATCGACCAAGTCCTTGCTGAGGAATTTGATAATTCTGACAAAAAACGCAACGCAGATTGCAGCCGCTAAAAAAAATAGTCCCCGCACCTTGTTTTTTACCCTTTGATTCTGGCCCCTTGCCCCTAACCAATGGCGGTTCTTCTCCAAAATGCTTACCAATCCACGCGATTTTGACCTGCTTATTCATACCGCACCAGTATATCGCAAACCAACGCTTTTTTCAATATCAAAAGCGCTCCGCATACCGGAGCGCTTGATCACATTGGCTAAAAGTTGAAAGAATCTTTTGCCCTGCGCTTCTCCGCCTCGATAATTTTTTCTCGATGCTGCCGAGAAACATCCGAAAAAACACCGATCATCTGATAGTCAATGACAAAAGCTAAATCGGTTAACATTTTATTTAGGTCCCGCTCGAACATGTGCTCCATTATCTCTGATGTCCGAAGTGCATACTCGTCATAAGTATCGAACGCCCCAACCTCGCTCGGCGCGGGAATTGGCGCACTTGCCAAATTTCCATCCTTATCGACGAACCAGATTTCCTTGTACTTAATGATGTAATGGCCGACTGATTTCTTAAACATCTTGGCAGTGGCCTCGTTGAGCTCGGCTACCGGGCAGAGGATAGTCTTTCTCAACCTGATCCAACTGCCAATATCCGGCGTCCATTCACCCGCTTTTTCCTTTTTTAATTTTTCCTCCACTTCTGTTCCGACCGTCCCGATAGTAAATTCCGCGCCTTCGTCAATAAGCTCCTTGGCCGCTTTACGTCGGCTTTTGTCAATTTTTACCTGATCTTCTGCCGATGGCATTTTTGGTTCTTCATTCATAGAATTAGATTAATTTATTGGCTACCAGTGCCATAACTTAAGTCTCGAGAAACGCAAGCCTGTTTCTACAACGTAATAAAAGTCTGTCGCTCAATCATTTCTTTTAGGAAGCTCTGCAAAACTCCATTCTACTGCAACTTTTTCGCCAAAGGACGAGTCGTCCTGTGGCGAGAAAGTTTCGCTACGAATGAGAGTTTCGCAGGTATCCCTTTATTGACCCGTTAACCAAGCCCTGCGACTAACTGCCCGCACGCCGCCTTGATTCCCCGCCCAAACCGCTTCCGTTGCGTCGTGTATATCCCCGCCTCAACCAACACGTCGCGGAATTTTTGAACTTGTGCCGCGGATGACGCTTTGTATTTGCCGGTAAAATTGTATGGGATCAAGTTAACCATATACAGCGGCTTGGCCATAATTTTCGCCAACGCTTTTGCTTGTTCGATCGAATCGTTAACGCCGGCGATCATCAGATATTCGAACATAACCTTACGCTTGGTTTTCGCGATATAATCATCCACCGCGCGCAAAATGTTTTTTAACGGATAACGTTTGTTCACCGCCATCAATTCCGAGCGCAAGCTATCATTCGGCGCGTTGAGCGAAATAGCGAGGCTGACTTGTTTCGGTTCATCGGCTAACTTTTTGATGCCTTCAACAATGCCACAAGTGGAAATGGCGATATGGCGGCTGCCGATGTTCAACCCGTTTTTGTCGTTGATCGCGTCAATCGCGGCCATCACGTTGTCATAATTCAAAAACGGCTCGCCCATGCCCATAAAAACGACATTGGAAACGCGTTTATTTTCTTTTTTCAAAATGCGCGCAAAAAAAATCACCTGCTCCACCATTTCATCCGCCGTCAAATCGCGAGTAAAGCCCATCTGGCCGGTGGCGCAATAATCGCACCCCATGGCGCAGCCGACTTGCGAAGAAACGCAAACCGTATTTCGCTCGGCATAACGCATGAGCACGGTTTCCACGCGCGCGCCGTCAGCAAGCGTTATCGCCGCCTTGTTTGTTTGTCCATCCGCGCTTGTCTGCATCGCGGAATCAATTTCAAGCGGACAATCTTTCGCCAGCGCGCCGCGAATTTCCTTTGGCAAACTGGTCACCTCGTCCCAATCTTCCATCAAATCACAAAACACCGCCTTCTTTGCTTGCGTGAGACGGAAGGAGGGATGGGCTGATAAAATTTTATCCAAAGAATTTAGGTTCATAAATTTAGTCGCACACTTGTAGGGTTTGAGGCAATCAATCCCTTCGGTCAGGTTAATCTTTTCTATAGGTCACGCCCACCCCATTTTCAAACAACTCTTTTCGAGACACTCCTGTTAATGTATCGAAAAAAACGTGGCTGGCGTGAATATTTTCCAATTCACGATCCAAAGCGATATCGCAAATATGCCCCTTGCACCGATTTGGCACAACCGCGATGATATACGATCGTTGTTTATTAAAATACTTTGGATTTTCCAAGAAGGCCACATACTCGCGAGCACAGGCGTTATCTATATTTCTCGTCGATGCCCTCAAACGCTTTTCCGAAAAGTATAAACATTCATGTCTCCCATCCTTACCATGATCATGACGCACGACATTAGCCTCGGAAAATCCATACTTATTCAATATTTTCTTATATTCATCCGGCAAAACGGCCTTTTCGCCATTTCGCAAACAATACAAACTGTCCCGCCTCCTACTGCGAGCATTTGGTGACAAACCGCTTAGCCCTTCGTAAGAATGATCATCAACAAAAAATACAAATTCCACTTTCTTTCCCAACCGCACCGCAGACTCCGCGACCTTGCATGCCAGCTCCAATGTAAACGGCGAAAAATGCCCCCAATACGAAATCGCTTCTGTGGCAATATCGAAATTTCTGGCATATAACAACGGAAAGTGGCCACCCAACAGGACAACCTTGTCTTGGTTACATTTCTCAACATCCTCCTTCAGCTTTAGTAGCAATACGGATAAATTTTTTATTTTTTCTATTTGTGACATATTTTTACCCACCGAGCGCACCGACCGCCGCCTCATACCACTCTCGCGCCAAAGCCTTTGCCGAGACTAAATGGATTCGACTGAAAACTATTCAGCATATTTCCTTCGATTAAGCTTTGGTTCCTTTACTTTCTTTTCGATTTTTTTCTGCACCGTTTTGATTGTATCTAAATACGCCCTTTCTACCTCACTTAGGGCTTTTGCTTGATATTTTTTGTATTCTAACTCGGCTTTATCAATCGCCTTCTCGTGATTTATGGTGCCTGAATCAAGCAGTAGCTTTTCGCCGGTTGCCGATAAAATGTTATCCAATTGCCTGATATAATCTTTCATGTACATCGGCTTGCGTTTCATCGCATAAATTTCCGCAAAATCAAAGTATCCCGAAACCAAATTATTTAAAATCTTCAATTCTTTTTCCGTTAAATAATTCTTAGCCACAGCAATATCCTTTTTTGACACCCCGCCCTTTGAAAAAGTTAGCAGTCCCATGAACGGCTTGCCGGCATCCGCGCGCTCGGCAATCACCTCGGCGGCCGTATGGCCATGCGCGGCGTAATGAAGTTTATTTTGCACAATCTTGAAAAACTTTATGGATTCCAACGCCTTCGGATTGTAATCAAGGCTCGTGGCGTAGAGATCAAGCACCTGACGATACAGAACTTTTTCACTACTGCGAATATCTCGAATTCGATCAAGCAATTCATGCCAATATTTGCCACCGCCATTCTCTTTAAGAAAATCGTCGTTCATCGTAAAACCTTTGACAATGTACTCGCGAAGCCGGGCGGTAGCCCAAATACGAAATTTTGTCGCGATGCTTGATTTTACTCGATATCCAAGGGATATAATGAGATCAAGATTGTAATGTTCAATATCTCTGGAAACCTCCCGATCACCCTCTTTTTGAACTGTTCGGAAATTCCGAACAGTTGCCTGCGGAGACAACTCTTTTTCCGTATAAATATTTTTAATATGCTCACTAACATTTGCCTTGCTCGATTGAAACAAATCTACCAGTTGTGCTTGTGTGAGCCAAACGGTTTCACCATTCAATCGCGCTTCAATCTTAGGCGTGCCATTATCGCCTTCGTAGATTATAATTTCGTTGTTTAGTGCGTTTTTTTTCATAGTATTATTTATTCCCTCAATTTTCCCCACGCTCTCCTCAATCGCCGTGCAGAGTTCATTCTCCATGGCAACATATAACTACAATATACCCCACCTCCCCCAAAAAATCCAGTTTTGCGTTTGCGCCTCGGACTTTTGACTTTAGACTTTTAACTTGCGACTCAAACATTTATTTTGTTAATCAAACTTTTGACTTTTACCTCCGGACTTTTGACTCTGCGCTTTAACCTTTCGCTAAAGTAAAAGCCGCTTTGCGTTTTTATAACAAAGCGGCTTTCATCCTAACGGAACGTCATCAGAACATTGAAGAGAATCTTCAATCATATGGTTTCATTTTCCGGTGTGACCCGGATTTTATCTTTCGACTCTTTCCAGCCGAAATAAGCGGTTGTCATCATCGTGCCAATAGCACAGCCCGCGGCGTACAGAACAACCAGTCGCAAATTACCAAGGTCGCCGACAATCTTATCCAGCACATAATACCAGATAAAAATGTTCAGAACCGTGATAATGCCGCTGACAACGACTCTTGACTCGGTGACAACCTTTGTCCAGCTGGCAATGACCACCATCTCGATGACTCCTACAAAGAATAAAATCATAGGAGTTTCCTTCCACCTTGGAGGTAGGTTATTGGTACGTGGTATGTAGATGCTGGATTGGAAGGTGGATGATTGAAAGTGGATTAATTATATCCAACAACCATATTCCAATGACCAGACCAGCTTCCACATACCACGCACCAACTCCCGCCCCATGGTGACTTTTGTAAAAAATCGACCTTTAGGACAGCTAAATTTAGCAAATAGCCGTCGCCATTGAAAAAACGCCCGGGAAAATCTCGAACGTTATTCAATGCGGCTACATTATAGCTAAATTAAAAACAATTGTCAACTTCCGCTGTTGATATCTACAATATAACGGTCAAAAAAATCACAACGAAAAAGACCAGCAACCAGCCCAAAATAAGCAACAACTGCGTTGCCGCCTGTTTCAACCGCTTATCAAGCAACAAGTAAACCGGCCGACCGAAGATGAGCGTCCCCACAGTTGCCGCGGAAAAACACAGAAGGAGCAACATGAACAGCACGCCGGTCGCTTGCGGGATGCCTTCGAAGTTTGCCGTTAAACCGGTCATAAACAACGCCACCAGTCCGACGTAAATCAACACGCCCGCGGCAAAGATGAAGCCGAGCACTAATGACTTTTTCCATTCTTTCATAAATATTTTTAGGTAGTAGGTGGTAGGGAGTAGGAAGTCGGAATCGTTACAATCCGCCCACATCGCGCGCTGCATCAATGTAGGCGCAGTAATCGCAATCAGGATCGGCTTGCGGAATTTCATCGGCACAAAGGCACGCGTGCGCCGACTTGATTACCTTTTCAACCCACGCGTCATCGCCCTTATATGCGATTAACGTAACGTCAAACTCGAGTCGCGCGTCAAACGCCGCGGCGTCGCGCTTGCCATTGCAATACACGAAGTAACCAACGTCGGAAACATCAAAACCTTTTTGCCGCAGAAGCCACTGGTAAATTTCCATTTGCCGTTTATAACCGCCTTGCCAATCTTGATCCAATTTTTCAATCTTGCCGTCCTTGCTCGTTGCCTTGTAATCCACCACGATCAACTTGCCATCCTCCCCGATCCAAACATCAT
>MFGM01000033.1 GCA_001778275.1 Candidatus Falkowbacteria bacterium RIFOXYC2_FULL_48_21 | reverse complement strand
GTGTTTGAATAGCACTGATGCGGCAAGTAAAACATCGAGATGTTTTTGGTCATTGGCCGTGTTCTGATGCAGGTTGGTGCGGCTGGGTGAAAACCAAGTTTCATCAATCCAAGTTGCATCAAGACTGGCGCGCAGTTCGTCGAATCGTTTCAGCAGGCACAGCGCTTTGGCTTTGGCGTAGTAGCCGGCGATGTTGGAAATGAGATTGTCCAACGTTTTGCCGTTCAATTCATAGAGCAAGCCGATGCGGACGAGAAACAGCAGGTAGTCATCGAACAACGGATGCGAACCCAGTCGCAACGCTTCATCGCAATCAGCGTGCCACCACGCATTAACGTCGGAGTAGCTCGGATGTTCTGTTTTGAAAAAGATTTTCGTCCATAGATTTTGGTGATCCAGCTTTTTGTTCCATTCGCGCCAATCGTCCTGCTCGTCCAAAAGAACACGCAAAGGAGTCAGAAACAGCGTATCGCCATCGTTCAAATTATAATAGATGAGCGCGATGCAACTATAAATTGCGTCGATGTCCTTTGGCGTGTAGCATTTGCAACCGAGCATTCGTTTGGCGCATTCGAAAGCGTTCAGCGCGTCCTCGGCTTCGTGTGTCATAAGTGCGAGATGGGTGTAGGCCAAAAGTTTGGCTTCCAGCCCGCAGCTTTCCGCTGTTTGCCGCGCCGCATAAAGATGCGGATCAACTTTCGGCCCCTCGCATAGGTCGCGCATTATCTTGGCCATTCCTCTCGCCGGATACGTGCCTTCGCGCACGCGCCGTGCCAATTCGTGGGCGGCAATAAAGTATTCGCCCAGCTCTGCGTTGTCCACCGGCAACTTGTTCAACTTCACCATTTTGTCTTGAGGCATTTCCCTTCCTCCGTGACCGTTGTTAAGGAACCGTTTACCGCCCTGATCCGTGAAGTCAAAAGGCTTCCTTGACCAGTATCGCTCTCCGTTAAGCGGAGGTTGACTTAATAGATGTAGCAGGTGGGGAGGGAAATGTCAATATTAATCAAGGGCAAAGGTCAAATGGTCCCGAACCAGAACTCCCGATGGTCGTTCGGTTCAGGGCAAGCAAGGGGCCCGCTTCGACTCGATTGATATGGGATGTTTATGAAAATCGGTGTCGAATCGAGGCGAGCAAAGGTCAAAGGGCAAGGGGCAAAAATAAGGGTAATGGTTAAAAGTAAAAACAAAAAATTATCATTAAATTACCGCACGTCTTTAGGCTGCGTCCTGTTTGCATAGCAATAGGAGTAGAATACAAACCGTTCCACGACGCACCCTAAAGGGCTGCGGTAATTTAGTTTAACCTTTATGCAAATGGTACGCACCCCGAGGGGATGCGGTAATTGGGTCAATCACGCCATTGACACGCCCATTCTCATTTGATAATGTGCAACGTTCGCGGTTCGTTCACAATTAACAGGAGGAAGGCGATGAAGAATAATTATTATCGCAACCAAGCCGATTCTTTGGCGTTTGTGCCGTGGATAATTTTCTCGGTGTTGATTCTCGGACTGGCTGTTTTTCTCGGCGTCAAGTTCGACGTGTTTACGAAGATGCAGACAGTGGTTTATCACAACTGGTTTTTCTGGATTCTGATTTTCGGCGGCGTGGCGTACGCTTTTGCCCGATGGTTTCTCGATCCGGAAAAATTCGCGTGGTTTGAAATTCCGATCCAGATCGGTGCCAGCGCGCTCCTGCTCTGGCTTTTGTGCAGTTTGTTTTTCTTCTACGGCAGTGATGTGCGCGACAAAGAAATTTGGAACGGTTACGTGGTTTCAGCTGAATATCAAGAACCACACGATTACACGCAGTCGCATCGGCATTGCACGAAGATAGGAGAAATAGAACATTGTTCAACTACGTATACCTGCGAAACAACGTCAGCTGGTTATGAAGATTATAACAGCTTTGGCCAGTCTTCCGGTATTTCCGGCGGCTTGTATGAAACGTATAAACAGCGCTGGGGCAATCAGGAACACGTCGGCTCGCAAGGAAATCATTGTGCCGGACATCAAGGCAACATCTGGCGTACGACTTATCGCGGCCCGATCGAAGCCATGGTGCCGGTATCGGACGAGCGCGATTATGTGAACTACTTGAAAGCATCGGACGCGATTCGCCAGAAAAGCGCGGATGCCGCAAGGTTTGAAAAATACTTGATTGACTATCCGACAGTGCATGGCGGCCCGTTTGGCAACGTGGAAGTGGATCGCGCGCTGTTAATCGGATTTGATGATGTCAAGATCGATCTGATTGTCGGATATGATAATGGCAAGGATGTTATGGTGGATTTTTTGAAATATTGGCAAAGCGAATTGGACGGGAAGCTCGATCGCGCGCTTGGCACGCTCGGTGATGAAAAGGGTGTGAACATTCTGGTTTACGTCGTGCCCGTCGGCCGCGATGATCGCAAAGCGTTTTTCAGCGCGTTGAATGATCACTGGGCCGGCGGCAAGCGCAATGATGTGATCGTGGTGATCGGCGCGCCGTATTTTTCTGAAATCGTGTGGGTGGAGGTGATGGCGTGGACGCACGTGGAGGCGTTCAAGTCCGCGCTCATGAATCGCGTGCTCGAATCGAACGCGTTAAGCAGAAAGAGCGATTTGGCGGACGTGATTGTCAATCAAATTTCGCGTGATGCGAAGGATGGCGGATACGAAGGCATGGACATGGATGAGTACGCGGTACTGGCCAGCGAAGTGTCAGTCGCGTGGTGGGCGCAGATCATTATTTTCCTGATTTATGCCGGCATGTGTTACTTCGTGTCGCTCGCGCTGGTGAACAACCAGTTGCAGAATTTCATGGCCAAGGGAAATGAGTCCGTTGGTAAATTGTTCGGCGTTGAGAAGATCAAGGCGCTGTTCAAAAAGAATAAATAATCGTCAACGCAAACACCGACTCGCGAGGGGGTCGGTGTTTTATTTTTAGGGGCTTAAGAAAGTTAATGGAAGTTAACTAAGGTTAATTGATAGTTAATGAGAGGCAAGTTAATCAGCTGTTATGTAGTAACTTGCCTCCACGTAACTTTCATTAACTCCAATTAACTTCTATTAACTTGCTTTTGCCTTTGCGACTCAAAAAAAAACACCCCAACCCAATGAGTCGGGTGGGGCGTGCGGTGAGCTAATCTGATAAAACAACGGTCAACTTCATGGGGTCGGTAGCAGCGATTCGCGCTTTTCCTTGGCGGACAAGACTGGTCAAGGCGGCAGTCGTGTCTTCCATGTCATAACCTTTGCCGGCCATGCAGGAAAAAAACATGCTTAGATTGTCGATTTGCTTTCCTTGACCCAAGCAGGCCTTCACCGCCTGTTCGAGGGTTAGCTTGGTCTTTCCCATTTTTTGTCTCCTGATGTTGGACTTATTCTCCGTGAACCACGGTCAGCCCCTTCGGTTGTTGGTAAATCATAATGTGCGCTTTTCTCTGCCGGATGAGCTCGGTCAGCGCGGCGGCCGTTGCCTCTTCGCTGTGTTCGGAACGTTTGACCATGAAAATGAGGAATGAGTCGAAGTTGTTTTCTCCAATGGTTCTGGAGACAAAACGGTCGGCCTTGAAGAAATGCATGATCGACTGCTCGGGGGTCGCGGGTTTGTCTTTCGTGGTGGCTTCGAGCTTGTCTGCCTCGCGTAAGTGAATGAATTCACTTGTCCCTACTTCCGGCACGAGCTTGCCTTCGCTCACAAGTTCGAACAGGCAGGCCGTGATTTCTTTGTTGTCCGTGTCGGCAAGTGCATCGTTGTACGTGAACAGATTCACGGGCATTTCCATTGAGATGTGACCATTGTGGGCCACGTAATCAATGATGTGCTGCTTGATGTCGGATCGTTTCATGGTTTCCCTCCCTTGGTTTTCAGTTCGGTTTATCAGTCGGCTTGACCGCGTCCGACTTGTTTACTTTACGTAAAAAACGATGTTGCCATCTTCGTATCCCATTCGGACATCGGAGGACTTGATAAGATCGTTTAGGGCATTGACTATGTCTATCCAGCGACATCCAATGAATCGTCTGTCATCCTCGTGCAGAAATGTGATCAAGGCAATCATGTTTCCGGCTTGAATCTTCTTGAAGCGGTCAAGGTACCGCATGATCGCTCTTTTGAAAAAACTCCATTCGGCGGAATTGAGCATGGTGTCTCCTTTCTATTGCTTGTGAAATCGAATCTCGAGCGAGTGGAAGTTGTTTTTTAGCAGGCCTTCGTACAGGCCATCTTCCTTGTAGTTTTTCATGAACGTTTCAAATTCCTCCGGCGACTTGAATGCGTATTCGCCATAGAAGTCAAAGGACTTGTACGGGTCGAGCTTCAGAACGACTTGCATGTTCGCAAATAAGACCATGGCCGTTCGCCACGTGCCCAGAAATGTCTGAAGTTCTTCGAGAGCGGCGCGGTCAAAAGCGCGTCGCTGATTGCGCTTCACGAGGCTATCCAGTTCACGAAAAAGCTGGTTGATTTGCTGGTATGCCCAGCCGATGTTCGGGGTAAGTTCTTGTTCCCACTTTTCCCTTTCCGCCGCCCTTCCCACCACTTCCGCCATTGCCTGCAAAAGCTGATGCTGTTCCATTTACTTCTCCTTTTCATTGTTGTTTACAGCCAAAAACTAATTGTCAACGAACCGCGAATCGTATCATAATCGTTAAATTTTGTCAAGTTTTGTGTATAAATAGGGCAAAATGGTTGCAAATTGGATAAAAGGGAGTTATCATAACTGCGTTCAGGTTTAGTCCAAAGTCCAAAGGTAAAAGTCCAAAGTCAGTAACGCAATGCGAATGACTTTTGACTTTTAACTTTTGACTTTTAACTTTTTGCTATGGCTAACAAGATGAAAAAGGTTTCCAAAGCGCGCGCTCTCGTCGCAATAATTATCGTGGCCGCGGTGGTGCTCGCTTGTTTTGACGGTCCGGCTTTTTTTGACAAAAGCATGGATTTTTTAAATTCCAAATTGGGCACCGGGTTTCCGCACTTTATAAACATCCCGTATCGCCTTGGTCTTGATTTGCAGGGCGGCACCCAGCTGGTTTACGAAGCGGACACATCCAAAGTCGGCTTCAGCGAAAAAGGCGATGCCGTGGAAGGCGTGCGTGACGTGATTGAAAGACGTGTGAACGCTTTTGGCGTGGCTGAGCCGGTTGTTCAGGTGAACAAAGCGCAGGGCGCTTGGCGCGTGATCGTGGAATTGGCCGGTATTAAGGACGTGAATGAAGCGATCAAAATGATCGGCGAAACGCCGATGCTTGAGTTTAAAGTGGAAAACACCGAGCCGCAACGCGAATTAACCGCCGCGGAAAAACAAGAAATGAATAAATTTAATTCTGCGGCCAAATCCAAAGCGAATACCGCGCTTGCGGCCGCTTTGCATACGGAAGATTTCGCGAACGTGGTGAAACAATATACGGAAAATGAGGTGGGAAAAGAAACGGGCGGCGACCTTGGTTGGATTAAGTCCGGCGGCGCGTATGATTTCTTGATTGAAAAGGCGAAGACTACCAGCTCCAATACCGTTTACCCGAAGCTGATCGATCAGGACGGTAATTATTATGTTATGAAAGTGAATGACAAGCGCGAAGCGGATAAAGAAGTTAAAGCCAGTCACGTTTTAATTTGTTATAAGGGCGCGGAACGTTGTGACAAGGAAACAACGAAGGAAGACGCGAAAAAGAAAATTGACGAGTTGAAAGCGCAGGCCACGGTCGGCAACTTCGCCAGATTGGCGCGAGAAAATTCCACCGAACCGGGCGCGAACGACAGCTCCGGCGACCTTGGCTGGTTTGGTAAAGGCCAAATGGTCAAGCCGTTTGAAGATGTCGTGTTCACTTTGGAAAAGGGAAAAATTTCCGATGTGGTTGAAACGGCGTTTGGTTATCATTTGATTTACAAGGTGGACGAACGGCCGATCATGGAGTACAAGATCGCGCAGTTGAACGTGAAGCAAAAAACCGAGGCGGACATTTTGCCGCCAAAGGATCAATGGAAATCTTCCGGTTTGACGGGTAAACAGCTCAAAACCTCGCGCGTGGAGTTTGATCAAAATACGAGCGCGGCGCAAGTGGCGCTCGAATTCAATGATGAGGGCGCGAAGTTGTTCGCTCAAATCACCGCGGCGAACGTGGGCAAGCCCGTGGCGATTTTTCTTGACGGTATGCCGATCAGTATCCCGCGCGTGAATGAAGCGATCAACGAAGGCAAAGCCGTGATTACCGGCGACTTTGATATTACCGAAGCGAAAACATTGTCGCAAAGATTGAACGCGGGCGCTTTGCCTGTGCCGATTAAGCTGATCAGCCAGCAAACAGTGGGCGCGAGTTTGGGCGGCGATTCTTTGCAAAAAAGTTTGTTCGCCGGCCTGATTGGATTTGCGTTGGTAATAATTTTCATGATTTTATATTATCGTTTGCCCGGACTTTTGGCGTCAATCTCTTTGTTGATTTACGGTGTAATAGTTCTGTTCGTGTTCAAAGCGATTCCGGTAACGCTCACGCTTTCCGGTATCGCCGGATTCATCCTGTCCGTCGGTATGGCAGTGGACGCGAACGTGCTCGTTTTTGAACGTCTGCGTGAAGAATTAAAACTGGGCAAACCGCTCGCCACTTCGGTGGAAGAATCGTTCCGCCGCGCGTGGACGGCCATTCGCGACGGCAACTACACCACGCTGATTGTTTGTATTGTGCTCATGTGGTTTGGTACCAGTATGATCAAGGGGTTTGCTTTCACTCTGACCATCGGTGTGCTCGCTAGCATGTTCTCGGTCATGGTTATCACTCGCCAGTTGCTAAATTTGTTGTTGAAGGAAGGCAAGCAGCATAATTTGTGGTGGTTTGGCGTTAACGATGAGAGCAAGGTGGTAGGACAGTAGGTAGTAGGAAGTAGGTGAAGAAATAGTTGAATGAAAAGTTGTTCAGCGGCCTTCTCGCTATTTCCGTGCCTACAACCTACATCCTACTCCCTACTCCCTACTCCCTACTCCCTAACCTTATATTAATAATGATCATATGAATTTACCAATCATCCAATACCGCAAACTGTGGCTGACGATTTCCGGCGCGATGTTTGTGCTGGCGATAATCTTTTTGGCCACGTGGGGACTGAAGTTTGGCATTGATTTTACCGGCGGCAGTTTGCTCGAAGTTAAGTTCTTGCAGGAGCGGCCGGACGTGGAAACGGTGCGCGGCGCGATTGACGAGTTGGCGCTCGGCGGTGAAGTGATTATTCAGCCGACGCAGGAAAAGAATATGATCTTGCGGTTTCAAGAGTCAACGGAAGAGGTGCATCAAAAAATCGTTAAGCAATTGAACGAAAAGTTTGTCGGTGGAATGCAAGAAGAGCGTTTTGAATCCATTGGCGCGTCCATTGGCCAAGAAATGAAAACCAAGGCGATTTATTCGATTTTGATTGTCGTGATTGCGATTATCATTTACATTGCCATCGCTTTTCGCAAGGTTTCTTTTCCCGTGCCTTCATGGAAATACGGCGTGTTCGCCGCGATGGCGATGATGCATGACGTGGTGATTACCATGGGCGTTTTTAGCGCGCTTGGTCATTTTTTCGGCATCGAAGTTGGTTTGCCGTTCGTGGCCGCGTGTTTGACCGTGCTCGGTTATTCGGTGAATGATACGATTGTCATCTTCGATCGCACGCGCGAGAATTTGGGCCGATTGGCCAAGACTGATTTTCCGACCGTGGTCAATCGCAGTTTGAACGAGACCATGGCGCGTTCGATCAACACGACTTTAACCACGTTGCTCGCGATTGTGGCCGTTTATTTCTTCGGCGGCGAGTCGATCAAATATTTCGCGCTGGCGTTGTTTGTCGGCATATTCCTCGGCGCGTACAGTTCGATCTTTGTGGCCAGCCCGCTTTTGGTTTTGTCGGAGAGGTGGGGGAAGGAATAAAGGGCAAAGAGCAAAGGTCAAAGGGCAAAGTTAGAGCGGCAGAACGCAAGTTGAAAGTCTAAAGGGCAAAGTTAAAAGTCGAAATCGCAGTGGCGCACCCCTGTCATCCCGACGGAATGGAGGGATCAGTGAAAAATACGTTTCGGACAAAAGCGCCGACAATGGAAGATCAATTGCGAATAAAAAAACCGCCGGAATTTTCTCGGCGGTTTTGGTTTGACATGGAGGAAAGGCGACAAAATTGGGCAAAACGATTTCGCTTGACAGGGTTTGAGAAACATAGTAAGCTGACACAACGATTTGACAGGCAAAGGTAATCGTTATCAGTTTCGGCTCTGTGAAGGTCATTCAGATTGATATTTTTACGGCTAAAATAAGCTCAAATTGTCAAAACCCTTGACAAGTTTTTGTTTTGATGTTATTATATTGTCATCTAAATAAATCTACATAACTGATAATTTGCTTGTCGGTTAGTAACTTAATATGCAACTCGAGAATGGAAAAACCAATTTCCAGAAATTTTTCACCGGCTTGCTTTCGAAATTGTCGGAACGCGAGCAGGTGGTTCTGAAAAATCGCTATCAATTGACCAGCGATTTGACCGATAGCGCCACATTGAAACAAATTGGCGATATTTATAATATTACCCGCGAACGCGTGCGGCAGAT
>MFGM01000032.1:4073-5633 GCA_001778275.1 Candidatus Falkowbacteria bacterium RIFOXYC2_FULL_48_21 | reverse complement strand
CCAAATCCCCTGCCGCGACGTACCGGTTTCAATCTTCAAATGAATCAGCGCCGGCCTATCCGCAGTCGCGATCGTTTTCAACGCCTCCAGCGTTTCAAAGCTCGAAACGACCTGATTAAATCCGTTATCAACAACTTCCGCCAGCCTTGTTAACAACGTATAACCAAGAATCAAAATTGGCTTGCCAATTTCCGCTCGTCGCAACAATATTGCTTCGTCAACGCTATCAACGCCAAAAAAATCCGCTTGTTCTTCCACGGCCTTCGCCACTTCAATCAGTCCGTGCCCGTACGCGTTTGACTTCACAACGGCGGCAATCTTAACGTCATCGCCAACGCACGCGCGGAATTGCCTGATATTGTGAAGTAAATTGTCGCCGGATATTTCAATCCATGTTTTTTGATTCTGCATGCTTACATTCTACTATATTTTTTAGTAAAAAAAAAGCGCCGAACAATGTCGACGCAAGTTTACGCTTCAAAAAACCCGTGGCAATGGCGGCGTCCTTTCTTTGTCCAAGAAAGCAACGCCCAGCTGAAAAGCATCATTGTACTCAGTCCGCGAAATCGTTCTGAACTCGTCAGAGTATTTTTGATGCTGAAATCCGGGGCAGCTCCCCGTTACAAACGCTCTTCGGAGCTCACCACGCCTCTCGATCGCGGACATGCCATCGCCCGGAGAGGATCTTCCGTATTCCCGCGAAAACACCACGTCCGCACGCGCATCACGATTGGTCGCATTTTCATGAGCTTCATACGCGAAAAGCCCAAAACAGACAAAATAAATCGCCCAAATCACAAGCACCTTTTTCACTTTTTGCCTCCCTTTTCCGGATCTTCCCCAAGCGGCGACTCTTTGCACACATGGCCGTCAACATCAGATTCCTTGCCTTCACGCAACGCTTCGATCGCGCGCACAATCGTCCGGCAATGCGCTTCAAACAGTTGATTCAGAAAGGACAATACGCAAAATACCCCACCCGCAACAGCGAAACTTTCCGCCGCAATTCCGGAAAGAACAACAGCCAGGAAGAAAAATGAAACTGTTGCAATTGATTGTCTAACTGTATATACCAGTTCCCCTTTTGCATTCACGTGCGCACCTCCCTTTATTGTTAACGACCGACCCTCAAAGTTTCACAATCTGATGCACAATGATCGGCCGATGATGCTTATTTGCCAATTCGCATTTCTGATCATTGATTTTCGTAAGCAGTAAATGATCACTGCCTGCCTTAATCACACACTCCTCCGATTGATAAATCTCTCCGCCACTCGTAGCAACACAGTGAAACAACACCAACACCGTTGTTCCTTCGTCTACCACCACTGGCGAACGTTCCGGCGACTTGATCGCCTTGACAATCTCCATCGTCATGCAAACCATTGCGAGAATTACCGAGCCAAATCCAACAATCAGTAGAATCTCCATATTCTTGCCTCCTTTTTATTGTTAAAGACCGAACCCAAATTTATATCACATCTACACCGACCTGTCAACTGCCGCTTTATTTTACGCCACTGTATTTCGTAAAATTACAAAATGGAGCTGCTTCGGCCG
>MFGM01000032.1:3747-3921 GCA_001778275.1 Candidatus Falkowbacteria bacterium RIFOXYC2_FULL_48_21 | reverse complement strand
GCCTGCGCTCGATCCGGCATGGACTGGAGAACTTCGTCAATTTCTTGCATAACATCAGCTTGTTCATCCAACGCTAAATTCAATTCATGATATAAACACCGCTCTTCATTTTCCAGCGCGCTTTCCGCGCTTTTCACTCGTGGTTTTTCATTCATAATTTTTATTTTAAACGAT
>MFGM01000032.1:0-3621 GCA_001778275.1 Candidatus Falkowbacteria bacterium RIFOXYC2_FULL_48_21 | reverse complement strand
TCGTAACGGAACCGTTCGCGTTCTGATTGTTTTCTAAAACCGGAATCAAAATGCGCGGCGTGGCGAGCACGGTGTTGTTGAGCGTGTGGCAGAAGTGGATCTTGCCATCCTTGTCTTTGTAGCGCAAGTTAAGGCGGCGTGCCTGAAAATCAAGCAAGTTCGAACACGAATGCGTTTCGCCGTAAGCCTGCCGACTCGGCATCCACGTTTCGAGATCATTCATATAATACTTGCCCTTGCCCATGTCGCCGGTACAAACATTCAGCACGCGATGCGGCAACTTCAAACTGCGCAACAACTCTTTTGAATTATTCAAAAGCTCGTCAAACAAGCGCTCGCTTTCCGCGATGTCATTCTTGCCGATGATAAATTGCTCCACCTTTATAAACTGATGCACGCGATAAAGTCCGCTCGTGTCTTTGCCGTACGCGCCGGCTTCACGGCGGAAGCAAACGGAAAAACCGGCGAAGCGGATTGGCAAATCTTCTTCTTTCAAAACTTCGTTCGCGTAATACGCTCCGATCGCCACTTCCGACGTGCCGACCAAGTATTTGTCATCGCGTTCAAGAAAATAAATTTCTTCTTCCGCGCCCGGCAAATATCCGGTGCCGATGAGCGCTTCCTTGTTCACAATCACCGGTACGCTCATGAGCGTGAAGCCTTTGCGTACGATGAAGTCTTCAGCGTATTTAATCAGCGCCGCTTCGAGCCGCGCGCCGTCGCCTTTCAACAAGTATGAACGCGTGCCGCCAATCTTGGCCGCGCGTTCGTTGTCAATGATATCAAGATCGCGGCCGATCTGCATGTGATCCTTCGGTACAAAATCAAACTTTCTCGGCTCGCCTGCCTCGCCTGCCCACGCAGGCGGGCCCCAACGCTCGATTTCAACGTTCGCGGCATCATCAAGACCGACGGGCGTTTTGTCGGAAATATAGTTTGGCACGTTCAACATGAGCGCGTCAAACTCCTCTTGCAACGGTTTTAACTTTCCTTCAAGCTCTTTTTGCAAAGCGTCCACTTGCTTCATTTCTTCCAGAGCAGCGGCTTTTTCCGTTGGCGCCAACTTTGGAATTTCTTTGCTGGCCTGATTTTTTTTCGCGCGCTGTTCTTCGACTTGCGCGGTTAACTTTTTGCGCTGGTCATCGAGCTTGATGATGCGCTCAATATCAACCGTGACATTCTTTTGCCGCGCGATGGTTTTTAGCAACTCGGGGTTTTCCCGGATGAATTTTATGTCAAGCATAATCGCAGGTTGTAAGTTGTAAGATTAAAGTTGACAGTAATCGTTCGGACTTTGGACTTTTACCTTTAGACTTTTGACTGGCCGCTCTCGCCTTCCGGACGCATAAGCGGGAAAAATACCACATCTCTTAGGTTGTCCTGTTCAGTTAAAATCGTCAAAATACGATCAATCCCCATCCCCCACCCTGAAATCGGCGGCATGCCGTGCTTCATCGCCTCAACAAATTCGTAATCAACCTCCATCGCTTCATCATCGCCCGCGGATTTGAGCTTGGCCTGATCAACGAAACGCTTTTCCTGATCAATCGGGTCAACAAGTTCCGAATAAGCCTTCACCACTTCCCAGCCGTTGATAACGAGTTGAAATTGCTCGACCATGTTTGCATTCTTGTCGCTGCGTCTGGCGAGCGGTTGAAGCTCGAGCGGATAGTTGAAAAGAAAACAAGGACCAATAATTTTCGGACGAGAAACTTTCTTGTACAAATTATCAATCAACGTCGCGAGCCCCATATTGTCCATGCCTTCAATCATGATATTTTTCGCTTGCAAATCAGCGCGAAGCTTATCCGCGTCATGATACTTCGAAACATCCAGTCCGGAATCTTGTTTCAGAAGCTTCACAAAGTCGATCTTTTGCCATGGCACCGCAAAATCGACTTCCCGCTTGCTGCCGTCTTTGCCGGTTACGTTGATTTTTGATTTTAGGTTTAACTTTTTAATTAAAAACTTAAACATTTTTTCCGTGAACTTCATGTTATCCTTGAAATTCCAATACGCGCAATAGTGCTCCAGGTGCGTATGTTCAGGCAGGTGCGACGGATCAATGCCTTCGTTGCGAAACGCTTTGCCAAGTTCAAAAATTTTATCAAATCCGCCGACAATCAATTCCTTCAATGGCAATTCGTGCGAAATGCGCAGGAAAACGTCAATATCAAGGCCGTTATTATGCGTCACATAAGGTCGCGCGTGCGCGCCGGTGGCTTTGTGAAGCAAGGTTGGCGTTTCCACTTCGATGAAGCCTTCCTTCGCGTAAAAATCTCGCAACGCCTTGATGAACGCGCTGCGCAATTTGAACCGCTCCATGGTTTCCGCGTTTGAAATCAAATCCAAGTACCGCTGGCGATACTTCGCTTCCACGTCTTGAAGTCCGTGCCACTTTTCCGGCAAAGGCCGCAACGCCTTGCCGAGAAAAGTCCACTGCTTCACCATAATTGTAATCTCGCCCTTGTGTGTGCGAAACATTTCGCCTTCCACGCCGATGAAGTCGCCGAGATCAATTGTTTTTTGTAAAAGCTTATAATTCTCTTCACCAAGATCTTCAAACCGAAAGGCGATCTGCGTTCGGCCGCTCCAATCTTGCAAATGCGCGAAAGTGAGCTTGCCCATATCGCGGAACATCACCAAGCGGCCGGCGGTTTGCACCTTTGTCCCTTCCGCGGACTCATAACATTGTTTCAAGGTTTGCTTTTTGGCAAATTTTTCCGGATACGGATGCATGCCGGCGCTTTTTAAAACTTCCAATTTTTGCAGACGAATTTGTTCTTCGGTTTGATCTAACATAAAATAATTTATTTTATAATCCTATTTCCGCGGCAATCGACTTCATCGCGCCGAGTGATATTTCGATAAACTCATCCAAACTTAAGCCGAGCTGTTCGCATTCGCCGATCACGTCGCGATTTACCTTGGCCGCGAAGGATTTGTCTTTCATTTTCTTTTTGATTGATTTAACTTCAACGGCGGCGATTTTCTTGTCCGGCCGCACCAGAGTGGAGGCAAAAATCAAACCGGTAATCGTTTCCGCCGCGGCGAGCGCGTGCTCAAATTTCGTGGCACGCTTATTCTCCGGAAAATGCTTGGTAAAGCCGCCGACATGAGACACAATCACTTGGGTCAATTCGTCCGACACGCATTCGGTTTTTAGAATTTCCTGCATCTTGACACCATGTTCGTCTACATCATTCAACACCAATTCCCAATCAATATCATGTAAAAGTCCGGCGATCCCCCACAGCTCTTCATCTTCGCTCAGCCGCTTGGCGAGCGCGCGCATGATTACTTCCGACTCGCGGCAATGACTAAGATTGGCCGGCTCTTTGATATATTTTTTCAATACTTCTCTCGCCTGATCGCTTGTTATTCCGGCTTGCATAAAAACTGATTTATTGCAATTCAAATCGACCGCCAAAAGACGGTATCGGCCTCGCATTAATTCACCTCAAAATTATATCTTAAACAGGAAAAAATTGCAAAACAAAAACCGGGGTCAATGCCTCGGTCGATTTTTTTACATTCCATAACAATACTTCATATAAGCGAAAAAATGGACATTCTAGTCCGATCTCGGAGTGTGAGTTCTATAGCTCTCACAGACGTCCC
>MFGM01000031.1 GCA_001778275.1 Candidatus Falkowbacteria bacterium RIFOXYC2_FULL_48_21 | reverse complement strand
CATATTCAGAAAATTTTACCGATAGTTGAGTTAGCTCTCGGTAATGCGAAGTGCGCGTTGAAACAAATTGACGCCATCGCTGTTTGCGCCGGACCCGGGCTCATGAGTTCTCTACTTGTTGGTGTGGAAACGGCGAAGAGCTTATCTTATGCTTTGAAGATTCCGCTGGTAAAAGTTAATCACCTTGAGGGGCACTTGCTTTCTTGCCTTGCTAACTCCCTACTCCCTACAACCTACAACCTACAACCTACCTTTCCTGCCGTTGGTTTGGTGGTCAGCGGCGGTCACACGCAGATTTATTTGGTGAAAGATTATTTGAAATACAAGTTAATCGGCGAAACACTGGACGACGCGGCGGGGGAGGCGTTCGATAAGGTGGCGAAGATAATGAACTTGGGGTATCCGGGAGGACCGGCAGTCTCGGCTTGGGCGGAGAGGAGTCAAAAGTCCAAAGGTAAAAGTCAAAAGTCGGAGTCGCAGAAGTTAGGAAGTAAAAAGTCAAAATTAAAAAACGCTGAATCTTTAACCCCAATTTCCTCGCCGAAGGACGAGTCCGTCCTCTGGCGGACAAATTTCAAATTTCCAGTTTCACTCCCTCGTCCCATGATAAACAGCGGCGATTTTACCATGAGTTTTTCCGGATTGAAAACGTCAGTGCTTTATTCATGGCAAAAGATGTCGGTCGGTTTGAGCGGTCAAGCGCTGGATGATTTGAAGGCGGTGTTTGCGGCGGAATTTCAGCAAGCGGTGGTTGACGTGCTGGTGGCGAAGACGCTCGGCGCGTCGGAAAAGTTCAACGCGGAAACGGTTATTCTCGGCGGCGGAGTTTCCGCGAATAAATCTTTGCGCGGCGCTCTACAACGATCGGTCGAGGGCGCCGGCATGAAATTTTTGTGTCCGGAAATGAAAATGACCGGCGACAACGCGGCGATGATTGCGATCGCGGGATATTATCACGCGCGGAAGAAAGAGTTTGTCGATTGCAAAAGTTTGCGCGCGGATTGTAATTGGGAATTGCGCTAAACCCCGCGAAACCGTACGCAAAACCACGCAATAAATCTTTTTTAGGCAGTTAATCGGTTAATCAGTTAATTGGTAACGCCATGGTTGGGATTATGCGATTAACCGAGTAACTGACCAGTTCAATTCGCTCAATTCTCTTGATTCTCTTAATTCGCTCCATCGTGTTATGCGCGTAACTACCCACAACACCGCGGAAACCATCGAGCTCGGCAAACGCTTCGTACGCGGATTACGCGGTGGGGAGGTGGTTTTGTTAATTGGCGATCTCGGCGCGGGCAAGACTACTTTTGTGAAGGGAGTGGCGAAAGCGTTGGGAGTGAAGCGGACGGTGACGAGTCCGACGTTTGTGCTGATGAAGGTGTACGAAGTCAAAAGTCAAAAGTCAAAAGTCAAAAGTCCAAGCAACCCTTGCTCCCCCGCGCTTTCCCCCGCCCCCCCACGTTGCGCTGTTAAGAATTTAGTACACATCGACACTTATCGCGGGCTAAGCATCGCTGACCTTGAAAATGTCGGGGCGCTGGAATATTTCGGGCGAAATGATACAATATGTTTCGTGGAATGGGGCGAGGGGCTGGAGGATTATTTGCGGGCAAGGAAGATTCGGACGACAGTGGTGAAGATAAAAAATATCGATTCAGAGACAAGAGAAATAATCATATAATTTATGGCTAATCCTTTGGAAAAAACCGAAACGCGGCCGATAACGTTTGAAACGGCGAAGAAAAATTTTGAGACGATTAAAAAGAAGCTTGATGCCCGGCGACCGAAGTTGGATGAGTTTAGCGCGGCTAAAGGCGGCCCGTTTTTAGCCGACGAAGTGGCGCGCGATCTGGCATGGGTGACGACGAAAAAAAAGCAAATTTTTGTCCAAGGGGCGCGCGGCGTTAACGCGGAGATGGAAGAAAAACGGCTTTATGCGGAATATGTGTTTATGGAAATGGTTGATAGCGGCGAATTTTTTGATAATGATACGGTCGCAGTGATGCCGGGGAGTGAATATGACGACTTAAATAACGGCGCTGACGCGGTGGTGACATTCTGCGATGACGATGGTAATGTTGACTTTGCCTTTTCCGTTGACGTCAAGGCGGCTTTGACGGCGGAGTCGGAGAACGTGGAAAAAGTTGAGCGGTTGGTGAGAGAAAAGATTTATTCAGGGGTTGGTTCGTCGGTAAAATACTTTATGCATAAGAATATTGAAACCGGCGAAGTGTCACGCCGGGCGATCGAGGCGCCAAATCTGATTCTCTGGATTGATCCCGAGAGTATTAAAGATTTAATGAACGCCTTAAGTAAGAAAGAAAGGGAAAAAACCGAGTACGACGAGCGGCTTCTGACACGTTTTGCAAAACAGTTATATGGACGGATGACACTTGCGATTAAAAGGAGCGTAGTCGAAATTGAAGTGGAAAAACGTGGTGTAAATTCGGCTTTATCGGAGAGGTTGAAGAAAATCAGCAACCAGTATTCAAGATTGGCGGAGAAGGTGGCGGAATATGAAGGGTGATACCATTGTGATTATCAATAAAAATAAAAAGGAGTACTGAGATACTCCTTTTTGTGTTTTATCCTTTCTTTTGTTTTGTTCGTTTCTCCGCCCGCCCCCGGCACTGCCGAAAGGCCTCTTCAATGAGCGGACCCGTGTCATAAACCATGCAATCCGGATCAGCCTTCTTGGCTTCGCGCATTGTTCTTTGAATGATTAGTCTTAGGCGTTTCTTGTTGGTTAGTCGCGTGACCGTGCCCATCGGGAACAACCTCCATGTTGAGGAAAAGGCATCTTATAATTTAATGAATCGAATGTCAAGCCAGTTGATATTGACAAAAATACTTAAGTTTGATATATTGGCATTTGCCTTAAATTAAGCTGATAAACAATAGGAGGCGAATATGGGGTTTACTCGGCAGCAGGTGATTGACGTTCTCGGTACGGATGTGGTTACGGCCGCGGAACGAATTTGTATCGCACTTGGCAAGTACTTCTGGCATGACCTCAGGTTGGACGAGCAGAAGCGGTATTTGGCGGAGGCGATGCAAGCGCGCGGTTTTGGCATGGATGATATCGACGCGGCCTTTCGCAATGCGATGTCGGATGGACATTGACGATTACTCGGAGATAAAAAATGAATCCGTTCGGCTTGTTCATCGGAATCGCCATTGGTGTCGCAATGAATGATGTGGCGTGGGGAATTGTGCTGGGCGTTTGCCTCAGCCTCTTCTTGACTAGACAGAACAAAGCACTATGCCGTAGCAGAGTGCTTTTTCATTTATGCGAAATATAATTTTTCCGCCAAGTCGTGAAACGCGTTGGCTTGTTCGCGTTTGTTGAACAGAGATTGAATCACGCGCCTGTACGGTTCAACGTGTTTGAGCGGTGTTTCTTCGCCGGCAAAGTCGGTGCCGAACATGATTTTATTTTTGATGTTCGGGTAATAGCGCAAGACGCGCTGTAAGTCCGCAATGTATTGTTTGGTAAGGGCGCTTAATTCTTTTTTGGTTAAACCGGAATCATCGATGGTGCCGGAAATGTCGGTGTAAACATTGTCGTGTTGCGAAACAACGCCGGCGGTGTCGAGCAAGTGGGGGAAGCCGAAATGGGATATGACAATTTTAGTGTTCGGACAGCGTCGTGCCAACTTATCTATGTGAATGGACCGCGCATATTCCAAAAGCGCGGTGCCGTGGATATCATAGAAATCGCCGCTGTGAAAAATGAGCGGTTTATTATACTTTGCGCACAGCTCGGCAATGGCCGTGACTTTGTCTTCGTAAGGGTAGAAGTGCTGATAACCAGGATAAAGCTTGATGGCCACGATCTTTTTTTGTTGAAAAAGTTCTTCATGTCGTTTGAGCTGTTGGCCGATATTCGCATCCATGTTGATACTGCCGGCAACATAAATGTTTGGTTCTGTCGCGGCAAACTTCAAAAGCGTTTCCACGTCCGGCTCAGTGGGCGAATCTTTGTAGCACCACGCCAAGGAAATAATTTTGACCACTTGGCGCCCCTCGACCACGCTCGAAGCAGGTTTGGCTTTTTTCTGATATGAAAGCCATTGTTCGCGGGTGGAGACGTGGGTGTGAATATCGATAAACATACATTGGATTATTTTTCTGATTTAAGTCCGAAAAGGCTGACAATGAACACGATCAAATACATGACGAATCCGTAAACGCAAGCCGGCGCGCCGAGTACGTTTAAGCAACCACCAAGTGGGCAAACTTTTTGTGCCAGCTCGCCGTAGGATAGGTAGCCGGAAAAAAGTAATCCGGCTACGGAAATGAGGAGAATGATTCTTAATGATATTTTTTTGGTCATAAGGCTTTTTTATTTTTGACTTCCAAGCGGATAATAAAGAAAATGTATAGCGCCAAAGCTAAAATAGCGCCGATAATTAAGCCGAGCAAGGAAGTGCCTTCCCAGCCGATGAAGCCAAGGAACGAAACCGGATTTTGGCAAATGATATCCGTGCCAATCTTCGCGCATTTGTCCGGGAAAAAATTAATGGCGGCCAAGCCGTATATGAAGCCGATGAGTCCGCCGACTATCGCGGACAGAGGAATCGTGGCCAACAAGAAAATGATTTTTGCCGAGGTTGGGAGTTGAGAAAAAAAGTTTTTCATAAAAATTTATCCGAGCTTGGCTCCGTTCGGCGTTTGCTTGTCGGGAACGGCGAGGACGACAAAGCCGTCTTCGCGATAAAAGCCGCAACACAAGAATTCAGAAGAAAAAGGGCCGATTTGTTTCGGCGGAAAGTTAACCACGCCGATGATTTGCTTGCCCAGCAGTTCTTGTTTGGTATAAAGATCGGTAATGCGCGCGCTTGATTTTTTGATCCCTGTTTCCGCGCCGAAATCGGCCGTGATTTTATAAGCCGGCTTTTTCGCTTCGGGGAAATCATGTACGTCAGTAATTGTGCCGACACAGAGTTCAACTTTTTCGAAGTCGGTCCATGTTATTTGTTGCATATTATTTTGATGAAACTTGTTTGTCAATCAATCCTTGAATATAAGGGTTAAAATGCCCGTGGTATTTTTTTTGAAACATCGGATCTTGCCATTCTTTGCCGGTGATATGATGGCGACAGTTTTCCGCGCCGCAATGACATTCGGATTGCAGGGGATAGGTCTCGCCGGTGGCGTAGTCAAAAGTTAATTCCTCGCCCGCGGCTATATCGCGTCGCGCCACCAGCGGCCAGCCGTTTTCAAACCACACGTTCGGATCGCAAGAGTGATTGATCGCCGCGTCTTCGTAGTTCGGCTCGGAAGCGAGAGAAACCCACTTGTGATTTTCGTCAAAGTGAACGGCTGACTCCGGTTGATACAATCCTTGGGCGAATCCTTTTTGAAATTCTTCATCGGTAACGATTACGCCGCCGCCCCAGCTGATCACCACTTCGCCTTTTTTAATCGGCGCGGACGCAAGAACGCCTTTACCCTCAATCGGCGAATCAAACAATTTTACGCGCGGGTCGATGAAGTTTCTGGCCGGTATGTTAAACATAAAAGTAGCTATTAATTTTTCCTTTTGATGGCGATATAAGCGGTGGACTTTCCCTTGCCCAAGGCCTTAAGCAGCTTAAGTTTTTTCAACTTTTGCAACTGCAGTTGAGCCGTCCGTCTCGGGCAAGATAATACATCCGAGGCATCTTTTGCGGAAATTCTTCCGACCTGATCAATGAAATCGATGATTTTTAGTTGCTCCGGTGTAAGATAGGCCGGTGATTTGATCTTTTCATCCACGTTGCGGGCGGACAACGCCAAGATTTTATTTTTTACCGCATCAATTTCTATTTTAAATCCGCTGATAAAATATTCCAGCCATGAGGTAATGTCCGTCCGGCGCGCATCGTAAGTTGCACCGACGTCGATGGCTTTATAATAAGATGGCCGGTCGGTATTGTAATAGTCTTCGAGCGCAAATAAGCGACGGAAATCATACCCGCGTTGGTAAAGGATAAGAGTAGCGAATGCTCGCGCGGTGCGGCCGTTGCCATCATTGAAGGGATGCATGGCGGCGATTTCCATGTGAGCGATGGCGGCCACCACGACCGGGTTCATTTCTTTCTCTTCACTTTCCTTGAGCCATCGCACAAAGTCGGTCACCAATTGTGGCACGCGTTTGGCTTCCGGCCCGGTGTATAAAGTTTCGTCCGGCATGCCCAGGCGTCTTCGCACGACATAGATTGGGCCGGAACGATAATGGCCGCAGTCTTGTGGTGCCAACGTGTTAGCCGCGACTAATTTGTGAATCTGCAATATTGTTTTTTCGGTCAGGGATTGTTTTTTTGTCACCGTTTGTTCGATGAATTTTAAAACGTTGAGATAGTTCTTTACCGCGTAGATGTCTCGATTTGGCGCGTCAACCTTTTTTTTGGCATGAATCGCCGCCACTTGGTCCATGTTCAGCTGGTTGCCTTCGATTTCGGTGGAGTGATGGGTCATGCGGATGATCGCTTGTCGACGCAGTTTGATTTCCTGTTGCGGCAATATTTTAGCGCGATCGATAATTCCTTTTGCTTCGGCTATGGCGGTGAGGTCGCGCAAAATTTTGTCTGTTAATTTGTATTGAGGGCTGAACATAATTTTTGATTATGCTTACAGCATATCGCAAAATAGCAATTCGCGCAAGATTCGCGCAAGATTCGCGCAAGCAATTTGTAGAAGTCACGCAGGCAATTTAGTTTGGGTTTTTCGCGAGTAAATGGTGTATATAAGATTTCTGCGTAATTTAATACAGAAATCACGCCGCGATTGACAACGAATTAAAGACGTGCTATATTCACGGGTTGCTATTTTGGTTCTTTTGACAAGGAGGCGATCATGCTGGCTCTAAGGAAAGTGCTTGTGGGAAAGAGGATGGAGAGCGCAATATCTCAAGTGGCAGAAGTCCCTTGTTTCGCCGAAAGTGGCAGAATGCTAAATGGTAGACTGCTAATCAGAGAACAGTGGACCGTAACAGTGGATGGCAAACGGCTGGACTTTTATTGTTATAACCTGACTCGTGAGAACGACATAAAGGCTGGTAGGCCTTTTGGCAGAATTGATACGACTGATGGGCGAGTGCTCATTTGGGCGCAGGAAGAGAAGCGAGACTTTTTGATAAAGGAGTCGTAAAATGAAAAACTGGTTCATCGGTACCGGGCTGGTCATCGGCGGGGCAATCGGCACGATCGTAGTTCGGCAGTTGGGAGTCAACGGCGCGTGGATGGCGTTGCCGATCGCGGTGGTGCTGATTGGTGCGGTCATCAAGGTGCGCTATCTGTTCCAATGCAAGCGCGAGTTGGACGCGGCGGCGGAGCGGCACGGGCGGTTGTTCGGCTAGTGACATCATGGACGTTGACCGCGCGGTCAACGTCTTTTTAAATAGCGGGGGTTTTTGTCAATTGCCGCCAGTTTGCCTTATAATCCAAAAATTTCCGATCAAATTCTTCTCTCGGCGTGACATCAACGTTCAGCGAACGCAATTTTTGCTCGAGCGCGGCGTATTCTTTTTCCTTGTCCGCTTCGGAACACATTTTTTCCAGTTCGATAATGTAGCCGTATCCGCGCGTGAAGTCGAGGCACACGGTCGTGCCGTTCCAATCAAATTCAAATCTTTTCCTGAACCATTTGATTTTTACTTGATAACCGAGTGCGAGAAAAAGTTGCTCCGCTTTTTCAAAATCGGCGCGGTCAAACCGGAGTTCAATCTCTTCTCGATGCGCGTCGTGGATTTGGCCGCCTTTCATCCAGATTTTGGCGAAGAAATCATTCTTTTGTATACGCAAATCTTGCGCGCAGTCGAAGTAAAATGTTTCTTGGTTGTCTTCTTTTAAAAGTTTGGCGTTTTGTTTAAAAAAATCAAGCAGTCGATCATACTGCTCTTTGGAAAGGAAACTGCGAATCTCGGTTTCGATGTTGTTTGGCATGGCCGATGGTTTATTTTAAAACATTAAGTTGTTCAAGCATTTGCTTTTTTACCTCCTCCGGCGGCGGCGCATTTTTGTCCGGATATTGCTGTTTCAATTCATGAAGCCGGTCTTTTAAATCGGCCAAGCTGGTCATAACGGCCGCGTATTTTTCTTCGCCCAGTTCCGCCTTGACCTTGTCGCTGTTCAAGTATGTTTCAATCGGGAACACGCGACTGCCAAAACATTCCGGCCAACTGTTTTTGGTTCGGCGACATTCGTTTTCAATCGCTTTTGGCGATTCGGCG
>MFGM01000030.1:10007-12332 GCA_001778275.1 Candidatus Falkowbacteria bacterium RIFOXYC2_FULL_48_21 | reverse complement strand
GGGTGTTGTACGTCGGCATGGAGGATTACGCCAAGCTTGAAGAACGCGTCAAGATGCGCGGCACTCCGGAGCATACGGAACTGATTTATTCTATTCCGCACGTGTTGAATACGGCGGTCATTTGTCAAGATGAAAAGATGGTATTAAAAGTGATTGACACGGATTGTTCATTGAAAGAGACAGAAAACAGGGTCGAAGAGTTTGCGCGACAGATCGGTTGAGCGGGGAGGCATAGGACAGAATGGGACGGGAGAGGACAAAAAAGACTAATAGAAAAAGGAGGCGAAAATGCGAGTGTATTCTTTTGGCAGTTGCGATGGATTTCCGGACAAGCTCGAAGCGCCGGCCTTTCTGATCCAATATGAAAAAGAGTTGTGGCTGGTGGACTGTCCGCCGCACATTAATCTTCCGTTGAAGGAAGCCGGATTTTCGCCCATGGATTTAACCGCGATTTTCATCACGCATTTGCACAATGATCACGTGGGCGGCTTGATCGACTTGATTCAACTGCGTATGCTTTGCTTCTTGAATCAAGAAGTTATGAAAAGCGCCGGATACTTCACCGAGGTTGCTACGAAGCGTTTGCCGATTTTTATTCCCGGAGACAGCGATGGTTGGCTCGAGATTTTAACCAAGCTGATTGGGCTCAACTGTCCGTGGCAAAAGAGTTGGCGCGAGCATCATGAACTATTCACGATCGCGTTCAACGGTTCAACGCGTCTTGGCGGCATGGAAATCGCATGGCGCAAAACTAAGCACCATCCGCTTTGCTTCGGCTACAAGTTCAGTGATGAAATCGCAATAAGCGGGGACACAATGTTTGATCCGGAGCACTTGGCGTGGATGAAGTCGGCCAAGCGAAAGTTCCACGAACTTGGCTATGGCGGCGAACACACGAAGCTTGACGAAATTGAAGAGGTGAAGCTGGCGCTCGGTGATGGTTTGTGTTTTTATCACGTGCCATATCCGGTGCAACCGATGATATTGGCCAAGGGATATCGGTTGGCGGAGAAGCGGTGGTACGAGCTGATAGGTAAAGCGCAGAGTCTAAAGTCTAAAGGTAAAAGTCGATAGTCCGGGATTCAAAGAGGTAGATATAATTGAAAACCGCGGTCACGAATGACGGCGGTTTTATAGTTGACAAGGTGATGGCAATTTGGTAAAAGAGATGGACGTGTCGGCCGTTGATAAATTTTCGGCCAAAGGAGGTTGTCATGTCTTCGCGGGGGGAACCGCGCGATGCCGGGCTGATCACGCCTGATGCTTTGAAACGGCTCATTAAAATCAAACCTTCAATCAAGGAGCTTTTTGTTCGTTCGTGGAACAAAGTGCTGTTCGCCATTGAAAGGCTGGATGATTTCAGCCGACAAGCGGCAAGCGTGTCCGGCTGGTTGCCGCTCGAAGGCGCAACGGCAAAAGAATTAGCCGATGATATGCTGAAAAAGTGTGGTCAAAAGCGTTACTATGTGATCCTGAACCGAGAGGATCGATTGTTGTGGGTTGGTTGTTTTTTTGACTTGCTTTTGCAAAACGCGGTGTCATCGTATCTGCCGCTGACGCCCGTGAAGTGGTTTGACGCGGCGCGTTTTGTTCATGAACAAGATCCGATGATTCGCGCGCAAGCCGGTGTGACCGCGATTTTTTCCGAGAACGACGTGGTCGAGGTGGCGACTGATTTCGGACGATTTAGAGTGTCTTGGCACGCGCTGAACAGTTTCTTTAAACGCGTAGGCGCTAGCCAACTTGTCGGAAAGGGGCAGGTGGAATACAAGCCGAGCATGAAACGAAATGCGCTTTTGTTGCTGATTGGCATGTTTCGGGCATCACAACCCGTTGAACGGGAAAATCGGTTGACGCAAATGTTAAAACACGGCTGTCGGCCGGCTGATTACCGATCGCGATTGGGGTGGATATTTGTCATTGCGGATGGAGCGCTCATCACTTGTTATGAAAAGGGGGAGATCGCGAAATGCGGTTATGCGGGTAAAGGTAAAAACGGGCTATCGGAAAAGAGCGGCGTTTGGAAACGTCGCCAAAAGCGATGGCTTAGAAAAAAGCAGAAAAAAGAAATGGATTGAAAAAGAAAGAAGAATACAAAATCGCCCCGTAACATCAGGGCGATTTTCAATTTATCTCGGACCGGAATCTTTTTCTTTGCGTTTGGCCGGGGCGCGGCGGATCGGCTTGCGGCCTTGATCAGCCACGAGCACGCCGTAGCGTTCCAGTTTTTTTTGATGGCGCTTGTTGTACTTTTCGAGCGGGGTGAGGTATTTCATAGGGGTTTTTAGAATTATATTTTGGGCATCATTATTATAGCATGCGCAA
>MFGM01000030.1:0-9980 GCA_001778275.1 Candidatus Falkowbacteria bacterium RIFOXYC2_FULL_48_21 | reverse complement strand
GTGGGCCGGGAAGGATTCGCACCTTCGAAGGCGTGAGCCAGCAGATTTACAGTCTGCCCCATTTGACTGCTTTGGTACCGACCCTGAACCAGAACTCCCGTTGGTCGTTCGGTTCAGGGCAAGCCCGAACTAAAACGAAAGCAACGAAAGTATATGATGAAGGAAACGAGTTGTCAAATATGGCGAGTGATAAGACGTAACACGACAGATAAGACAAATAATATATAAAATATTGCATAATTTATTTTAGTGTGCTATCGTTATTTCATCATTAATAAATCACATGCGCTTTTTGGCTAATATTAGCCAACATTGATCATCCCTGCCGTTTATTTTCAACGGTTTGGTCAATGGGAGCGCAGCGGGCTGCTGGTAAAAACACTAAACGCGTCTTTACCTGTGGCAAAAAAGGAACAAATTTATGCCAACCATCCCGGGTCTGACCGACCTCATGAAAGCGGGCGTCCATTTCGGCCACCAAAAGTCGAAGTGGCATCCCAAAATGAAACCGTTTATTTTCACCGAAAAAAACGGCCTTCATATTATCAACCTTGAACAGACGCAAAAGCAGCTCGAAACCGCCTTGAATTTTGTTAAAGAAACGGTCGCCGCCGGCGGCACGGTTCTTTTTTTAGGCACGAAAAAGCAAGCGCAAGCGATTATGAAGGATGGCGCTTTGGCTTGCGGCATGCCGTACGTTATTTATCGCTGGCTTGGAGGCACTCTAACCAACGCATCTTCGGTGCTTCGTGTGATCAAAAAGTACCGCAAGTTGAAAGAGGATCGGGCGACCGGCGTGTTGGCCAGTCGTTATACCAAGCGCGAACAGCTTGAAATCAATCGTGAAATTGAAACTTTGGAAATCGTGGTCGGCGGTATGGAAAAGTTGGATCGCATTCCGGACGCATTGTTTGTTGTTGATATCAAAAAAGAACAAACCGCTGTTCGCGAAGCGATCAAAAAAGGCATTCCGACCGTGGCTTTGTGCGACACCAATGTCAATCCGCAATTGATTGATTATCCGATTCCGGCCAATGATGACGCGATGAATTCGATTCGCTTATTTGTGGATTTGGTGGTGGCGGCGGTAAAGGAGGGACAGGATGATGGCCGGGCGAAAAAGGAAGAGGTAAAAAAGTAGGCCGGAATAGGACAAAGATGCCCTGATAAATAAAATAAAAAACATATGGTCGAGTTACAAATGGTGACAAAATTGCGCGCGCAAACGGGCGCGGGTATGGTGGATTGCAAAAAGGCGCTCGATGAGTCGAATGGCGATTATGAAAAAGCAATTGAGATTCTCCGCAAAAAGGGCGAAGCCAAGGCCACAAAAAAAATGGCCGAACGCCAAACGAAAGAAGGGATTGTTTATTCTTATATTCATTCAAACGCCAAGGCCGGTGTTTTGTTAGAATTGTTTTGCGAGACCGATTTTGTCGCGCGCACGGATGACTTCAAGGCGCTGGCGCACGACCTCGCCATGCAAATTGTCGCCATGTCTCCCGAGTATTTATCCCCGGAACAAGTACCGGCGGAAGTTTTGGAAAAAGAAAAGGAAGTATATCGCGAGCAGTTGAAATCCGAAGGCAAGCCAGAGGCGATGATGGAAAAGATTTTGGAAGGCAAACTGGCCAAGTTCTATGAAGAGAACTGTTTATTGAATCAAGCCTTTATCAAGGAGGACAAGTTAAAAGTGGGCGAACTGATTAAACAGATGATCGCAAAAACGGGTGAAAAGATTGAAATCGGTAAATACGCCAGATTTCAAATTTAATCCTTAGCAACTTCACTATATGACGAAAGTGGCGGAGATTCAGTTCGCGCCGTGGGACAAGATTTATTATTTTGCCGCAGGGGAGATGGCGATGGAGCTCAATGATTACATAATAGTCGAAACCAAGCTTGGGCTGGAAATGGGCAAGGCGGTTGGCTTCAAGGAGCTGACGGACGCGGAAACCGCGGCATTGCCCGATCCGCTCAAGCCGATTTTGCGCAAAGCGACCAAAGAAGATTTGGACGTGGTGCTCGGTCAGCAAAAAAATCGCGCCAAAGCGCTTGAGGATTGTCGCGGGTTGATCAAAAAACATAATTTACCGATCAAGTTGATCGATGTACATTTTACGTTTGACGGCACGCGTATCACGTTTGCGTTTATTGCTGACGGTCGGGTTGACTTCCGCGAGCTGTTGAAGGATCTGATCAAGGTGTATCACAAAAATATTCGTTTGCAGCAGCTCGGTATTCGCGATGAAATCAAAATTAGCGGCGATATCGGCAGTTGCGGCCGTAATTTGTGTTGCCAAAAGTTTCATAAAGATTTGGGCAACGTCACTTCCGATTTGGCCGATTTGCAACAGGTGGCGCATCGCGGCAGTGAGCGACTGTCCGGCGTTTGCGGCCGCCTCAAGTGTTGTTTAACTTTTGAAAAGAGTTTGTATAATGAGTTGGCGGACAATATGCCAATGATCGGCGAGAAAATTAAAACCAAGCATGGCCGCGGCGAAGTGATCGGCTGGCATGTTTTGAAGCAGACCGTCGAGGTGCTGCTCGAGGACAAAGAAACGATCGTGGAAGTACCTATTTCCGAATAGGTATTTTTTTGTGGTATAATTGGTTACAGATGTACAGATAAACATACAGATTGTACAGATTCTGCTAACCACAGAGAGGAAAATCTTTGAGTGAGAACTGTGCAAGTCGCAATTGTTTTTAATATCTGTACAATCTGTACGATAAATCTGTACATCCGTATCCTATGCAAAAAGAATTACAAAAATTAGGCGTTGAAGCGAAGGCGGCGATTGAGCAAGCCGCTGACTTGGCGAAATTGGAAAAGGTGGACGTAGAGTATTTTGGGCGCAAAGACGGCAAGCTGAATAATTTATTAAAGCAACTGAAGGATTTGAGCGTTGAAGAGAAAAAAACAATCGGTCCCATGGCCAACGCGCTCAAAGCGGAATTGTCAGAGTTGTTCAACGCCAAAAAGCAAGAGTTCGAACGCGCGGCGATTACTCAGGCGGTGGAAACGGAAAAAATCGACGTAACGTTGCCGGGGCGGGCTTGTCCCGCGGGTTCGCTTAGTCCTTTGTCCACCGTTCAATACGAATTGGAGGACATTTTTCGTTCACTCGGCTTTATGGTTTTGGACGGTCCGGAATTGGAGTCGGATTATTATAATTTTGAAGCGCTCAATATTCCGCCGCATCATCCGGCGCGTGATACCCAGGATACCTTCTATGTTAAGGGCACCCTTCGACAAGCTCAGGGTGACAAAGGCAAAAAAAGAGAAAAGTTGTTATTAAGGACACATACTTCGCCGGTGCAGGTGCGGGCGATGCAAAAGTACGGCGTGCCTTTGCGCGCGGTGGCTCCGGGTCGGGTTTTTCGGTACGAAGCGCTTGATGCATCGCATGATAACAATTTCAATCAGCTGGAAGGCCTCATGGTCGATGAAAATATTTCCATCGCCAATTTGATCGCCGTGATGAAGACTTTACTGCGTGGCATTTTTAAAAAAGACGTCAAGGTTCGGTTGCGTCCGGGTTATTTTCCGTTTGTCGAACCGGGCTTTGAGCTTGATATTCATTGTCTTATTTGCGGAGGTAAAGGATGCAGCGTGTGCAAACAAAGTGGCTGGGTGGAGCTCTTGCCTTGCGGCATGGTGCATCCGAACGTGCTGCGCGCCGGTGGCGCTGATCCGCAAAAGTATTCCGGTTTTGCGTTTGGTCTCGGTCTGACGCGTCTGGTGATGATGCGTTATGGGATTGATGATATTCGGCTGCTGAATTCCGGAGATTTGAGATTTTTAAAGCAATTTTAGAAGGGGGATATGACAGATATAACAAATAAGACAAAGATAATACTGCCGCATGGCGGGTATAAAAGTTTAATGTCATACCAGAATTCAATTATTGTTCATGATTTAACGGTGGTATTTACTGAAAAGTATGTTGATAGGTTTAGTCGAACGCGAGATTAGATGGTTCAAGCAGCGCGTAGTGGTAAGCAGAATATTGTAGAAGGAAGCATGGCTTCGGGCACTTCCAAAGAGTCGGAAATTAAGTTGACCGGAGTGGCGCGTGCTAGCTTGGAAGAGCTCCTAGTTGATTATCAGGATTTTTTACGGCAACATGGGTTAAAGTTGTGGGACAAAGATGATCCGAGAGTCAAGGAAATTAGGCAGTTGACGAATGTGACACATAGGACTCAGGCAACGTATGATGCCTATATGAAAGAGCCTGAGAGCGCCGCTAATATGATGATTTGCTTGATTCACCAAACAAATTATCTATTGGATCAATAGCTGCGCGCCATGGAGCGAGATTTTACAAATAACGGCGGTTTGCGTGAGCGTATGTATCAAGTTAGACAAAATAACAGAGGATACTAAATATATGTATGTCTCTTTAAATTGGTTAAAACAACACGTGGATTTGCCGACTGATATCGATCCCAAGGATTTAGCTTTGAGATTGACAATGGCTACCGTAGAAGTAGAGGAAATAAAAAAGAAAGCGGAAAATTTAGACGGAGTCGTTGTCGGGGAGTTACTGGAAATCAAAAGGCATCCGAATGCCGATAAGCTTAGTATTGCAAAAGTTGACGTGGGGGAAGATAAGCCGCGGCAAATTATTTTTGGTCAGATGGTGGACATGTCGCCGGGGTTCAAGGTGCCGGTGGCACTGGCACCGACGATCCTGCCGGGAAATAAAAAAATTGAAAAAGCCAAATTGCGCGGGGAGGAATCGGAAGGCATGCTTTGCCTTGATCAAGAGCTTGGTTTATTGAAAGAAGGGGTGAGTATTCATTTCTTTGAAAAGGACGTAAAGAACGGCACGCCGATTAAAAAGGCGCTTGGCCTTGATGATGTCATTATCGAAATCGATAACAAGTCCGTGACCAATCGGCCGGATTTGTGGGGTCATTATGGCCTGGCGCGGGAAGTGGCGGCGATTTACGGCTTGCCGTTGAAAGAATATGCTGTCAATAAATTAAAATCGGGCAAAGGTGTTTCTTTGTCTGTAGAAGTAAACGATTGTGAGGCCTGCCCGCGCTACATGGCCGTGGCCGTGAAAGGTATCAAGGTTGGCCAGTCTCCGGAGTGGTTGCGTCGGCGAATGGAGGCGATCGGCCAGAAGTCGATTAACAATATCGTTGATGTCACCAATTATTTAATGTTTGACTTGGGTCAGCCGTTGCACGCCTTTTCGGCTGATAAAATTGCCGATGGTAAAATCATTGTTCGCCGGGCGGAAGCGAGCGAGACCTTGACGACGCTAGACGGCGTCAAACGCTCGCTGGAGCCAACTGATTTGGTAATAGCGGACAAGGATCGCGCGGTGGCGCTAGCCGGGGTGATGGGTAGCGCGGATTCGGAAATTCACGATGCCACGGAGACGATTATTATTGAATCGGCCAATTTCGAGCCGGCCACCATTCGCCTGACGGCCAATCGGTTGGGTTTGCGTTCGGAAGCGGCCATGCGGTTTGAAAAAAGTTTGGATCCGAAAATGACGGAAATGGCTTTGCGGCGCGCAGTGGATTTGATTGTTGAAATGATTCCGGGGGCGAAGGTGGCGAGCGCGATAATTGACGTAAGAAATTTCAAGCAATTTTTAGGCCCGATTGAAATTTCTTGGGATTTTATCAACAAGCGCATCGGTCAGCCGATTGATCAAGAAAAAATAGTCGGTATTTTGTCCGGACTGGGCTTTGGTGTGAAGAAAAAGAAGCAAGGCTTGTCCGTGCGTATTCCGACTTGGCGCGCGACAAAGGATATCGGTTTACCGGAAGATTTGATCGAAGAGGTGGCGCGTGTTTACGGTTACGATAATATCGTTTCGACTATGCCGCTCGCGGCCATGGAGTACGTGGAGGAAAACAAGCTCCGTCAGCTTGAAAGGCAAGTGAAAGACCTGCTGGCCATTGGCGCTCATGCCAATGAGGTTTATAATTCCTCATTTAGCGACGCGGCGTTTTTAACGCGGCTCGGCGCACCGTTAAATGAGATTGAATTGGAAAATCCGTGGACGCAAGATTCTCGTTTCATGCGCTCGAGCTTGGTGCCGAATTTGCTTAAAAATGTTTCCGATAATCTGCGTTTTTATGAGGCGCTGAATATTTTTGAGGTTGGCAAAGTGTTTGTTGATGACGGGTCGGGCGAGATTGCGAGGCCGGGGACGGACGAGAGATTGCCAAGTCAAGATTTGCACGTGACCGGCGTAATCGTTGGCGTGGCGGGAACGGATCCGTTTTTTGCGGCGAAAGGGACTGTTCAAAAAATGTGTTCAGAACTTGGCTTGAATGTTGATTTCGTTACGGCGGAGAACAAGATGATCTGGTGTCATCCGCGCCAACATTTAGAGGTTGTATTCAACAAGGCGGTGCTCGGCTATGTGGCTGCCGTTCATCCGGCTGCGCTTCAGGCGGCCGGTATAGGCAAGGCTTCGGGTTTGTTTGATTTGAATTTGGACAAGTTGGTCAAACATTTTCCGATGATAAAAAAGTATACGCCACTAGCCAAATATCCGGCCGTGCCACTCGATTTATCCATTGTCGTCGGCGAAGATACGCCATGGCAGGCGATAAAGCAATTGGCCGAAGCGGTGGATAGCGTGCTGGTTCAATCGGTGGACTTGCTAGATGTGTTCAAAAATGATAAAATAGAGTCAGGAAAGAAGAGCATTACTTTGCGCGCCACATATCGAGCAATCGATCGCACGTTGTCACTCGAAGAAGCGATGAAGTTGCATGAAAAACTGGCCGGGCAGTTGGCCAAGGCTTATGGTGCGGAAGTGAGAAGGTGATCCTCCCTCACGCCTTGATAAGGTTTTGAAGAAATTCAGCCGAACGTTCGGGGCTTCGGATGATATGCTGAGTTTTATCGCGATAAAATAAAAACAAAATATATGTTGGAAACAAGTCAGGATTTGTTTTATCTTGTTTTGGCGTTTTGCGTTTTGTGGCTGACGGTTTTTCTGTGCTGGGCGCTTTACTATATGATTCGCATGCTAAAGCAGACCAACCAATTTCTCGAGGACGTCAAACAAAAAATCGAGCGCGTCAGCAGTCTTTTCGGGTTTTTGAAAAGCAAACTGTTTACCGAGGCGCTCAAGGGGTTGTCGCATCTGGTGTGGAAAGACAAAAATAAAAAATAATCCTCCTTCGCCCCTACGGGGCTTCGGAGGACACGTCCGGTTATGGTTATAGGGAATGTGGAAATTGATTTATCTTTTATTTACGAGTTGTTGAATAATCCGCTTGTGCAAATGGGATTGGGGCTTTTTGTCCTGATTTTTTTGTTTGCCATCGCTCTCTTGATAGTTCGATCATTCGCTCTGGGCAAGAGCCAAGTTTCCAAAGCGTTTCAAAAAAGAATTCTGCTGATTACGGTGCCGAAGGAATTGAACGACAAAAAAGATTCCCAGCCTTTGTCGCTTCAGCAGATTCAAGAAAAGATCGGAGTCATGGAATCATTTTTTTCCACCATTGCCGGTCAAAAGTCGGAAAAAGGCTTAAAGGCTTGGCTTTTCGGGCATCGCGATGTTTTTACTTTTGAAATGGTTGTGCTAGGCGGCAAGGTTCACTTTTATATCGCCGTGCCGGATCATCTGTATGATTATATTCACGAACAGATCAACGCGCAGTTCACGCACGCTTTCATTGAGGAGGTGCCCGATTACAATATGTTTTCGCCGAAAGGGTTGATCAAGGGTACTATGTTAAAGTTGGTGCATCCGGATTTTTTACCGATCAAAACATACAAGAAATTGGAAGCGGATCCGCTCAATGTGATTACCAACGCGCTTAGCAATATAGATGAAAAGGACGGCGCGGCCATTCAAATCGTAATCAAGTCGGCTCGGCCGAGTTGGCGCAAGTTTGGTCTGAAAATCGCCTCAAAAATGCAGCAAGGGAAAAAATACGAAGACGCTTGGCGCGAGGTCAAGGGTGGCGTTTGGAGTTGGTTTCGCGGTATGGCCAAGGCGGGGAAGCCAAAAACTGAAGGTCAGCCGCCGGAACAATATCGCTTGTCGCCGCTCGAGGAGGAAATGGTGAAGGGTATTGAGGAAACGTGCAACAAAGCGGGCGCGGATGTGAATATTCGCATAGTGGTTTCCAGTCAAAATCAAACCAAGCTGGATGTGTATTTGAATAATATTGTTAACGCGTTCAGCCAATACAATATTTATAAGTTTGGCAACAAGTTCGAACCGGTCAATCGTTCGCAAAAGCGGTTGATTAATGATTTTATTTATCGCAAGTTTGACGAGGGACGCAGTTCGGTGTTGAATACGGAAGCGTTGACCAGCTTGTACCATCTGCCGATTTCCGGCATCAATGACTCGCCAGCCATTAAATGGCTGGACGCGAAAAAGGCGCCGGCGCCGGACAATGTGCCGCAGGAAGGTTTGCTCATGGGATACAATGTTTATCGCGGCCGCAAAACGCCGGTCAGAATCGCGCGCGACATGCGCCGCCGTCACATGTATTCCATCGGTATGACCGGTACCGGTAAGTCTTGGTTTATCGAAGGCATGATTATGCAAGATATTGCGAACGGTGAAGGTTGCTGTTACATTGATCCGCATGGCGATACCATTGATCGTATTTTGAAACGCATTCCGGCGGAAAGAGCCGAGGACGTGGTTGTTTTGGATCCGAGCGACGTTGACCGACCGATCGGTTTGAATTTGCTCGAGTTTCATTCGCAAGAAGAAAAAACATTCGCCATCAATGAGCTCATGGCCATATTTGATAAATTGTATGACTTGAAGGCGACCGGCGGTCCGATGTTTGAGCAATATTTTAAAAACGCGGCCGCGTTGATTATGGCTGATCCTGAATCAGGATCCACGTTGCTGGAAATTTCGCGCGTGTTGGCGGATGAGGATTTTCGCAGTTACAAATTATCCAAGTGCCAAGATCAACTGGTTAAAGATTTCTGGGAAAAAGAAGCGCAAAAAGCGGGTGGTGAAGCGTCGCTGGCCAATATGGTGCCGTATATCACCAGCAAGATGTCGCCTTTTGTCAGCAATGATTTTGTCCGGCCGATTATTTCCCAGCAAAACAGCACCATCGACTTTTCCGATATAATGAACACGAAGAAAATCCTGCTGATTAAATTATCAAAAGGTAAAATCGGCCAGATTAACGCGAATTTGCTTGGCATGCTTGTCATCGGTAAGCTTCTGATGGCCGCGCTCGCCCGTGGTTCCATGGCGGAAGAAGACCGTAAGGATTTTTATCTTTATGTCGACGAGTTTCAAAACTTTTTGACGGATAGCATGGAAATTATTTTGTCTGAAGCGCGAAAATATCGTTTGTGCCTCTGTGTCACGCATCAATATATCGGCCAGCTCGTAAAAAATAATGACACCAAGTTCAAGGATGCGATTTTCGGTAACGTGGGAACGAAGTGCACTTTTCGTATCGGCGTGGAAGACGCGGAAGCCATGACCAAGGAGTTTGCCGGTGTGTTTCAGGAAAATGACTTTTTGAATTGTCCGAGTTATAATTGTTACGTTAAGCTCTTGATTGACAACGCCAATCCGCCGGGTTTCAATATGGCGACCATGCATTTGGATAGTGTGCCGGGCGTACCAGCGGAAAACACCGAGTTGGCCGAAGCGATCAAGAAGTTGTCGAGGTTGAAATATGGCAAAGATCCGGAGGTGATAGCGATGGAGGTGAAAGAGCGGCAGGCGAAGACGTTCTAGTCAAGGAAGGGCAAGGGGCCCGCTTCGACTCCGAAGCGAGGCGAGCAAAAGGCAAAGGGCAAAAATAAGGGCAAAAATTAAAATAAAAATTAAAAATGGTATGTTTGGATTTTTTAGTAAAAAAAAGAAAACAGCGGTAGCGCCAAAACAAGCGGTGACCGAGATTGAGAAAATAACGGCCAAGGAAATTTTGAGTGCGTTGAATCAAATGCAAAAAGAACTGGACCGGTTGAAGCTGGCCGTGGTTGGCGCCAGTTCCGA
>MFGM01000029.1:1575-21914 GCA_001778275.1 Candidatus Falkowbacteria bacterium RIFOXYC2_FULL_48_21 | reverse complement strand
CGTATGGACGGTGAAAGCGATGGGAGATAATGGCAAAGAATCTGCCAACGGAACAGTCACAATTGCCGCTGGTGCGGTGCAAGGCGGGTCAACTTCAACTTTGCCTTTGGCCACGGCTATTAGCGGATATACGGCGGTTTCCGACTCGGCCACCATGGTGCCGTCAACCGGCGGATTGGTAAAATCGGATTTGATTGCCGGACTTGAAATCAATGTCCCCGGATCCACGCTTTCGACCACTGACGGGAACACCGGTAAAATTGATATTGATAAAGATCCGACGGTCGTCATTGATCCGGGCGCCGATATGAACTTTGTCGGCTCAAGCGGCTACGATATTACGCCAAAGGATTCAAACAATAATGAGCTTGGCAAAACATTGAGCGGCGACGCGGTCACGTTGACTCTGCCGTACAGCGATGCCGATGTGACCACTGCGGGCGTGGATGAAAGTAATTTGGTTTGCGGTTCGTTCAACACCGCTTCACAAACATGGGAAACGTTCTCCACGGTGGTTGACACAACGAACAATACCATTACTTGCCAGGTGTCCCACTTTTCATCGTTCGGCGTGCTCGGCGGTTTGACCGTGGCGGTGAGTAATTCCAGACGCGCGGCGGACGAGGCGGCTGGTGGGGGAGGAGCGGCTACGGCAGATACGATTGCACCGTCCAATCCTTTGTTGTTAATCAATAACGGCGCCACATCAACGAATGCGCGTGAAGTGACCTTGACCGCGTCTGTGACCGATGCCACTTACATGATGATTGGCAATGATGCGGCGTTTACCGATGGCGTGTGGGAAACGTATGCGCTAAGCAAGAAGTGGTCGTTGGTCGGAAATAACGGTTCGAAAGTTTTGTATGTTAAGTTCAAGGATAATGCGGTAAATACTTCCGGCACAGTTAGCGCGAAAATTGAAATGACCGGTCAGGCTTATATTGCTCCAACGGTGCCAACCTCGACGACGGTTGTGGCTCCTGCTCCGATTGTAACGACAACGACCACCACGACAACAACAACGACCGGCGCCACGGACACAACTGTCGCCAAAGCATTACCGTTCACCCAGATTCAAGATGAGGCCAGCACAGTTGTATCAGGCAATGTCAACGCGGTGATTTCGGCTGTGGCCAAGGTGAGAAATTTGAAGCAGGAAGTGACAAACCGAAAGAATTTGGTGAAAGAATTATTGCGAACGAGCGGCATTAAGACCAACGCGCTGGTGGATCGTGCGAACAGCTTTGTAACTTACGGCACGACGTCAACCGTGAATTTGTCGGTAGGGGATAGATTGCATGCGGTGAACAGTTATTACAATGCGTTCGGCCGATTGCCGCGCAATGCCAAAGAGTGGGGCGAGGTGGTGTTGATCGCAAATGGTCAAGCGCCGGCCGAAGCCAGCAAGACCGCGCTTAATCGCGCCAAGGCGAACTTCAAGTATGTTTACAAACGTAATGCCAACTTGAAAGACGCAACAGATTTGCAATGGATAGAGATGATGGCTTACGGTGTGATGCCGGCGGCGCGGGATATCAAGGCTGAAGCGGCGGCGATTAAAACGTTCCGTGCCATGTTTGGGTACGCGCCGAGTAAAGTGACGGCGTGGAACGTGGTCAGGGCGATTGCGTATGGGGGAGTGCAAAAGTTGACCGCAAATGATAAGGTGCCGGCCGAAGCCAGCAAGACCGCGCTTAATCGCGCCGAGGTTAATTTCAAGTACGTTTACAAACGTAATGCCAACTTGAAAGACGCGACAGATTTGCAATGGATAGAGATGATGGCTTACGGTGTGATGCCGGCGGCGCGGGATCTCAAGGCTGAGGCGGACGCAATCAAAACGTTTTGCACCAAATTCGGCTATCTACCGAGTAACGCGACGGCGTGGAATGTGGTCAGGGCGATTGCGTATGGGGGAGTGCAAAAGTAGTTACTGAATACACGAAAATAACAAAAACGTCCCTTTGTTGGGGGACGTTTTTGGTTAAGGCATTGACAAAATGATGTTGCTTGATTATTATGATATTTGATTGCCAAAACAAGGAGGGCTCGCATGGATGATTTTTTCGTTGAACGAAAAGAGCGCCATCTGCGTCTCCATGTGCAGACCACATTGTTTGGCGTCAGTCGCAAGGAAATGGGGGAGCTGGCGGTAGAGGTCGAGAATGCATTTGCCAGACGACGTTTGCGGGCAGAATGGGATGGTAGCCCTGCTAAGTACATCATTGTGTATTATGACTATTAAACAAAATGAACCGCGCCAATCATTGGGCGGTTTTTTCTTCCTCGTTGTTTCCATATTTTGCGACACAAGAGCTGTTAGGTGGTCAATTGGGAGTCGAAGTGACGCTGGTTGGCGATGTGGTTGTTAGTAAATCATGAAATAGGTGAATGGGGTGGTTGCTCGAGCCGGCTTGACCTTGTTCTGCCCCAATAAAAAAAATTTTTAGAAATTGATGCGCATTGTGATTATCTGACAAAACTTGTAAAAAGCCTCGAAAAACGAGGCCCTACAATTGCGTGTGTTGATTTGGGGGTGCATGGATATACCCACGGTTGTTACAGCTTTCCATGGTGTTATATATATGAAATTTTAAATAAGCAAATTGCTTTCCGATGTGCGATTTGTTATCCGTACGGGTTTATCCACAAAGCGCGATGCACCATGACTTGTCGAAATGATTAAAGGGTTTATAATAGTATAGTCAGGCTATTTTTTGTTATTATGCGACATCGCTTTGTCGATGGCATGGGCGGAAACGCCCCGGCTGATTTAAATCATTACCTTCCCCCACTATGCAAAAATCATCAGTCCCGATTGTGAAACATATCAGTAACTTTCTTGATTTCGTTGACGTGGAAAAAGGTTTATCACACAAAACGCAAGAAAATTATTCTCGGTTTTTGGATCGATTCAAACGTTGGCTCGCGGACAACAAACTGACCGGCATCCTCCCCCATCAACTCACTACGGACTTGATTTGGCAATATCGCGTTTTTTTGTCGCGACATGCCATTTCTCAAAAAACCAAACAAACGTTAGCCAAAAAAACTCAAAATCTTTATTTAATCGCTTTGCGCGGACTATTGCAATATTTTTCCAAGCGCGACATTGTCGCCTTGCCGGCGGACAAGATTGAGTTGGCCAAACAGGACAAGAAGCGCACGATTCATTTTTTAACTTTGGAAAAGGTTGAGGCTTTGTTAACGTCACCTGATATATCCGATATCTCCGGTTTGCGTGACCGCGCCATGCTTGAAACGTTGTTTTCCACCGGTCTGCGCGTGGCCGAGCTGGCGCGGCTGGATCGCGATGAAATTAATATTAAGGGGTCGCCAAATATTTTAGAGTTGGTTGTCACCGGCAAGGGAGGCAAGACGCGTACGGTTTACATTTCAACGCGTTGCCTCGGTTGGTTGAAGCGTTATCTCGAAAAAAGACACGACGTGGAAAAGCCGTTGTTTATAAACTATTCCACGAAAAAAGGTGACACCGATTCTAAGCGTTTGACTACCCGGTCGATTGAACGAATTTTAAAAATATACGTCATGAAAGCGGGTTTGCCCGTAAACACCACGCCGCACACGTTGCGTCATTCATTCGCCACTGACCTCATGAACAATGGCGTTGATATTCGGCTGGTGCAAGAGTTTCTCGGCCATGAAGATATTTCCACTACACAAATTTACACGCATGTGACGAATAAGAAGTTGCGCGATGTTTATTTGAAGTCACATGGTGAGCCGAATGCACGGAAATAGCAATCGTTATTTTGCGTGCTCCCATGATACGGCGCAGGGGAGCATTAATTTTGATTATTGATATTGAAATGTGACTATGGTGATATTGACAAAATAAGGTTGTTTGTTTAACATGCGATTGTTGTTCATTGGCAACAAGGAGGGATATGCGATGAAAGACAATGTGGGGCGAACCGTTGTAAGTGTTGACTTCGTAGAAAGCCGTTGCGACGGCGCCGGGATTGTTGAAGCGGCATCGGTCATGCCTGCGCCGGTTTGGATGGCGGTGATCGCGGAAGGCGCGTCGGAAATGGAAGATTCGGTGACGCGAATGAGACAATGGCGGCGAGATTCTTTGTTTCACGCCCGAACACGATTCATCGGCCAGGATTAAAGTCGTTCCGAATACATTGAGATTCTTTTATAACAAGGAGGATGTGGCATGAAAGAGATAACATGGGAGGAAGTTCATAAATTGCCATCCGGCAGTTTGGTGCGATCGGTAGGCAAAGAACAAGAAGCCGAGAATGATCCTGTATGTTACGATTTCGTGGTCATTCAAGAGGCGGAAATGCCGGCCTGCTTTACCACGAGTATGATACGAGAAGGCGCATTGCAATTTTATCCTGAAGATGTGGGGGCGCGATTCGGTGAGCTGAATCTGGCTGATGGAAATATAGTCGGGTTTGTTTATACGCACGAAGGCACGTCTTTGGGTGTGGGAAAGATTGATTTACCAGCGTTGAAGCACTATGTGTTCGAGCCAATGGATGTGGCCGAGCTTTTGGCGACAACCATGCGGCTCATTGCCGGCTATCGCACGCTTGCGATTGAATCGGCGCAAGTTTGCGCCAAGGCGGCCAAGCCGCTTTTCGGGCGCGACGCGTTTTAGCAAGCGAAGACACAAGACGATCTAACGATCGTCTTTTTCATAATCAAAAACGGCCGTCGTAACGATAGAATCGTATTCTGTCATTACGATGGCCGCTTTATTTTTGGAAATAACTGTGTAAAACCTTGTCCTTTTTTATTTTGTTTACATTCCGCGTCACCTGCCGATAAAAAACCGGGAAATGTTGGCGAAAAATCAGATGGCCGCGATATCTTTGACGAAAAGGCGGCTTTTGCAGATGCGCCACCTCGTGGCAAATGGTGCGAATGAGTCCATTCGCGCTTTTGGGCTTCAGCCGCTTTGGTGTGTAGATATCAAGACCGATAATTTTTGTTTTGAGATTGATGTACCCTTTCACGAATCTGGTCGCGCTCTTGCTCCCCTGTCGCTTGATAAAGCGCAGTTGTAATTCCGGATGCGCCAAAATGGCGCAAACGCGAGCGAATAAAATTTTAACGAATTCTTCTTGGTTTATTATCATAACGAAAAGCCTGCCTAAAAGCAGGCTTCTATTATATTTCGTTTAAGGTAAATAGTTCAGGGCGTTGACCGGAATCCCGTTTAATCTGACTTCAAAGTGCAAATGCGGCCCTGTCGATAAGCGACCGGCGCCGGGCGTACCAGGTGTGCCGCCGGTAAAGCCGATTACCGATCCCCTAGCCACGTAATCATCTTCATCAACAAAAATTTTGCTTACATGACCGTAAACGGTGGATAGTCCATCGGCGTGAATTAACGCGATATAACTATATCCCATGCCCGCGTCCTTGGCTGTCAAAACGTAACCTTCGGCCGGCGCTTTGATCGGCGTGCCGTACTTCACGCGAATATCAATGGCCGGATGTTCAAAAATGTAACGGAACGGGTAGTCCGGGTCGTGAAAAACGGCCGTTAACGTGTTTTTCGGTACCGGCCAATCCAGCGAGCTGTCGGTCAGGGCTTGTTTTTGATTCTTCATTTGATCCAGCTTGGCGCGCATGGTTTTTTCGAGCGAAGCGATTTCTTTACTGATTGATTCTTGTTCTTGCTTGGTTTGCCAGTAAAGTTCGGTGAATTTTTGCTCGGACTTTTTCGTCTGCACGAGCAGGGTTTCTTTGTAGGTGTTTTCACCGATTTGCGCCACTTTCTCCATTTCCAAATCGTCTTTTAACTTGGAAAGCTCGGCATATTTGTCTTCAAGATGTTGTTTGTTCTCGACTAATAACTTTTTTTCGGATTTGATATTGCCAAGCGCCGATTGCAGGCCGATTTGCAGATCTTTGGTGTATTCGACTTCGTTGAAGTATTCGGAAATAGAATCGCGCAAAAGCAAGGCGTTAATCGGGTTGTTTGAGTCGGCCTGATAGATTTGGTGCAGAATATCAGATAAGGCGGTTTTTTCCGCACCAATCTTGTCTTCCGCCGCCAGGATTTTTAGCTCCGTATTGCGCACGATTATCTGGGTTTGTTCGATCTCAACTTGGGTTTCTTCAATGTCCAGCTTGGTTTTGGCGATTTTGTTTTCCAGAATTGAAAGTTGGTTTTTCAACGAGGCCGCCTCGGTTTGTTTGTCCCGAATATTTTTTTGATATATGGCCGCCTTGTCTTTGATCGTCTGAATCTGTTCCTGTTTGCTTGATATTTGTTTATTCAAGTCATCCACCGTTTCCGCTCGCGCGCTAAACGGAACAACGACCAAACAAGCCGCAAAATATGTGATCGCAATTTTTTCCGACAATTTATGCATATGGATTATTATATCACAAGTCAAGCCGAAAACAAAAAGTCCCGCTGATGGGACATTTTTGCTTTTTTATTGTTGACCAAGTTTGGTAATCGCGGCGCTGATTCTGGCTAATGATTTGTCCTTGCCGAGCGCGCCGGCGATTTCGTACGGATCAGGCGAATGATCCCTGCCTGACAGCGCATAACGCATGGGCCAGAGCACACCCCCCGTGTCGAGGCCGTTCTTTTCAATCAATTCAGTGATTGTTTTTTTGAGGTTGTCTTTTGAAAACTCTTCCTTCTTAATTTTATGCAAGAGTTTCTCCAGCAATTGCAAGTTGGTCAAGGTTGTCGCCTGATCCGATTTGCGCCAAATAAGATTTTTCGCGTCATAAGTCAACTCATTCGCAAAGAAAAATCCAACCGCTTCGACAATATCCGTTAGTTTTTTTACGCGCGGCTGTTCGAGGGCGAGAATGTCTTTGATGTAAGCCGGAGCCACTTTTTCACCGGTGCTGCTCACAACCACTTTGCCTTTGCTCAAGGTTAGGATTTTGGCATTGATCAAATATGGCACGCAAGCCTCATAGAATTCATCCGACGACATTTTGCGAATATACATACCGTTGATCCAGTCCAGTTTTTCTAAGTCAAAAACCGCGCCGGCCTTGTGGACGTTATCAAGTGTGAATTGGTGAATCAGTTCGTTCAATGTATAAATTTCTTGTTCTGTGCCCGCGTTCCAGCCGAGCAGGGCGATGAAGTTTATCAAAGCGTCTTTAAGGTAGCCTTTGTCGATGAAGTCTTTTACCGACACATCACCATCGCGCTTGCTTAGTTTCTTTTTTGTTTTGCTAAGCAATGTGGGCAGATGCGCGAATTGCGGCGCTTGCCACTCGAACGCGTCATACAGTAAAACGTGTTTCGGCGTGCTGGCGATCCATTCATCCCCGCGCATGACGTGGGTGATTTTCATGAAATGGTCGTCAACCACGTTGGCGAAATGATACGTGGGGAAGCCATCTGATTTGATCAGCACGTAGTCGTCCAAATCTTTCGTGTTAACCACGATCTCGCCGTGAATCATGTCTTTCACAATCACATTTTTATCTTCCGGCATTTTGAATCGAATGACGTATGGTGTGCCGGAGCGCATCATTGATTCCGCTTCCGCTTTAGTCAAGTCGCGGCAAAAATTATCGTATTTCGGCGCCAGTTTATTTTTCGATTGTTCTTCGCGCACTTTTTCTATGCGATCTTTGGTACAAAAGCACGGGTAGGCTTTACCTTTCTCGAGCAGAGTTTGAATTTGTTGTTTGTAAATATCAAGGCGCTCGGATTGGACATACGGACCGAACTCGCCGCGTTCCTTAACTTTATTATCCGTGGTTAAGTATGGGCCTTCGTCGCTCTCAATCCCCGCCCACTTCAGCGCCTGCAACAAATTTTCCACCGCGCCATGCACCAATCGCGTTTGATCGGTGTCTTCGATGCGGATCAAAAATTTGCCTTTGTTGTGTTTGGCGAAAAGATAATTATAAAGCATGGTGCGCAAATTGCCCACGTGAACAAAGCCGGTGGGGCTGGGGGCGATTCTGACTCGAACATTTGAGAAATTATCCATAAAAATGGTTAGGTTGTAGGAAGTAGGGAGTAGGTTGTAGGGAGTAGGAAAATATTGAGTACGTGAAATAAATTTATTTTGGGGTTTGTTTTCGGTCAGTCATGCGGTTAAGCATTTTCATAACTTCTTCTAGGAGTTGATCAACCTTACTAAAATCTAATGTTTTGCCGAATGGTAAGCGCTTGGCAATTTCAATTTGCGTTTCAAGCTCAGCGCCTGAAGCAAATGCTCGGACTAAAAATTGACGATAATCCTTAAGAGTGCTTCTTCTCTTGCCTTCCGCGATATTTGATGGAATTGAAATAGCTGATTTTCTGGTGTGCGCGGTAAGTCCGTATAATTCAAATCTTGGGTATAATTCCGTCACCGCGTAAACCGCTACTACCAGTTCCATCGCGCGTTGCCACACGATTAATTCTTTATACGAACCGGTCTGATTTTCGATTATGTGTTCCATATTAAACGTGTTTTATTCCTACTCCCTACTTCCTACCACCTACAACCTCTTCCCCATTATATATCAATTTAACCAAATTGTTAAGGGCTGGTGGACAAGGAATGTCAGTAAAAATTGACGGATTGTTACGTGTAATTTTAGACAAACTGTCATGGTGATAGGTTGCGCCTATTGACAAAATTTAAAAAGTGTGATATAATGCTGGGTCGTTGAAAACGCGAGAGAGTGTACGAGATTGCGTCGCAAAGCTCGCAATGACGCTTCGCTTAGTGGAGCGCGATGACAACTCGCTCCGCTCGTACGGTCGTATGCCACACATGTTTCTTACTCAAGTGCTCGGGAGTGTAATGTAAGTATCAACTTATTTATACTGCTGGGAATTTGAGTAGTGTTTCTTGACAACAAACAACTAACGAAGAGGTGAATCAATGAAGCGCGACAAGACAGCGGGCACGAGAAAAGCAAAGACGTCCAAGAAGGCAACCTCAACCAAGAAGGAGCAGCGCATGGATACGGCAAGCACGGCAGTTCTGGCGGACGAAGCGACTTCTGACTCGGCGGTCGAACCTGCCACCACGGTTGCGAAGATCGAGGTGGTGGGGAACTTCGAGGCGTTGATCGTGGCATACGGCTCCGTTGACACTGCGCTCGAGGCCTGCGAAAGCAAGGCCATGCAGGGCACAGTCGCCTTGTTCGAGGTCAACCCGGAGGAGGGTAAGTCCCCCCTCGCACTTATGTGGGGAGGGACGAAGGTCATCTTCTTCCCGAACGCGAAGGGAGCCAAGTGGCTCCTGTTCGGAAAGAAATCCTTCAGGGAGTACTGCGACTTCCTCAATGAGAGGAAGGCGCAGTTCATTCCCTTCGGAGACCTTGAGCACGCGCTCAAGGCCTACAAGGAGCGTACCGAGAAGAAGGCGCAGTTCGAGGCGGAGCGGTCGGCACGCATCGCGGCATACGCCGCGATGAACCTGATCGACGGGTCCACGTGGACCCACCTCGACGACATGGCTGCGGGCCAGTTGTCCGAGACCGTCAAGGCGATGGCACCGGCTGTCGGACAGAGGCATGACGTCATGGTTGGACAGCTTGCCACGGCGGGCGACCGCATCGGCGAGTTCGAGGTGGAGCTCTCGGCCGCACTCGCCGCCAAGGGAGAGGTCAAAGACTTCGAGGGGTACCGCGATGTTCTCGAGGCCGTAAAGGCGGCGAGGAAGCAGGCGGGCAAGGACAGCCCGTACGTGTTGAGTCTTTCGCTCATGGTCGTCAGCCGCCGTACGGGAAAATACGGGATGCTGGTCATGCATCCCGACGTTAAGGCGTTTGCAGCCGAGTTCGAGCGGCAGTGGGCCGCCGAGCAGGCCGCGAAGCGCGATCGCTTCGAGTCGAATCCCCGTAACAAGGGGAGGACATTCGAGGCGTGGAAGGCTCCCCGTCTGATGGAGGTAGACCCGGCCTTCGGACTCATCAACCACAAGCTTTTCTTCGCGCCGAGCAACGCCGCCTATGCGGCGAAGAAGGCGGCGGAGAAGGCGGCGGCGGCGGAAAAGGCCGCAGCGGAGGAAAAGGCCGCGGCGGAGGAGAGGGCAAAGAAGAATCAGGCTCTCACCTTCAACCTCGGTCGGCTGCTTCAGGCGGCCACCGATGACGTCGATGGCATCATCGGCGCCGGCAAGGGTCGGCGTGGTCGTCGCGAGAGGGGCGATCGTCGCCACACCCGCTAGTAGTTCTTTCATCCTACCATTCGGGGCGGTTCTGCCCCATCCAAACCAATCGATTCTACATCGGAGCCGGCTCACGGAGCTGGCTCCTTTTCTTTTAGAAGCGCTACAAGATTACAAGATATTTTACAGATATACAGATTAGGCCAATACAATTGGTCATTCTTTGTGATTATCTTGTATATCTCGTAAAGTATCTTGTAATCTTGTAGCCCCAACCTCTCAACTTGACTTCCCTATCCATTTGCATATAATTGAAATATAAGCTGTTCTTTTTACCGGCACAATGCCGGAGTATGCGGTGGAGGCTGTAATGATCAAAACAGGAACAGGAGGAAATGAACATGCGGATTTGGTGGTTCCGGTAAACGAGTCGTTCATGGTGATGTTCTTAAGCGGTCGATTGGAAATCATAATGGTTTCCGGCACGGCGACATGTTTTTGTCAAAGCGATTTTGAGAAGAGGCGTCAGATTATCCTCGTGGTGCCGGCGCGGGACGCGTCCCGGGTTCCTGATGTAAATGATTTGATTCGAGCGTTTCCGCGGCTGTCGGCCGGCCGGCGCTTGCACGAAGTGCGCGACATACCAATTCCCTATCAAGATTTGCTTCGGCTTACGGGCGTACACATCGAAAACATCATGCTCCCTGATCGAGAGCTGATCGTTCTTTATGCCAATCGAGAGCCGGCTCATTCCGTCAAGTTTACCGAGCAAATATTGGTCGGCATCCAGCTGAAGGCGGATGCGCTCGATGAAATGTTGTGGCCAAAAGAACCGGAAGACTATTATATTGTCGGCCATGAAACATTTTCAAAGAGCGGCGTTCACAATTTGCTCTTGCTGGTCAAGGGCGGCAAAGAAGTCGTTTTCTCTCCGACGCTGACGATTCAGGCGGAATTGGGCGATCGCGGATTCAGAGTTTGGGATCGTACGCTTCAGCCAGCAGAAATTCATTAGCCAAACGAAAGCGAACACTTCATAGTGCTCGCTTTTAAAATGTAGGGGCACAAAATTTTGTGCCGCTACATTTTTTGGGGTTTGCCTAAAATCACAGATACTTGAGCAGAACTTGCGCGAATTTTTGCCGATCTCGGTGCAGATAAGTTAAAAGTTCATCTTTGTTAACCCATTTCACTTCCTCCGCTTCCTCACTGTTCGCCACATCAACATCTTTTTCATTGCCCACGAACTCGATTAATACCGCGGTTTGGCTCTGGCCTTTGTAGCCGATTAACAACTGCGAATAGCGCGGCGGCACGTACTCGTTCTTTTCCGACAAAACAGTGGTGGCGCCAAAGGCGCTGATCGGCGCGCCGATTTCTTCGGACGCTTCGCGCTTGGCCGCCTCGGCGACTGACTCCCATTTCTCCACGCCACCCTGCGGAAACTGCCAGTGGTTGGCAAAGCGTTTATTTCGTTGAATTAAAATCTTTCCTTCGCGATTGCGGATAACGGCCAGCGCATTGACGCGCAGTTCGTTTTTGATGCGCGTGTTCCAACGGTGGCAAGCCAACAAGAAATCGGCCGTGGCGTGTTTGATTCGTTCCAGCCGTTTCGGTTCCTGATATAGTCGGTAAAGCCACTCAATACCAAGCTCGCGCATAATTTTCGGCGCGCGTTTTATTTTACCAGTAAGAAAATCAAACGACCCGCCTACGCCAATCGCCACCTTCACGTTGGACAGCAATTTGATGTATTTATTTATCCACAACTCTTGCGTTGGCGCGCCGAGACAAACAAAGAGAATTTGAGGATCAAAGTCGTTAATGGTGTTTAAAAGTTTGTCGCAATTTTCAAAGTCACTTGATTTCATGATTCCGACCTTGCATTTCACGTTTGGATATTTATCTTTCATCAGATCCGTGATGTTGTTCGGTGTGGACAATGAGTCTTCGCGCAAAACCACGAACACTTTCAAGCCGCTCGAACCGAGCTTTTCCAAAATCTGCGGCGTCAAATCAGAGCCGGCCACGCGATTTTCCAGGTCTTGCCCCAGAATAAGTGCCCCAAGCTTCAGCCCGAATCCGTCCGGCGCGTTGATGTCGGCCGTGTTTAAAACATGGCGATAAAAATCATCGTTTTCCGCCCGCAAACAGATCTCCGGATTGGGCGTGTAAATCTTCATCTGGCTCTCGGTGTTTAACTGCGCTTCGATGCGGCTCAAAATATAATCCATGGGTCGATCATCGATTTTGACGCCGAGAAGAATCACCTTGTGTTGAAATTCAAGGGGAGCGTTCATAAAGCTAATGTTGATTATTCTGATTTTTTATCTATCTCCACAACTTGAACAATATCATGATTTTTGGTAAAATGAAAGTATGAAGGAAGCGCTACTTTATCGCAAAGAAAAGAACAAAATCGTGCAGTGTGAAGCTTGCGCGCATTTTTGCGTAATTCCGAATGGCGGCGTCGGTGTTTGTCAAGTGCGCAAAAATCAGGGCGGCGCGCTTTATAGCCTTGTTTATGGCAAAGTGGTGGCGCAACATATTGACCCGATTGAAAAAAAACCGCTGTATCATTTTTTGCCGGGAACGACTACCTATTCCATCGCCACGGTTGGTTGCAATTTTAAGTGTAAGCATTGTCAAAACGCGGACATTGCGCAATTCAAAAGTTTCAACGATTCCGACGATTGGATCCCGGGCGTTTCAATCGAGCCGGCGGAAATTGTGCTCGCGGCGCAAGAAGCCGGTTGCCCCAGTATTTCATACACTTATACGGAACCGACAGTGTTCGTGGAGTTTGCCTTGGATGTGATGAAGCTGGCCGGGGCGGCCGGCTTGAAAAATATTTGGGTAACGAACGGCTACTTTTCCGAAAAGACGTTTGCATTGATCAAGCCGTATCTTGATGCGGTGAATATCGATTTAAAATTTTATACTGATTTGTCGTATCGGAAGATTTGCGGTGCACGGCTTCAGCCCGTCTTGGATAATATCAGGCGTTGTTATGATGCCAACCTTCATGTGGAAGTGACCACGCTTCTGATTCCCGACCTGAACGATTCGGATTTTGAATTGGAACGACTGGCTGATTTTTTGAATGGTATTTCATCGGAGATGGTGTGGCACCTGTCCGCCTTCCATCCGGCGCACCAGTTAACCGCTCTCTCTCCTACGCCACTTGCCAGTCTAAATCGGGCAAAAAAGATTGGTCTTGCCGCCGGATTGAAATATGTTTATTTAGGCAATATTTGAAGTCTTGACGCGTTCAAAATAGCTGGTATAATGCGTTTAGCACTCGCGCCGCCAGACTGCTAATTGAGTTATGCGCCTCTCTTGTCTTTTGAAATCTTAAATCAGAAATCTGAAATCTCAAAAGCCCTATAGCAAGGTTCCGATCGCCTAGGCATTTACGATTTCAGATTTAAGATTTATGATTTAAGCCACAAATTATGGATATCCGCAAATTCACCACCAACTCCCAAGAGGCCCTGCAAGAAGCGCAAGCGCTGGCGTTCGAATACAAGCACGCGCAGATTGACACCCTTCATCTTCTTTCAGCGTTGCTTCAACAAGACGAGAGCATTGTTCTTACCGTTCTCAAAAAAATGGAAGTGCCGGTGGAACAAGTTCTGGCTCAGGTGGCTTCGGCCATGCGCCGGTTGCCAAAGGGCAATCTTGGTCTCGATGCGCAACATGTGGCCGTCACGCCGCAGATGAATTATTGTTTGGTTAATTCCGAGAAAGAAGCGAAAAAAATGGGCGACGAATTTGTCAGCACCGAACATTTGCTTTTGTCGCTGATCAAAGTGGATTCGATTGCCTCTGACATTTTAAAAATGTTCAGCGTGACACACGAAACAGTGATGAAAATTTTGGCTGATGTGCGTGGCAGCCAAAAAGTTGATTCGCCTGACCCCGAGAACAAGATTCAAGTGTTGGAAAAGTTCACCACCAACCTGACGCAAATGGCGCGTGAAGAAAAGTTGGATCCGATTATCGGTCGCGATGAGGAGATTCGGCGCGTGCTCCAAGTCATTTCGCGGCGGACAAAAAACAATCCGATTCTGATCGGCGAGCCGGGCGTGGGTAAGACGGCCATTGCCGAGGGATTGGCTCAGCGAATCGTGTCGGGCGATGTACCGGAGAATTTGAAAAACAAAGATGTTTTAAGTTTGGACATCGGTTCCATCGTGGCCGGATCAAAGTTTCGCGGTGAATTTGAAGAGCGAATGAAAGCGATTTTGCATGAGATTCGAAAAAACAAGGATAAATACATCATCTTTATCGATGAATTACATACGATTGTCGGCGCCGGTTCGATCGAGGGAAGTTTGGATGCGTCGAACATGCTGAAGCCGGCCTTGGCGCGCGGAGAATTGCATTGCATCGGCGCGACAACAATTAAGGAGTATCAAAAATACGTTGAAAAGGACGCGGCGCTAGAACGCCGCTTTCAACCGGTTTTAATCCCTGAGCCGAATTTGGAAGACACCATTTCTATTCTGCGCGGTATCAAGGAAAAATACGAAGTGCATCATGGCGTGCGTATCACGGACGATGCGATCGTGGCCGCGGCCAAGCTGTCGCAAAAATATATTACTGATCGTTTTTTGCCGGACAAGGCGATCGATCTCGTGGACGAAGCGACGGCGGCGCTGCGCATTGAGTTGAACAGCATGCCGGCCGAGTTGGACCAATTAAAACATCGCATTCGCCAACTGGAAATCGAGAAACAGGCCATCGCCCGAGAAAAAACCGAGGGTACAAAACAAAAATTGAAAAACCTGGAAAGAGAGCTGGCCGAATTGAAAGAAAAAGCGCACGGCATTGAAATTCATTGGAAAAAAGAGAAAGAATTGATCGGCGAAATTCAGGAAGCAAAAAAAGAGATCGACAAATTTCGCCAAGAGGCTGAAATTTTCGAACGCAAAGCGGAATATGAACGCGTGGCGGAAATTCGTTACGGCAAGATCCCGGAGCATGAAAAAGCGATCAAGGAATTGCAAACACGTTTACGCAAAACACAAAGCGGTCCGGGCGGTCGGAAAATTTTAAAAGAAGAAGTAACGGTCGAAGACATTGCCGGCGTGGTGGCGCGTTGGACCGGCATTCCGGTATCAAAGATGTTGCAAAGCGAAATTGAAAAGCTAGCGCACGCGGAGACCGAGCTTGGCCGCCGCGTTATCGGCCAAAAACGAGCCATCGCGTCGGTGGCGAATGCATTACGTCGTTCGCGCGCCGGGTTGTCCGAAGAAAATCGGCCGATCGGATCCTTTTTGTTCCTCGGCCCGACCGGCGTGGGAAAAACCGAGCTGGCCAAATCTTTGGCTGAATTCATGTTCAACAGCGAAGATGCGATTGTGCGCGTGGATATGTCGGAGTACATGGAAAAGCACACGGTTTCTAAATTGATCGGCTCCCCTCCCGGTTATGTTGGCTATGATGAAGGCGGACAATTGACTGAACGCATCCGCCGCCGTCCGTATTCTGTTGTTTTGTTTGATGAAATTGAAAAGGCGCATCCGGAAGTGTTTCACACGCTGCTCCAAATACTTGACGATGGCCGGTTGACGGACGCCAAAGGGCGCGTGGTTAATTTCAAAAACACGATCATCATCATGACATCGAATATCGGCTCGGACACGATTTTGGATTCTTTGACCAAGCGCGATCTCGGCTTTGGCAACAAGGAGGCATCGTTGATTGAGAGCGTGGACAAGAAGATTATGAGCCGGCTGAAAGAGCACTTCAAACCGGAATTTCTCAATCGTATCGATGAAATAATTATTTTCGATGCGTTGACGCGTGATGACATCAGGCAAATCGTTGACTTGCAACTGGAGCGGGTGGTCAAGCGATTGGTGGAAAAGGAAATCGTGATCAGGTTTGGCGATTCGGTAAAGCAAATGTTGGCCGAACAAGGTTATGATCCGCAATTTGGCGCGCGGCCGCTCAAACGATTGATTCAAAGTAAGATTTTGGATCTTCTGGCCTTGAAAATTATTGAAGGCAAAGTAAAAGAAAAAATCAATATTGAGTTCAAAAACAAAGAGATCGTATTTAACGAAAAATGAAAATAAAAAATTTTCAAATTTGGCTTGTTTTGGTTTTGACATTGGTTTTGTTATTCCCGAAAGGTGGTGTGTTGGCGGCGGAGTTTGATAACGGGTATATCATTTCCGATAATGATTTAACCGATGCCGACGCCATGTCGCTGGGAGAGATTAAAAGTTTTTTGAACAAGATGAACAGCACGTTGCAAAATTACTTCGCGGCCGACAGAGCGGGCATCGTTAGAGAGGCGGCGGAAATCATTTGGCGCGCATCGTTGAACAACAGTATTAATCCTAAGTTTTTATTGGCTTTGATCCAGCGCGAGCAAAGCTTGATCGAGGATCAAACGCCGACGCAAAAACAGTATGACTGGGCGTGCGGCTATGGCGTGTGCGATGCCTGCGATCCGGACGATCCTGCGCTGGACAAGTTTCAAGGCTTTGGCAAGCAAGTGGAAGGCGCGGCCGAGAGTAATCGCTGGTATATCGAAAATGCGTATAATGGTTGGTTGAAACGGCCTGGAAAAACTTATAAAATCGACAATAAGGACGTGACGATCAAAAATCAAGCCACGGCCAACTTGTACAACTACACGCCGCATATAAAGGGTAATCATAACTTTTGGTTGATTTGGCAGGAATGGTTTACCCAAAATTATCCGGATGGTTCATTGCTTCAGGCGCAGGGTGAAAAGGGCGTTTGGCTGATAAAAGGTGGCCAGCGCCGACCGTTTCAGTCCAAAGGTGCGCTCATGTCGCGTTATAATATAAAAAATATAATTAGTGTCAGCAAAGCGGAGCTGGATAAATATGAAATCGGCGCGTCAATTAAATTCCCCAACTATTCCTTGTTAATAACGCCAGCGGAAAAAGTTTATTTGTTGGATGGCGACGCGTTAAGGTTGATCGAGTCGAAGGAGGTGGCGCGTGCCATCGGTTTCAACCCGGAAGAGTATCAACAAATTGACACGGAAGACGTGTTAAATTATGAATTCGGCGAGCCAATCACTTTGGCCAGCGCCTACCCGCTCGGCGTGTTGCTCCAGAACAATAAAACCGGCGCGGTATTTTTCGTGCGTGAAGGCAAAAAATATCCGGTCATGAGCAAGGATATATTACAAGTTAATTTTCCAAAGCAAAAAATCATGGCCGTTAAACCGGAAGAGCTGGATCAATATGTCGACGCCGAGCCCGTAAAAATTCGTGAAGGTGAACTGGTCAAAATTGACGGTCAGTCGGCTGTTTACGCGGTTTCGGACGGCAAAATTCGGCCGTTTGTGACCGGTATGGTGTTTGAAAAGCTAGGATACAAGTGGGAAAATGTCAGAACGGTTCATTGGAAAAGTTTATCCAACCTTTATTTGGGAGCGGATATCGATTTGAAGTAAAATTATTCTAATTACTCTAATTATTCTAAAAAAATCCCAATGAACAAACCCTAAGTTCCAAAATAAAATTGAAAGTGCAGTTTCGAATTTGATTATTTTCGTTATGGCGATTCTTTCGGAATTTGGTCATTGCGATTTTGGGTATTATTTAGGTTAATTAGGTCAATTAGAATAATCAGGTCAATTTTTATGCTTGTTTTCGCCGCCATCGTCCCCCATCCGCCGATTCTCATTCCCCAGATCGGCAAAGATAATTTAAAAAAACTAAAAAAAACAGTCGCTGCTTTTAATTTGCTCGAAGAAGATTTGAATGCGGCCAGACCGGATGTGATTGTGGTCATTTCTCCACACGGCGAGGTTAATTTTGACGCCTTTACCATTAATACCAATCAATCATATAGTGCTTCGTTTGAAAATTTCGGTGATTTTTCTACCCGTTTGCGCTTCAACGCCGACCTCGGTTTTATCAACGCGCTGAAAGGTAAAAACGAAACAAAGCTGCCGATTCAGTTGGTGTCCGAGCTTAAGCTCGACCATGGCGCGGCGGTGCCGCTGTTTTACTTGACCCGTAAGAATAATAAACGTCGTATCGTTCCGATTACTTATTCAATGCTGAATTACCAAAAGCATATTGATTTTGGTGTGGCGTTAAAGGAAGCGATATTCGGTTCAGACAAAAGAATCGCGATCATCGCCTCGGGCGACTTGTCGCACCGCTTGTCTTTTCAGTCGCCGGCTGGCTTTTCACCGCGCGCCAAAGAGTTCGACAAAAAATTGATTCAGCTCCTAAAAAAGAAAAGCGTTGATGGCGTCGTCGGCCTTGATCCAGAGCTGATCGAAAACGCCGGAGAATGCGGTTTGCGTTCGTTTTTGATTTTGCTGGGTGCGATCCAAAAAATGAATTATGAGTTTGAAGTGTTGAGTTATGAAGCGCCATTCGGCGTGGGCTATTTGGTGGGAGAAATGAAATTTACTTGAACAGCTATGATCGTGGCGCAAGTCGTTCCAATAAAAAAAATGCCGCGGGGCATGAATTTTTTCGATTACTATATTCCCGCGACACTGGCCGGCCAAATCAGGCCCGGCGTTTTTGTGAAAATTCCGTTCAAAAAGCAAACGCTGATCGGCATTGTTCACTCGCTGAAAGATAAAACGGAATTTGCCGGCGCCAAAGAAATTATTGGCGTAGCGGAAGAGTATGGCGAGTTGTCGGAAACGCAATTTGCATTAATGCTTTGGTTCGCGCGATACTATTACTATTCTTTCGGCAGCACGGCCGATCTCATGTTCCCTGCGCCGCTCAAACGGCGCGGGAACATCAGGGCGGAGGTGCCAAAAACATCTTTTCCGAACTTCATCAAGCCTGACCACTCGGCCGCCACGCTCGCGGCGCGCGTTTTTAATGAAAAAAACAAAAAATATTTACTTTTTCCGTATGATCAATCAAAGAAAAACGGTTTTTTTGTTTCTCTTTGCGAAACCGCTTTTAAAAAACAGGAAACGCTTTTGATTTTATTTCCGCAAGTGGCGAAAGTCGAAGCGTTTTTCCACTGTTTGCCGCAATCAGTCCGTGCCGCCACGATAATTTTTACCGCCGATGCTCAAGCGGCCAAGGCTAAGCATTGGCGCGATTGGCAAGCCGTTCGCAGCGGTGAAAAGCGCGTAATCCTTGGCACACGTTCAGCCGTGTTCGCTCCCCTGCCAGCGCGTTCTCTCGTGGTGGTGGATGACGCGCATTCCGATGATTACAAGCAGTGGGATCAAAATCCGCGGTATGAAGTGATCAATGTGGCGCGGCAATTGTGCGAATTGAATAATGGAAAAATCATTTTGAGCAGTGTTTGTCCGCGTGTGGAGGATGCGGCAATGGCTCAAGCGGAAAAATATTTATCGATTACCATGCCGGCATTAGGCGTGACTGACATAAAAATTGTAGATATTCGTCTAAATAAGGATTTTTCATTGCCCTATGTCAGTGTGGCGTTAATCGATGGTTTGCGCGAGTTGGAAAATAACGGCCGACGCGGCTTGATTATCGTCAATAAAAAAGGCGAATATGGCTATTTGGTTTGTGCGGATTGTGGTCATGAAGCACTTTGTCCGCAATGCGAGTTGCCATTTAGTGTTAGTGGTTCCGAGCTGATTTGTTTTCGTTGCAAACTGAAACAAGACATGTCGCTCGTTTGCCCCGAGTGTCACGGTGCCAATCTCCGCAAACTTGGAACAGGCATCGAACAAATTAAGAAACAGTTGTCGTCATTAACAAGGGCGGAACTGATCGTTTCCACCGGGCAGAATTTGGCGGATAGTGATTTCGACGCGCTTGGTTTATTGGCGTTTGTTTATGTCGATAGCTTGGTTTTTTTGGCTGATTTTAACGCTAACGCAAGGCTGAATTCCTTCTTGAGTGAAATTATTTATCGCGCTCGTTCCGTCAGTCCCGATTTACAGATGCTTTTACAAACCGCTTTTCCGGAAAATACGGCCATTGCCGGATTGCGTCAAAGTTATGGCGAATTTTTTAAAACGGAAATGGCTTCACGTAAAATGTTTGATTATCCGCCGCACGCGACGTTGATCAAGCTTTTTTATGAACATCACGACGCCAAGGTTTGCGTCACGGAGGCGAATCGCCTGCACGCGGCGTTGTTGGATAAAATCGAAACAGTCGGCGGAAGATTATCCGCACCATTCTGGTATTATGCCAAAAAAGTGCGCTATCGCTATCGACAACAAATGGCGCTGTTCTTGCAGAATTTATCTTTGCAAGCGGAGAACGAACTCATGGCCAACGTGCCTGAATATTGGACTAT
>MFGM01000029.1:0-1554 GCA_001778275.1 Candidatus Falkowbacteria bacterium RIFOXYC2_FULL_48_21 | reverse complement strand
AATATTGGACTATTGACAAAAACCCGATAAGCTTGTTATAATCGCTATCGTTTTATGATTAAGCAAATAACTAAATATCCAAATGATGTTTTGCGGTGTCGAGCCGAGGAGTCGGACGTTATTTTACTCAAAGCCGGCAAGTATGATCATCTGGCAAAAGACTTGATTGAATCCATGAAAGAACATGGCGGGCTTGGCATTGCCGCGCCGCAAATTGGCGTTTCTTTGCGCTTGGTGGTTATAGACACAAAGCAAGGACCGATGGCGCTATTTAATCCGGAAATCAGCAACTTTTCTTGGCGCAAAAAAACAGATGAAGAAGGCTGTTTGAGTTTGCCGGGCGTATATGGCATGGTGAAACGTTCCGTAAAAATAACGGTAAACGCTTTTAATCGCGCCGGTGAGAAAATCAACTTCAAGGCCGAGGGCCTTTTTGCTCGCGTGATCCAACACGAAGTGGATCATCTGAACGGTATATTATTCATCGATCATGCTAAAAAAATTCATAGTCGCGAAAAACACGGCCTCTAAGAGCCGTATTTTTTATCTCTTTATGTTGTCAGGTCAACAGCTCAAAATTGTTTTTATGGGGTCGGCTGATTTTTCTTTACCGATTTTAATCGCGTTGCAAAAACGCTTTAATGTCGTCGCAGTGGTGACGGAGATAGACAAGCCGGCCGGCCGGAACAAAGAAATCGTGGCACCACCGACAAAACATCTGGCGCAATCGCTCAACATCCCGGTTTTTCAACCGATTAGCCTGCGCAAAGATATCAAATTGATTGAAAAAATAAAAACATTGGCGCCGGATTTGATCGTGGTCGCGGCTTATGGCAAAATATTGCCGGAATCTGTTTTAAATTTGCCGACACATGGTTGCCTGAATGTGCATCCGTCGCTTTTGCCGAAATACCGCGGAGCCTCGCCCATTCAGAGCGCGCTTTTGGCCGGCGAGCGGGTTTCCGGCGTTTCCATCATTCTCATGGACGCGGGCATGGATACCGGAGATATTGTGGCGCAGGAAACGCTGGAAGTGGATGCGCTCATTGATTACGGAGGCTTGGCCGAGCGCCTGGCTCAATTGGCGGCGGAAATGCTGGTTAAAATCATCCCGCGTTATGTGGCCGGCGACGTAAAACTAAAAACACAAAGTGATGAAGCGGCATCATATTGCCAAAAAATTGAAAAAGCGGACGGTAAAATAAATTGGCAAAATCCCGCGGGGCAGATTTTCAATCAATGGCGCGCGTATGCCGGCTGGCCGGGGGTTTACGCTTACTTCAAAGAGAAAAAAATTGATTTCGTGTCCGTCGCGTTGGCGGAAAACAAAAACGCCGGTCGAGTGCCGGGCGAAGTTTTTGCTGAAGGTAAAAAGTATTTCGTGGCGTGCGGATCGGGCGCGCTTGAATTGAAACGCGTTAAGCTGGAAGGCAAGAAGGAGGTGGATTGTCAGAGTTTTGTGAATGGGTATCGGGATTTTGTGGGAACGGTGTTGAAATAAAATCTATACTAATGTGGCACTCCCATACGCCGGTGTATGGGAGTGTTTTATTT
>MFGM01000028.1 GCA_001778275.1 Candidatus Falkowbacteria bacterium RIFOXYC2_FULL_48_21 | reverse complement strand
TTGTTCATGAGGAACATCTGTTCCTTGCCTCCCTGCCCGCCTATGGCGGGGGCTTGAGGCGAACACGGCGCGAATGCATGAACCCGCGATGGACACGACTGCGTGTTGGCTCGGTGCGTGGTGTGGTTTTCAGCGAGCAGATAGTTCAGCGCGGCAGAGTTGTCATGAGCGAAACACGTTGCGTGTAGTTGCAAATGATTTCTGCTTTGCTTTACGTTCCGATCGCGTTGTTCGGGTTCTTAGCCCGCTTTGAAAGAACAGATTGTTAGAAGTTCTTGTTCGTCACGCCCTCCTTTAAGGTTGTGATTTTCTTGTTATGCTTACCCACGATCAGTTGTAAGGTAAGCATGCATGGATTATATGAGGTGGACAAAAATATGTCAAGGTGTTTGTGGATAAAAAAACAGGCCCCCGATGAGTTGGGGGCCCTTGCTGCAATATTTTTCCCGTGAAAAAGTTCAAACGCTAGGTAAATCCGCTCGGATACCGACGGGACATTTTGCCCTCATTGTTCGAGGTTATCCTGCTACTTGTTTCCCGTTTTGCGCGTGGCTCGACCCGGACGTTGTTCCGGAAGCCTAAAGGGGAATCAAGATCAATTTCTCGGCGGCGCAGTTACTTCTTCATAAACGCCGAGTTGCCACCCGAAGTGGACTTTCGCCGCAATGAAGCGGACTTTTCTGAAGACGCTACAGAAACCCAGAACTGCACCGGCGCATTTTTGGCCTCCAAGTTTACAGATACCCGCTATCCCCGGACATGCAGAGCGCTTACCGCCGCATATCCCGCCTCGTCCTTTCGAAGGGATTTCTTTCTGGACACCCGCAGGGTGGTGGCGAGTTTGCCCAGATGGGCATTAAAAAAATTTCAAAGTTCAATTAAAGGCGGTGCTCGTGGCATGGTCCTCCTTGACCTGACGTTCAAGTTTGAGATACCCCCAAGTACGCGAGTACTTTTCGCTGGGGGAGCCTGGAGAAGCTTACTACTGCCAAGAACCGTCTACCATCTGGCTATCCAGAATGTGCCTACATAATAGCATATAATAATTTAAATGTCAATAGCTAAAACTAAAAATAGCTGTTTTATGGCTATTTTTAGATAAAATGTTATTGCTGAATTTGCAGAATAAAGCATTTCAAATAATCTCCTTCCGTAAATGCTACCAGTTCCGGATGATCCAATCCGTGCGTATAGGTTTCAAGAATTTGCGCAGACTTTTTCGCGTATCCGGCCGCTTCCGCCAACAAAAAACGGAAATCTTGAATCGGCAGGTGAGCGGAACAGGAGCAAGTTACCAGAATGCCGGGTTGTTTAATCAAGCGTATGGCTACTTCGTTGATCTTTTTATAACCGCCAATGCCTTCGCGCACCTTGTCGCGATTTTTGATAAACGCCGGGGGATCGAGTACTATTAGATCAAACTTGTCCGTTGGCGCGTTACGTAGGTAATCCTTAACATCCGCGCATTCGAAGTGACACTTTTTCAGATCGAATTTATTTAGCTTGATATTTTCTCGAGCCGCGTCAAGAGCGCCTTCGGAAATTTCCACGGACGTAACTTCCTTGGCTCCGCCGGCCAAAGCGTAAACGCTGAAGCCGCCGGTATAAGCAAAACAGTTCAAAACGGTTTTACCGTCGCTAAATCGACCAACGGCCGCGCGTTTGTCTCGTTGGTCAAGGAAAAATCCGGTTTTTTGTCCGGCGCGCACGTCCACGTAAAACCTTAAGCCGTTTTCCTTGATAATTATTTTTTCCGGCAGTTCGCCGTACAAAAGACCGGTCGGATTTTCCGGTTTTTCCATGCGCGCTTCGGACACGTACGTTTTTTCGAAAATGCCTTTAGGTTTTACAATTTTGATGAGCGCATCCAATATCTGCGGTTTCCATGTTTCAATCCCGCGCGTGTGAAATTGCACGACCAAGTAATCAGCGTATTTGTCCACAACAAGGCCGGGCAATCCTTCGTTTTCGCTGTTGAATAAACGGAAAGAGTCGGTCAGCTTGCTCGCCAGATATTGTTTGCGTAAGGCCAAGGCTTTGGTAATGCGCGTGATAAAAAAAGCGTCATTGATTTCTTCATTTTCTTCGTAACTCCAAATGCGCACCGCGATTTGCGAGTACGAATTGAAATATCCTTGCGCCAGAAAACGTTTATTTTGATCAAACAATTTAACCGGCTCGCCTGACTCGATGCCGTCCGGCAGATTCAACACACCGCGAGAAAATAGCCACGGGTGGCGGCCGAGTATGGGGGAGATGCGGTTGTTTTGGATGGTGAGATTTATCATAGCAATGTCGTAAGTTGTTAGTAATAATGCGTTGAGTAAGTTCATTGTAGTCAAGTTTCTTCTAAAATGCAAAAAGCATGGACAAATCCGGCGCGTTTGCTATAATTTGCGCATATGCAAAAGGAAAAATTTTTATACATCGTCGCCACACCGATCGGCAATTTGGGCGACATGACATTTCGCGCCGTTGAAACGCTGAAAAACGTTGACGTTATACTTTGCGAAGATACGCGGGAAACGCTCAAGCTATTGAAACATTTTGGTTTTGAAAAGCATCTGGTCAGCGTGCATCAGCATTCTTCGGACGAAAAAGTACAAGCTTTGTTAAGCCAATACGATAATGTCGCTTATGCGAGCGATGCCGGCACGCCGGGTATTTCCGATCCGGGGAACAAAGTGGTTGAAGCGGCCGTTAAAATCGGTTTCAGAGTCATTCCGATTCCCGGTGCGTGCGCCGTTGTGGCCGCGTTAAGCGCGTCCGGCCTGCCGACGGATAAATTTTTATTTCTCGGTTTTTTGCCGCACAAGGGGAGAACGGCGGTATTTGAAAAAATAAAAAATGCGGATACAACCGTTTGTTTTTACGAATCAACCCATCGGATATTGAAAACGCTTGAGCAGTTGAAGGCGGTCGTTGCGCCGGAGAGAAAAATGGTGGTTTGCCGTGAACTTACAAAAATGTTTGAGGATATAGTGCGGGGGAGTATTAATGAAGTGGCGGAAAAAGTTCAACTGGAAAATCGGGGAGAGTTTGTCGTTATTGTCGGCGAGAAACAAACAAGAGCCAAGTAATAAAATTTCAGTTATATGTACGACACGCACGCGCACGTTAACTTTAACGCTTATAAAGACGATTTTGAAGCTGTCTTGAAACGCGCTTTTGAAAAAGACGTTTCTGTGATTAACGTTGGTTCGCAACTATCCACCAGTGCTCGAGCGGTGGAAATGGCAAGGCAATATGAAAAAGCCTACGCCGCCGTTGGTTTGCATCCGATTCATCTCGAAGACATGGAAGTGGAGGAGGAACACGCGAACTTCACTACGCGGCGCGAGGAATTTGATTATCACGCGTATCGCGAATTGGCGAGCCAAGAAAAAGTCGTGGCCATCGGCGAAACCGGCGTGGACTTTTTTCATACAGACGGAGAAGATAAGATAGCCAAGCAGAAACAGGTTTTTGTTGAGCATGTCAAGCTCGCGAACGAACTGGCTCTGCCGCTGATTGTGCATTGTCGTGGCAAGAAAGATAATATCGGTGGCGCGTACGTGGACGTGCTGAAAATTCTGCAAGAACACAAGCCAAAAGCCGGTGGCGTGATGCACTGTTATGTTGGTCCGGCCGAACTGTTGAAAAGTTTTCTTGATCTCGGATTTTATATCGGTTTCAACGGCGTACTTACCTTCGACAAAACCGGGACGGTGGAAAAGTCGTTGTTGGCCACACCGCTTGATCGCGTTTTAACGGAAACCGATTGCCCGTATTTGACCCCGCCGCCCTTCCGCGGCAAACGCAATGAGCCGGCGTATGTTGAGTATATTGTCGGCAAGATTGCGGATGTTTTGGAATTGCCGATAGATGAGATTAAAAAGAAGACAGGGGAGAACGCGAGGGCTTTATTTAGCATATAGAAATACACCCACTTATTCACATTTCCTCTTGACCGTTTTTGTTTTTTTTAGTAGTATGAAGTTGCTTCCTTTTTATGGCGGATAAACGTGACAACCTAAAACAAATTTGGTGGCAGCCGGCGATCCAGCTTTTTGCCCAAGTTTCCGCGTGGATCGTTTTGCCGATTGTTGTTGCGCTGTTTGTTGGCCGGTGGCTGGATGAGCGCTTTGACAAGCCGCCGACGTTTCTCATCAGTTGCGTCATGATCGCGTTTGGTATTACGTGCTTCGGGTTGGTGCGGGAGACGGTGCGCGCGGCGAAGAAGATGGAGGAGGAAGCGAAAGTCAAAAGTCCAAAGGGAAAAGTCTAGAGTTAAAATCGCAGACGTATAAAAGCAGGGAGCAATAATCAACTATGGAAAAAGAATCGCCAATCGTCAATAACGTTGAAAGCGGAGTTCCGGTGAATGGGACGGCCGACGTTGTTACGACCACGGTTCAACATGCGGCCGAAGCGCCCACGCAAACGGAAACAGCGTCCGTCGGGCATGAAATCGTGCTCGGTGCGGAGCCGATCGGACATATCGGCGCCATGCCGATAACCAATTCGCTTCTGAACACGTGGATCGTGGTGGCGATTTTGATCATCCTCGGTATCACCATCCGGGCGAAAGTACGGTTGATCCCTCGCGGATTGCAAAATTTATTTGAAATTATAATTGAGGGCGGCGTCAAGCTTTGCGACAGCGTGACGAATGATCGCAAAAAATCAATGAAGGTATTCCCGGTGGTGTTTACCTTTTTTATTTTTATTTTGTTGAATAACTGGCTCGGTTTACTACCCGGTATCGGCTCGATTGGCTTTCTCGAGGGAGCGAATGGACATGAAGTGTTTGTGCCGTACTTTCGCGGCGGCACGGCTGATATGAATACTACACTCGCGTTGTCTCTCATTTCGGTCATCGGCGCCAATTTGTTCGGCATTTTTTCCGTCGGTTTATTTAGGCATGCCAATAAATTTGTCAACGTCAAAGCGCTGGCGCATATTCCGACGCACATTCGCAAAGACCCGTCCGTGATTATTATCAATCCGATAAAATTTTTTGTCGGCGTAATTGAAATTATCGGCGAAGTGGCGAAGGTGGCATCATTGTCTTTTCGTTTGTTCGGTAACGTGTTCGCCGGCGAGGTGCTGTTGTCGTCCATTGCCGTCATATTCGCGTTCGGCTTGCCGATACCGTTCATGTTTTTGGAATTAATCGTTGGGGTGATTCAGGCTTTGATATTCGCTATGCTAAGTTTGGTCTATTTTTCCATCGCGATGACCAAGGAAGAACATTAACATACGGAATTACGAATAGTACGAATTTACGAATTATCCATTTATTAGTTAAACTGTCAGCCAATCATTCGTACATTCGCACGATTCGTAATTTCGTAGGTAATTAACTGCGGAGTAGAACGACTTTAAACAATAAAAATTCAGTCGATTCAAACCCGCCATATTTTATGGAATTAGCATTAATCGCTAAAGCGGTGGCTATCGCCATCGGCGGACTTGGGCCGGCTCTTGCCATCGGCAAGATCGGCGCCAAGGCCATGGAATCCATCGGACGTAATCCGGAAGCGGCCGGGAAAATTCTTGTCCCAATGCTTCTGGCCGCGGCCTTTGCCGAAGCCATCGCCATTTACGCGCTTGTAATCGCGTTCAGTATTTCCTAGTATTTTGTTTCCGTTCCTCTTGATGAAGAGGGACGGGCAAGAGAATATTATAAAAATGATGGAAAATGGTGCCCGGTAAATGAAAGCTGGTTTGGATATTGGTTTATGGAAAGTGGATTGTGTTCCATCTTCCAGCCTCCAATTTCTTTCCTAGCATCCACATACCACGCACCAACATCCTGTTAAACAATATGGATGAGTTAATCAAGACGTTTCATATCGACTGGAAATTGTTAATCGCGCAGGCAATCAATTTTACGATTGTTATCGTTGTGCTTGGTTTTTTTGCGTTGAAGCCGCTTGTTAAGATAATGAAAGAGCGTGAAGAGCGTATTGCCAAGGGGATAAAAGATGCCGAGGCAAGTGAAGAAAAAATGGCCGAAATTGCCAAAGAGCGGGAAGCGGAAGTGAAAAAAGGCCGAAAAGAAGCTCAGCAAATTGTTGCCAAGGCCGAACAGACGGGTGAAGAATTGACGCGTCAACGCACGGAAAAAGCGCAGGCCGAGGTGGAAAAGGTGATCCGTGATGCCCGGCAACAAATTGGGGCGGAACGGGAAATGATGGTGCGCGACGTGAAAGATGAGCTCGGCGGTTTGATTGCGCTCGCGCTCGGCAAGATTACCGGTAGCGGCCTTGATGAAAAAAAGCACAAAAAACTGATTGATGCGGCGATCGAGGATTTGAAAAAAGCGGACTTAAAACAGTAAACACACAAATTACCGCAGCCCTTTAGGGTGCGTCATGGTCAAATTACCGTAATGGCTATAGGTCGCACGATCCTTCTTCGCGCTCAACGCATCGGAGGATGCAAAAGCGGTGCGGTAATCGTGGTTTTATGAAAATTGCCAACTCTAAACATTACGCAAAGTCGCTTGTGGCCGTGGGCAAAGAATGCGGCTGTTTCAACGAGCTTTATGATGATCTCAAAGACGTCAGTGGCAAGCTGGACGCGAATTTGGATTTCAAAAAGGTTTTGTTGAATAAACAAGTCTCCTTCGCGCGCAAACAAGAGATCGTTAAACAGATATTCCAAGATTTCATCGGAGAGCGAACATATAATTTTATTTTCTTGTTACTGAAGCATGAAAAATTGGCGCTGTTGAATGAAATACTGATTCTGGCGCGCCGGATGAATTTGTCCGAAACGGACGCGGTGGAAGTGGTTGTTGAAACGGCCGTGCCTTTGTCTGTTGATCAAGAAAAAGCGATAGCGCAAATCTTGAAGCAGGGCATTGGCGTGAACGCCATCCTGCGCAATGTCATCAATGAGGGATTGATCGGCGGTCTAAAACTGAAAATTCACGACACGATTATTGACAGCTCGGTTTTCGGCAAGATATTTAGGTTAAAGGAGAAAATTGAAAAATTTGAGTAATAAACAAATTACCGCAGCCCTTTAGGGTGCGTCGTGTGCGTGTTGAAGCTACGCAAGCTAAGGCGATGCGGTAATGAGATATTAACAGTCTATATTTTATGGCAACCAAGAACAGTAATTTCGTCGTCGATTCTCTCAAAAAACAAATCAGTGAATTCAACGAGCAAGTGGCCGTGGACAAGGTCGGTCGGGTGATTGAGGTTGGCGATGGTATCGCCAAGGTCGCCGGTTTGAGCGAGGTCATGGCTTCGGAAATGATTGACTTTGGTCAAGGCGTTTTCGGCGTGGCTTTGAATTTGGAAGAAGAATCAGTGGGCGCCATGATTCTCGGCGATTGGTTGAAGGTAAAAGAGGGTGATGAAGTGAAAAGCACCGGACGAATTTTGCAGGTGCCGGTCGGAGAACAAATGATCGGTCGCGTAATTGACCCGCTTGGCAACGCGCTTGACGGCAAAGGCTCTATCAAGGCCAAAGAATATTATCCGGTGGAAAAAATCGCGCCGGGCGTGATTACGCGCCAGGGTGTGCATCAGCCGGTACAGACCGGAATTAAGGCGATTGACGCCATGATTCCGATTGGCCGCGGACAGCGCGAGCTTATCATCGGTGATCGGCAAACCGGAAAAACCGCCATTGCTATTGACGCGATTATCAATCAAAAAGGTAAAGACTTGATCTGTATTTACGTGGCAATCGGACAAAAAGAATCCAAGGTCGCGAAGATCGTGGCCAAACTGCAAGACGCGGGTGCCATGGATCACACGATTATCGTGGTGGCGGGCGCGTCCATGCCGGCATCGTTAAGCTACATCGCGCCGTTCGCCGGTTGCGCCGTGGGTGAATATTTCATGGAAAAAGGCAAAGACGTTTTGATTGTTTACGATGATTTGTCAAAGCATGCGGTGGCGTATCGGGAAATTTCCTTGTTGTTACGTCGGCCGCCGGGACGCGAGGCGTATCCGGGAGATGTGTTTTATTTACATTCCCGTTTACTCGAACGTTCGGCCAAGCTTAATAAAGACTTTGGCGGCGGGTCGATTACCGCTTTGCCGATCATTGAAACGCAAGCCGGCGATATTTCCGCGTACATTCCCACGAACGTGATTTCCATTACCGATGGACAAATATATTTGGAAGGCGATTTGTTTTATCAAGGCATTCGTCCGGCCGTAAACGTCGGTTTGTCCGTGTCGCGCGTGGGATCGAAGGCGCAGATTAAAGCGATGAAAAAGGTAGCCGGTAAACTTCGCTTGGACGTGGCGCAATATCGCGAGCTCGCGGCGTTTGCGCAGTTCGGTTCTGATCTTGATGAATCAACGAAGAAGCAGCTCGAACGTGGCAAACGCATTACCGAGATGTTGAAGCAAGGACAATATCAGCCAAT
>MFGM01000027.1:6818-29850 GCA_001778275.1 Candidatus Falkowbacteria bacterium RIFOXYC2_FULL_48_21 | reverse complement strand
CAATTGGTCTCGTCCACCACGTAGTCTTGCGGCCGAATGCCCTGCACTTCAATCCGCTTGATTGCTTTTTCCGCGCATTTCCGCACCATGTCCGGCGCGTCCATTTTGAACTTCATCAGCATTTCCGCTTGTTCCGGATTGTCTATCGCCGCCTTGACCAAAACATCCGTGCACGTGTCAACCAAAGACAAAGATCCTTCGCAAATCACGACCAAGCTCATGTTTCACCTCCGTTGTGAATACGAATGTACGAATTATCAAAGAACAAGGAAACGTTACCCTCCTTCATTATCATCGTACCTTAATCCGCCAATTCATTCAATCAGATAATTTACATTAACATCATATTTCAGAAAAATCAACCTTTTCCGTATTACAAAAAGCGCAGTTGCTAAAACCACACCTTTTTAGTAAATTTAGCCAATAACCGTACCGACAAAATTTTCTTCTTTGAAATATTTTTCCAAATTGTCAAGATTTTTCCCGTTCATCACCACCACCGAAATTCCACTTTCCTCCGCCAACTTGCACGCCACCGGATCAAACGGCACGTTCGATCCCGGCGTCCACTTGCCACCAACAATCTTTTTCATATCCGACCAGCTCATTTTTTCAATCGGCTTCGCGTCCGGATTTTTGCGCGGATCCTGCTCGTAAACGTAATCAATGTTTGATAAATTCAAAACCGTTATCGCGCCCACCGTTTTTGCCAGCGACACTGCCACGTAATCACTGGACCAACCCGGCCGTGATCCGCCGCCAACGTAAATCCGTTTCTTTTCCGCCGGCGCGATGTTCGGATCGTAAATAATTTCCGAATTCGCTTCATTACCGAAAATCGACTTAACCAATTCCGCGTTAACCCGCGTCGCGGCAATGCCGAGCCAATCCAAATTTTTACCGGAAACGTCTCCCGCGCTTTTCACCGCCGCCTGCGCCTCGCGCGCCAGTCGACCGCCGCCGGTGATAATATAAAATTCATTTTTATCAAGGTAACGCAAAATCAACGCGCGAAACGCCTTTAAATAATCAATATCAATTTTTTCCGGATAAATGAGCGAGCCACCAAGGCTTAAAATAAATTTTACCATATTATTCTTTTCTCTTTTGAGAGACGCTTAACTTGATTAACATGATTAACCCTTCACTCCAACGCCTTCACCAACTCCCTCGCCTGTTCCGACCAAGTGAAGCGCTCCGCTACGCGTCGCCGGCCGCGCTCGCCAAACTCGCACGCCCGAACCTGATTGGTCAGTAAACTCATGATCGCCTGCGCGATATCGTTGACACTAAGCGGATCAACGAGTAATCCGTTAATTCCATGCTCCACCGCTTCCGATGCGCCGCCGCTTCGCCCGGCAATAACCGGCAAACCGTAGTGATTCGCCTCGAGATAAACAATACCAAACCCCTCCACGTCACCGTCTTCCAGCTGACGGCTCGGCATGATAAAAAGCTCCGAGTTTTGATAAAACGCCGGCAGTTCTGAATCCAAAATATCGGTACAAAAACGAACCTGCTTTTCCAATTTTAACTCCTTGACGCTGGCGCGCAAGCTGTCCAACTTCGGCCCGCGGCCAACAACCAAATACGCCACGGCGGGAACCGCGCGCATGATCCGCGGCAACGCCTCAATCACCTTATCTTGTCCTTTTCTTTCAATCAATCGGCCAACCGTCAAAATAAACCTTTTGTTTTCCAAATTATATTTCTTTAAAAATTCTTCTCGACTTACTTCGGCCGGAGCGGCAACCACGTTTGGACATGGATAGACCAAATGAATCTTGCCGGGCGCGATATGGCATAACGACTGCAAACGCTGGCGGGTAAAGTCGCTGTTCACAATCACCGACTCGGCATTTTTGAAGATAATTTTCGTCAACCACTTTTTTCTTTTGCTTCTCTGCGCCCACGCCACATCTAGGCCGTGGATGGAAACATTATAAGGAATGCGTAAAATCTTTTTCAAAATCAGCGCCGCCGTCCCGGTCGGCAAAACGTGCGCTACGATGAATCGCTGAATCTGTTTCATCCGCGCTAAGCGATACATCGCCCACAAAAGCGGCAACCATCTCGGCCATAGCCAACGACGGCAAGAAATCAGGTTTTGTCGATAGATTAAGAAGCTTTGATTAACATCAAAATCAAGCGACGAGTCGCCCTCCTCCGCCAAAACAAAAAATCGATCGCTCGGCATAAGCCTTGCAAGATTGGCCCAATAGCTGGCGACACCACCAACCATGGGGGGGAAATCAAGCGTTACTAGCATGGTTCGTTTCATACCATTTCACTTTCACTTTTTTTGCGGGACATACCGCCGACAAAATATTTTATCTCGCCAATCGTTAATCCGCGCACCAAAAAAATCATGGCGGCGTAAACGAGCGCTCCGATAATAATTAATAAAATAAAATGCACCTTATCAATCAACATCAAAATTACCATTGCCATCGCGCCAGCACTGATAATTGTCTGTCCGGCCGTGAGCAACATCCGCGCCTTGCCATAGGGAACAATGCGCGCGGCGGCAATCATACTGACGACGAATAAAAGCGCGTGACTCACCACAAACGCAGCCGCCGCGCCGACAAAGCTGAAACGCGGAATGGCAAAGATATTCATCGCCACATTCGCCACCATAATTGCACCGACCAAATACATGTTAAACACATGCCGATCGCAACCGTTTAACAATGAACCAAGCGGAAAATTCAAAAAAACAAACACCAATCCGGCCATCAAAATTTGCAAAGGTAAAACCGCCGGCAAATATTCTGCGCCGTAAAACGATAAAACAATCGGCCGCGCCAAAACAGCGATACCAACCGACATCGGCACCACGATAATAAGTAAAAACTTCACAACGCGTTCAAAGGTCGCACGCAACTGTTCCTTGTCATGCACAAAGTGATGACTGAACGCGGGAAAAATCGACGCGGCGAGCGCGGCCGGAATGAATTGCAGAGCGAACGGAATTTTCATCGCTACGCTGTACCAACCCACCGCTTTGTCCCCCACCATTTTGGAAAGCATCACTGAATCGATGTAGCCGTAAACGCGGCTGAATATCGCGATCAAGGCAAACGGCACGGCGATCTTCAAAATCGTTTTCAAAAGCGCCGTGTCAAACATCGGCCGATACTTAATCGCCAACACGCGCCGAACGCTTACTCCCGCAAAAATCATGCTGAACGCGCTGGCCAAAATGAACGGTAACATCAAATATGGCAAAGGCAGTTTGAAAAACAACACGCCAAGACCAACAACCAAAATAATCACTTGATTTATCACGATATTCAGAGCTTCATAACGCAAATTTTGCTGACCGCGGAATGCTCCCCAGAAAGTGTTGGCAAACTGGTCAAATACCATGGGAATGGCGGCAAGATAAACCAGCAACTTTGTTAAAGGCGGATAGCCAAGTAAATTGATCGCCACCGCGACCAACGCATAAACGAGTATCGCTGTAATTATCTTAACCGATAAAATAGATGACAAATAATCCGCTGCGCGTTCCTTGAACTTGGCCGATTCTCTTATTAGTGCCGAGTTAAATCCCAAATCAAGCAACACCGCGAACAGCGTGGCAAAAGAAATGGCAAATGTGTATTTGCCCAAATTTTCCACGCCGATAAATCGCGCCACCAAAACAAAATAAACAAAAGACAAAAGCTTTTGCCAAACGTAGGCGCCGGTTAGGAAGGTGGTATTTTTGGTGACGCTTTCAGGCATAAGCTAACAGGCCTTGTTCCGCCTGATTGCGATTTGCGTGGTTTAATATTAAAATTGTAGCAAAGTCCCGTAAAAATCACAAATCGCTTGTACTCTGCAACTTTTTCGCGCACACGTAAAAGACCACGGATTCCCGCGGTCTTTTGTTTATCAAACCTCTAATCTCGAAAGACAACGCCTATCGCTTCGCCCACTGCGGCGCCTTGCGCGCGCGCTTCAAACCCGGTTTCTTTCTTTCCTTTTTACGCGAATCGCGCGTCAGGAAGCCAGCCTTTTTCAAAGGCTTTCTGAAATTTTGGTTGAGCAGTAATAATGCGCGAGATAAACCATGGCGCATAGCCTCGGTTTGCGACATGAAGCCGCCACCGAGTACCTTCACCACTACGTCGAGCTTCTCAACCTGACCGACAATTTTCAACGGCGAAGTGGCAATATCCTGCTGAGCGGCCAATGGGAAATATACTTTAAAATCCTTGCCGTTAACGGTGATTACGCCAGAGCCCTTTTTGTAAACGCGCACTTGCGCAGTGGCGCTTTTGCGCCGACCGATACCGAACAGGTACTCTGATTTCTTTTTGCCGTCGGCCTCACCTGGCATAATAACCGCTTCAACCACCGCCGGCTCCGAAGTTAAAACCGATTCAACGACAGGCTTTACCTTCTCCGCCTTAACCTTCTTAATCGTTTTTTTCTTTATCTCCTTTGTTTCTACCATAATATTTATTCAACAAATTTTAATCTTTTGATCATATTCGGCCGCAAACGATTTTTTGGCAGCATGCTGTAAACCGCGGTCCGAAGAATAAAACTCGGATTCTTTCTTAACTTTTCCTCATACTTCGCCGTCTTCAATCCACCGACTTGGCCGGAAAAATGATGATACAGCTTTTGCTTCGCTTTGGCGCCGGTAACGCGAATCTGGGCGGCATTGCTAACCTCAACGATATCACCGATATCTTCATTCGGCGCAAAAGCCACTTTATTTTTGCCACGCAAAAGCGCTGCGATCTGCGAGGCTAATCGACCGAGCACTTTGTCAGTTGCGTCTATTTTATGTGTTTCTCTTATCATAATATATACCTAGATTAATTCAATCAAAGCCATTGACGCGTTATCGCCCTTGCGCTCGTTCAAGCGCACAATGCGCGTAAAACCGCCCGGTCGGCCTCGATAATCCGGCCCCAACTTTTCCAAAAGCTTTTTTACCGCTTTTTCCTCGTACAAATAACCTAAAAGCTTGCGTCTAACGCTAAGGCTGTTATCACGACTAAGAGTGATCAACTTTTCGACCACCGGACGCAACGCCTTGGCTTTGGCAAAGGTGGTTTTCATCTTTCCGTTCAACACAAACTCCGTGGCCAAACCGCGAAGCAGGGCTTTTCGATTATTGGTCTTGCGGCTCAATTTTGTTACAGTGTTTTTATGTCTCATAAAAAATTTACGATTCTGACTTACTGTCGTTATCCTTGTTCGTCAAAAGAGAAAAATGCTCGATCAAAACGCGCGCCGCTTCTTCCACCGCCGCCTGCGGGGTGATGGTGCCGTCCGTTTCGATATCCATAACTAACTTATCAAAGTTTGTAATATCACCAACGCGCGTGGGGACGACCTTGTATCCGACTTTTTGAATCGGGGTGAAAATCGCGTCAATCATGATCGTACCGATTTCCACTTCTTCTTTCACCCGCTCTTCCGTAGGCCAGTAGCCACGGCCTTGTTGCACCGTCACCTCCAAATCCAACTCGCCTTTTTTGTCAGTGATTTCGGTGATTTCCAATTCCGGATTAACGATTTCCACGTCACTGTTTTTTTCAAAATCAGCGGCCGTGACCATTTTTTTGCCCTTGACCTTCAAGTGCAACTTCACCGGCTGATCGCTAAACACCTTCATGCGCAATTCCTTGAGCTTCAAGCAAATTTTCAAAACATCGTCTTGCACGTTTTCAATCGCCGAAAACTCTTGGTCAACGCCAGCGATTTTCACGGCCGTAACGGCCGCACCGGTCAAAGATGAAAGCAAGACGCGACGAAGCGCATTGCCAAGCGTGGTGCCATAACCGAAATAGCACGGTTCGACGGTCAGGACGGCCTTGCTCGGATCTTCCGATTGCTCGAAAGAAACCTTGGAAGGCAATAAAACTTTTTCCATACTTTTTTTATTATTTATACTGCCTTCGGACTTATGGGTGTCCAGCGGCAGTTAATTAGTTTGGAAATTAGTACGTGGTATTATAGATGCCAAATTGGAAGTTGGGGATTGGAAACTGGAATTCAATACTCTGTTCTCCAATATCCACACTCCGAACCAGCTTCCACACACCATGCACCACCCTCTATCCTATCTGGAATAAAACTCAATGATCTGTCTAATATCATAATTCGGCGCCGCTTTTTGCATACTCGGCTCGCCGATCTTCGCAATGACCAAATCCTTCGCATCCACACTCAACCAGTCAGTCACTTCGCGGCTGGTTTTCAATTTTTCGCTCAAATCTTTGAACGGCACTTTTTGCGCGCTGGTTTTGTCGATGGTAATCTTGTCGTTCATTTGAATGGCGTAAGACGGGATGTTCACTCGCTTGCCATTGACGGCAAAGTGATTGTGATTGACCAGCTGTCTCGCCAATTGGCGGTTGACCGCAAATCCGGCGCGAAAAACCACGTTATCAAATCTCGATTCCAAAATTTTGAACAAAATATCACTGGTATCGCCTTTGGTGCGAATAGCGGTGTCGTAATAACGCCGCATTTGGCGCTCCAAGATACCGTAAGTGGCTTTGGCTTTTTGCTTTTCGCGCAATTGCATACCATAACCGGTCATCCGTCCGCCCTTGCCACCGGCCGCTTTTTGACCGTGCGCACCCGGAGCATAGTTCCGTTTGACCATAGCGCATTTTGAAGTATTACAACGGTCGCCTTTCAAAAAAAGCTTGGCGCCCATGCGACGGCAACGTTTGCATTGTGGATTAGTATCCCTAGCCATAATAGATTAAAGATTTGATTACTAAATGTTGATTATTAGGCGGCGAATTTATTTGTAAATGCTTCCATGCTTCTTTCCTCTTCCCCCAGTTGAAACGTGGGGGCTGTCGGATTTGCTTCCATCCACCTTCGCAGACACCTGGTCGCATGCTCCGGTGGACACGTGCTTCTATGTTTCTATGCTTCATTGCTTCTATGCTTCATTGTTACACCCGTCTCGGCTTCGGTTTGCGGCAGCCGTTGTGCGGGATCGGCGTCACATCCTTGATCGCCATCACGTTCAACCCGTTCGCGTTCAAAGCGCGCACCGCGGACTCACGTCCCATGCCCACGCCTTTGACAAAAACATTCACATCGCGAATACCGGTTACCTTGGCCTTTTCCACCGCATCGCGCACAATCACGGTCGCGGCGTATGGCGTAGCTTTTTTCGCGCCCTTGAAGCCCATAAGGCCGGCACTGGAAAAACCGATTGCATTACCGACCTGATCCGTAATCGTCACAATGGTATTGTTGTAAGTGGCCTTGATATACGCACTGCCAATCGTCACCTGCTTGATGGTTTTCTTTTTGCCACGCTTAATCTTGATCGGCTTTTTGCCGTCTTTACCTTTTTCTTCACTCGCAACCGCGTCAACGGACGGAGCGCCTTCAATAATCGGTTTTACGTCTTTAACTTCGTCTGCCATATTTTACCACGATTAACTTGATTATTTTGATTAATTTGATTACTCGATCCGCTCGGATTCGTTTGATTAACCTGATTAACACGGTTAACCGAATTAACTTATTAAGTCTTTTGTCCCGCCGGCTTTCTTCCACTACCCATAGTTTTACGCACATTGCCGCGAACGGTGCGATTATTTGTCTTCGTTCTCTGGCCACGCGCCGGCAAACCCTTGGCATGACGACTGCCGCGATATGAGCGGATTTCTTTCAACCGCTTGATATTCGCCAAAACATCGCGGCGCAAATTGCCCTCGACTTGATAATTTTTTTCAATTTCAGTTCGCAAATCATTGACTTGCGCGTCCGTCAAATTTTTGACCTTGATTTCCGGCTTGATATCTAACTTTTTTAAAATTTTCGCGCTCAAACTATAGCCAATACCGTAAAGATAAGACAACGCGATAACAACGCTTTTTTCATTTGGTAAATTTACGCCGGCGATTCTAGCAGCCATACCGTGATTATAATGATTATTTTGATTAGTTTGATTCGCAAATCAGTGGGCGCGCGAGAGTTATACTGACCGCTTCGAAACCTCTCAAGCGAGGTAATGATTTACTCTTAGCCTTGTCTTTGTTTATGTTTTGGCTTAATACAAATAACCCAAACGCGCCGCTTGCGGCGAATGACTTTACAATCCTTACAAATTTTTTTCACCGAAGAGCGCACCTTCATATATATAAGTTAGGTTGTAGGAGGTAGGATGTAGAACGTAGGAGGCCGTAGAGAGTAGCCGGAAAGAAAATGGAAAACAATAAAATAATAAATTAATACCGCCGGCTTTATACAAGCGGCAGTTTGGCAACGGTTTTCACGAATTAGTAACGGAAAACGATGCGCCCCTTGCTCAAATCGTATGGCGTGATTTCGACCTTCACGCGATCGCCGACCAGAAGATGAATCTTGTTGATTCTCATCTTGCCTGACAAATGCGCCAAAATCTCATGTCCATTTTCGAGCTTCACATTGAAAGATCCGGCGGGCAGTAATTCTTCAATCACGCCCTTCATCTCGATTACGTCTTGTTTTCCCATGAATAAAGCAACTTAATTATAATGGTTTTAAAAAATATGTCAATACGGCCAAATAACCACCTGTCACCGTTTGACACACTTGCTAATATTTATCTAAATTTACGAAAATATATTGTAATCATTATTCTTTTTTACGAATAAATTTACGCCATATTCCGATGAGGGAATTCTATCTTATTAAATGACCATTGTCAAATAGGGCTGTTTATAAAACAGGGTTACGCTTTTTTATCAGAAGACGACCCACCCCCTTACCCCGCCCGCTGCGACTGCTCGCAGGCGGTGGTTTTTGTCCTGGCGGACGGCCGGTCTCGTCGGTGCTTCGCGCCTCCTCGACCTTAGGACAAAACGGCAAAGCCGTAAAAGCATGAAGCCTTTCTCCCGTAAGAATAGCGTAATACATCAACTCGCTAGCCATTTATAAATTTTGTAAATAAATTATCCCGCAATATAGTCGCGGGATATCAAATCCCAAAGGGAACAAACGACCATTTATTAAATATATCCAAAACAATCACAGCCCTGGCGATCATGTGAATAAATCGTAACGCTATTCGCATAGTTTCGCGTTCCCCTACTTCCGTTTGAACATCTTCTTCAATTCGTCAAAACTAAATTCAATCACCGCCGGCCGACCATGCACGCAGGTGTATTTATTTTGCAAACGCTCAAGGTCGTTAATCAATGACTCCATACCTTCACGCGTCAAAACGTCGCCGAATTTAATAGCGCTTTTGCAAGCCATCATTTTCAAGATATTATCAATCGGCTGAACAATCTTATCTTCGACCACCACCGCATCCGTCAACTCGCCGATGATTTCCAAAATCATTTCTCGCACATCACTTTTTACCAACAACTGCGGCACCGCTGATACGGCAAAAGAATTGCCGCCAAAATGCTCCACATCAAAACCCAACTTACGCGCCAATGGCAAGCCGGCTTCGAGCGAACGCGCTTCGGTTGGCGTTAATTCGATTTTTTGCGGCAACAACATTTTTTGACTGGCGAGGCGACCGATCTCCCACTCGCGTTTCAACTTTTCATATCGCACGCGCTCCGAGCTCGCATGCTGATCATAAATTTTGATCGAGTCTTCCGTGCGCGTCACAATGTACGCGTTGTCAACCTGACCCAACACTTGATATTCCGGCACAAACGGCTCTTCTTCTTTCACGTCCGACTTAACGCCGCCCACCGGTGGCAAAAACGAAGATTCGACGAACGCGGCCGGCGCTTTGTACGCAAACGACGGCGAGGTGTCGCCATGGGAACCGAATTTGATCCCCAAATCAGATCTGACCGCAAAATCGGATTGCCTGCTCGCGATGACGCTACCGACCGGCGTGAAACGTTTCGGCTCGGGGATGCTAACCTGCGCCACCAATTCATGCGCGTCAAGCGCCGCGGCCACAGCCTGATAAACGGATTTATAAACCAATTGCGGTTCGGAAAAACGCACTTCAAGCTTGCGCGGATGCACGTTGACATCGATACTGGCATTTTCGATATTCAATTCTAAAAAATAAACCGGTTGCATTTCCTTGGCAAGCAGCGTCCCGAACGCCTCCTTCACTTGTTTCGCTACGATAAACTCGTTAACCGGCCGACGATTGATAAACAGATATTGCAACTTGCGATTATTCCGCGCGATCTGCGGCTTGCCGATGCGGCCCTTGATTTCAATGCCGTTTAACTTGACACTGACCGGAAGCAGATTGGCCGCCACCTCGTCGCCGAGCACGTCGCCGATGCGCTGTCCCCTTTCCGCGCTGGGAAAATGGTAAACGACTTTGCTGTTGTGAAGCAATTTCCACGCTATTTCCGGATAACCAAGGCAATAGCTTAAAAACAAATCCATTATATGATTGAATTCCGTCACCGGCGTTTTCATGTATTTTTTTCGCGCCGGCACGTTGTAAAAAAGATTACGACAAGAAATGCTGGTACCCGGCGCCGCGCCGATGTCATAAACAGCCGCATCGCCGTTTACCACGCGCAACTCGGTACCAACGACCGCGCCAACTTCTTGCGTTACCAAATTAAATTCACTAACCGCCGCGATACTGGCCAGCGCTTCACCGCGAAAACCCAAGGTTGAAATGTTAAACAAATCTTCCTGATTCTGAATCTTGCTCGTGGCATGTTGCGCGATGCTCAACTGCGCGTCTTCGCGATTCATACCGTCGCCATCGTCCGTGACTTTTACCAGATTCAAACCGCCGTTTTCAATTTCAATCACAATATTTTTCGCACCGGCGTCGATCGAGTTTTCGACCAGTTCTTTGACCACTGACATCGGCCGCTCGACGACCTCGCCGGCCGCAATTTGGTTGATTAAGTCTTTGGGTAAAATGTGTATTTTCATATTTGATGTTAAAAAAGCGGGCAATGGGTGCGATGCGAATCAAGGGCGAATAGGCTTTTCGCTGCACTCATACGAATTTACGAATCATAGTCTAATAAGATTCGTAAATTCGTATGAGTGCGATTAGAGACCATCAGATTACGATTCGCATCGCGAAGTAAATTCGGATATTCGTCTGTCAAAATGTTAACAGCTTTTTTCCAAAAAGAAAAGGACCCGACGTTGTCGTCAGGTCCCTCGTATCTTCGGCGCCATTGTGGCGCAAATTTTAGTTCCGGCGAGTACCGGTTTTATTGAACCTCTCGCCGGCCCGCTTTATTCGCGGGTATCTCTTCAAGCGCTTGGCGCTTGTTGTTGTCGGAACCGCCATCAAAGGCGGCCCTGTCCCGAACGACAAGGGTGCTCTTGTGCCGGAACTTAATTTTTTTGCCAGTTTCTCGCACGGGTCGTCTTCACCGCATCTTTATTGCGAGACCGCCTCCTCCTGTGGTACCTGTCCGGTGCCCGTACACCTCATCACAGCATTCGGAGGTTTTCACTGTCCCGGCCGCCAGTACCAGTGGCAACCAAGACCCAGCCCACACGCTTTTCGCTCGCCCCCAACCGAGGCACGGGACGTGAGCTGGTGGCGTATAAACGCAGGGAGCTAAAGCTACCGGTTAAGGGAGCTATAACAGAACCTTGCGTCTCCCGAGATCCTGGCATCCCGAGATTTCACCGCATCAGCGCCGATGCGGTTATCTTTGCTTTCATGACTCAATGAGATGAAAGCCGGGCCTGCCAATAGCCCCTATGCGCTAACACTTGAGATTAGGACGGAGACAGGAATCACCACATGAATAATGACAACGTCCAAGTCATCCCCACTGGCTGTCCAGTACCCCATCCTTCACAAAAGTGCAAACACCGATTGTCAACGATCTGATCCTATGCCGGCATGATAACTTCTTTTTTATTGCGTGGCAATGGAATCTTGACTGTGAAAAAGCATTATATCATACTTTTAATTATTTGTCAATAGCAGATCGGGATTATGATGATTGAAATGATTAGTTTGATCCTAAAATTAGACAAAACACGCATAACGCGTATGGGCAGAATCTGCCCCTACGCGTTATGTATATTTTACGTTTATGGTTTCTGCCAATAATTTCATCCCCGCCATTCATAATAAAAAAAAGACCCGACGTTGTCGTCAGATCCATTGCTATTAATTCACATACTTCCCCTTCGGCTTGCCAAACACGTCATCTTCCTCCGCTAGCTGTTCTTCTCCAATTATCTGTCCATACGTCCGGCGTAAATGATCTCGCATGGCTTTAAGAAATTCTCGCCTCAATTCGACTTCTTCATGCGCTTTCTTATATTCCAAATCGGTCTGGCTTTTTTCTTTCAGCCAAGCAAACACTTTGGCAAAATCATCATCCTTGCCAAACACGAGCAAGGAAAATGCAGCCGAAGCGCCGACCGACGCACTAGTGTCAACCAACGCGCGCAGTTCGTCCTCCGTGTAAGTTCCTTTTTTGAAAAACTTTTCCAGCGTCTCATATGTGGCCGTCATTCTCGCATGAACCGCGAGCAACGGCTCGACTTGCGTGGCCAAATCCGTCAACAAGGTGCTGTCACTTTTTCGAGTTTTCACCGCCCCACAAATATCCACGAACAGTTTTGGCAAACGATGCTGCATTTGTCGCAAATAATCGCCCGCGTGCCCGGCGTCATCGCACAGGGCGAACAATTTCATAATCAGATCAAGCGCGCGCCGCTTTTCCCACGGCAAACTGTTTTGAAATTCGCCGTGCAGAGCGATAATGCCGTTCAATTCATACCGCGCCATATCTCGCTCGCGCTTGCGCTCGTAAAACCGCAAAAGCGCGCGGAATTTCTCGTTGTCCGCCGCCGCGGCCGCGATCGCCGCGTGCAATTCGCAATTCAGTCCCGCGAAGCGAGACATCACCGAGTGCAAAAACACATTGGCCACATCGGGCAAAGATTCGGCCGTGCGAAGATGATCCATGACCAGAGCCGTGGCTTCGACCTTCGCCGCCCAGGCACTGTCCCAAAAATCATTTTCCCGGCTTGTCAGCGCAGAGATTTTTTCATCGAACCGACGGGCGCTCTTTTGCACTTCGGCCGTATGCCACAATATCCAGTCATATTTTACCGCGCTCTCATCTCGGTCGACTTCGGCCAAGCGATTGGTCACGGCTGATTGCACCAGATCGCCGAGCGACCAATTTTTCTGAAAATAGAATTGCGCCAAAACCGCTTGGCCAATATCATGATGCGCGCCAATCATGTCGAGGAGCAAGTTCACGCCGATTTTTTGCTTGACCGACGACAAGCCTTCGCCTTCATTCGCCTCTCGCACCAGCGTGTCAAGTGCGTTCAACCGCGCGGTGAATCCGGACACGCACAGCCAATCAGCTCTGGCTTCACCATCGCTCTCGATCAGTTGCTCGTCAATTTTTTCAGCCAAAAACGGTAAAACTTCGAGTCGGCACAAGCCAGCTTCATAAGCGTCAAAAACCGCGGCCGCTCCCCGGCGCCGATTGCGCAATATGCTCGCCATGATGCCGCTCACACATTCATTTCGCTTTTCACATGTGGCACACTTGGAACTTTCTTTGAGCATTTGACCTCCTTTATAATACGAATTTACTAATCGTACGGTCAATGAACCATGACTGCGCATCTTATTAAATAAGATTATGTTTGTCAAGGGCGTGCAAATCATTTGCCAACGCAAATCACCGGCTACTTTCACCTTCCCCCTCACATGATAACATAAACGCCCCGAAATTCTGTGACTTCGAGGCGTAATTTGAGATTCTTAATTGTTCCCTGTCATCGGCGGACGCGGAGTGGCGGCCGCTTGATTTATCTTGTCCAGAAAATCCGCCAAAATGCCGCGCGCCATATGTTCGGCTAGCTTGTTCATGAAACATGACACCTGCAATTGATAATCTTCTTCATCCGGATGGCGCTTGATGATCGCCCGCGCCAGAACACGAAGCCTTGACGTTTGCTGTGTACGCCGATACAACGTATCGAGCACAATCGCGACATTGATCGGCTCCTCATCCATCACGCCGAGGAGCGCGTCATCGTCCGCGTTCGCATCGAGCAATACGCTAACTCGATCGCGCGTTTAAAAATGTTGCTCGGTCAGCCGAACAATGTTCAATAATGCGTTCAACACCGCCCCATCTGAAGTATCGGTGGCCAGGCGCGTCTGAATCACCACGCGCAAACCCATCGCCCGTTCGCGATCATGGCCGATGAACTCGAACAATTCTTGCGTTCGTTTGTCATCATCATTCACCAAGAGAAGCAATGACAACGTTTTGTCAAAGTACGTCGGCCGCAACAGGGCGATTCTTTCCGGTGACCTCACCATCTCCACTTCCATGTCCATGCATTCATTTTCAAGATTGGCCTTGGCTATCAACCCTGACGATATTTTCATCAACCGGGCAAAATGATCAGGTGCCGAATTGTTCACCCTCTGTCGGCGAATAGCCTCCACGATTTCTGGCACAATCGCCTCAAACCGGTTAAAAAACTGCTCGAGCAACGCAACGATGGCCGCGTCCTCGATGTCAGCCATGTCCACGATATAATTCGTAAACATTGTTGCCGCGTCACTCTTGACATTTTGCGGCGCTGACTGAAAGTTGTCATACTGAAACGCCAACTTGTCAAATCGCACCAGATGCCATTCATACAAAACGCGCAACTTCTGCGATTTGTAAAGCCGAAGCCACCGTTCGCATTTCGGATCATCTTCGTAACTCGCAGTTGCCTCCGCCATCAGAGCATCAAGCAAAAGGCGATCTGTTTTCCGATCATGAAAAGCAAAGTGCTCCGCCAGCATATTCGCGGCCTGAATCGTGACGCGCCGCATGAGTTCGATCATCGTTTCGACTGCGTGGCGCCGTTTGTCGGCCGCGCACTTGCCAAAGTTAACACCCGAGCGGAACGACTTGTCGAGAGCAATGATGCGCGTCAAGGAAGAAGACAATTCCACAAATCCGGGCCGGCGCTCTTCCGAATATCGGCCGGCGGCAATCCGCGCATCAAGCTTGTCCAGTACCCGCGGCATGGCTTCGCGCACCGCGTTTCCCGACTGGCAAAACACCACCACGAAGGCATTTTCTATCATCTTGCTCGGATGTGCCTCAATGTCGTTCAAAATCCGATTCGCTAAAACAGCGTCGCTCATTGCATCCTCTTCGGTTGTCATGTTTCCTCCTGTCAATGAACAGCAATATGTGACTCTAACATGAATTTATCAAAATATCAACAGTAACCGTTTTTATCTATTTTTAAACAAAAAACGTCATCGCTTAATAATCCTCTTTTGCCATTCTGCCAATTTTCCCAACGCCTCAAGCGGCGTCATTTTTTCTATGTCAATTCCCTCTAATTCTTTTTTAATCCTTTCCAATTCTTGTTTGTCACCCTGAGCAAGCCCTGCGCCCTTGGCCGACTCGGAGCAGGGCGCGTCGAAGGGCCCCAATTTCTGATTCAATCCGAACAAAGATACTTGCTCCGCGCGTTCTTCCAACTTCAACTCCTTGCGACTTTCCAGCTCCACCAATATGTCATTGGCTCGCTCAACCAATTCCTTCGGCAACCCCGCCAACTTCGCCACTTCTATTCCGTAGCTTTTTGATGTCGCGCCGCGAACAATCTTGTGCAAAAAAACCACCTTACCATTATCCTCACTTACTGCCACGCAATAATTTTCCGCGCGTGCCAACTGGCCGACGATATCGGTTAACTCATGGTAATGCGTAGCAAAAATCGTTTTCGCACCGACTTGGTTATGAACATGCTCCATGATCGCCCACGCGATCGAAACGCCGTCGTATGTCGAAGTGCCTCGGCCGAGTTCGTCGAGAATAATCAAAGAATCGCGCGTGGCATTATTCAAGATATTCGCCGCTTCCTGCATTTCCGCCATGAACGTCGATACGCCTTGCGTTAAGTTGTCCGATGCGCCAACGCGCGTGAATATCCGATCAACCACGCCGAGCTCCGCCGATTCCGCCGGCACGAACGAACCGATTTGCGCCAGCAAGGAAATTAACGCGGCCTGCCGGAGAAAACTGGACTTGCCGCTCATGTTCGGACCGGTCAACAAAATGAATTCGTTTTTTTCGTGATCCAAAATCAAATCGTTCGGCACATAACGGTCTTTGTTAAATCGTTCGATCACCGGATGCCGCCCCGCCGTCACGTTTATCACGCCGGTCGCGTTGACAATCGGCCGACAATAATTATTTTCATTCGCCAGCTCGGCAAAACTCGCGAGCAAGTCAACTTCCGCCAGCGATTCCGCCGTTCTCTGCACATCGGCAAAGTGCGCGCTCGCCTTTTCCACCGTTTCTTGAAAAATGCGATATTCAATAACCTTAATTTTTTCCTCCGCTCCCAGAATCTTTTCTTCATACTCTTTCAACTCCGGCGTGATAAAACGCTCGGCATTAACCAGCGTTTGCTTGCGGATATAATCGGTCGGCACTTGATCAAGATTCGCCTTGCTGATTTCAATGTAATAACCAAACACGCTATTGAAACGCACTTTTAGCGAATTAATTTTGGTGCGTTCAATTTCGCGCGTCTGGATCTGCATCAGATAATCTTTGCCGCCGCGGGAAATTTTTCGCAATTCGTCCAGATCGGCATCCACGCCGTCCTTGATCATATTGCCATCGTTAACAATGGCCGCCGGCTCATCCATAATTGTTTTTTCCAGCAGACTAACCAGCTCCGCGTGATCGCCAAGAAACTTGTTCAAGTTTTGCAAACGTATGGATTGCTTGTCCCAAATCAGTTCCTTCACTTCCGGCACAATCAGCAAACTCTTTTTCAGAGCCACCAAATCGCGCGCCGTGCCGCGCCGGCAGCCAAGTCTGCCAAGTAGGCGTTCAAGGTCGGACAGCTGTTTCAATTTTTCCGTCAAGTTCCGCAACAGCAACAAGTCAGTCTTAAAATCCGCCACCGCGGTCAGCCTTTCATTTATTTTATCTTCCTTTACCAATGGCAAGATTAACCAACGCCGCAACAACCGGCCGGCCATACTGGTTTTCGTCCGATCAATCACGGAAACCAGACTACCATCGTATCGACCGGTGAACGCGGTTTGAAAAATTTCCAAATTGCGAATCGTGGCCTCATCGAGTGCCATGTAATCGGCAAAGTTATGGCGAACAATTTTCGTAAAGTGTTTCAACTCTGCCTTTTGCGTTTCCTTCAAATAGTCCAACAGCAATCCGGCCGCGTCAACGCCGGCCGTCATATTATCAACGCCAAAGCTGTTTAAATTGCTCATACCGAAGTGCTTCAACAAAACCGCGCGCGCGTTTTCGAACATGGTTAAATGATGATCGTTCACGTTGCTTAGCGATAACAAAAAATCGCGGTAGCGCGTGTCGTTGAACAAGTCGGCGTTAACGATCACTTCGGCCGTGGCGAAGCGGAAGATTTCATTTTTCAATAAATTAAAATCCGGCGTTTCCCCGCCCCTCGCGAGGGGCGGGGTTTCCGCCACGCGAAAATCACCGGTGGTCAAATCAGCAATAGCCAGTCCCCACGCGTTTTTGCCAAGAACAACGGCCACGATATTATTATTGATTTTATTTTGCAGGTTCAGCTCGTCGAACGTGGTGCCGGGCGTAACCACTCTCGTAACTTCGCGCTGAACCAAGCCCGGCAAAGACGGATCGGTCATCTGATCGCAAATGGCCACGCGTTTTCCCGCCTTGATCAGCTTCGCGAGGTAATTTCCGAGCGCGTGATACGGGATGCCGCACATCGGCGTTTCATGTTCCGTGCCACGGCACCGAGCCGTCAAAACAATATCCAAGATACGCGATGCTTCTTTCGCGTCCTCGCCGAACATTTCATAAAAATCGCCCAACCGAAAAAGCAGAAGTTCGGTTTTGTACTTCTCCTTTATGTCCATGTATTGTTTGAGCATTGGGGTGAGTTCCGGCATAAGAAGCAAGAAGGGTTAACAAAAAAATCAACAAAGAAAAATTTAACGGTTTTTATTCAATTTGCTATACTTCAACCACGCACAGGAATAAGCACTTCCACTGGTTTCGTCCATTGGCGGTGCTTTTTCATTTACGAAATAAGTTTATCAAAAAAATCACCTTTTCGCAAACCAGCCACAATGCGCGCGTAGTCCCATAGGCTGGACTATGGGACTGTTCTCTTCACGTGCGCAAATTACCTCACAATAAAAACACGCCGCCCTAAAATTGTCGAAGGGCGGCGTATTTTTTGTAAACAAATTACTCTTGCTTCGGCTCCTCCACCTTCGGCGCTTCTAGTTTAACTTCCGCTTCAAACAAATCTTTCGGCTGTTCAACCGGTGCCACCGGAGTTGCTACCGGCGTAGCTGTTTCACTGTCGCACTTGTTGCACATTTCCGGATCTTTTAAAGATTGTTTTACTCCGGCTATCGCCGCAATCTTGGCCCAAAAGCCCGTGATTGGCGCGCCGCATTTTTTGCATTTTGTACCCATAATAAAAGGTTAGAAATTAGGGGAAGTTATCACATGTCTTCAATATATCAGATAAGGCAAAAAAAGCAACTCCCGTATGTTCTTATCCTTCATCCTGCTAAAGCAGGGCGAACGAATCGCCCCTATCCCGCTGAAGCGGGGTTAAAAGTAATAGCGAACAAGGCGCGGCTTACGCCGCGCCTTGTTCGCTATTTCCCAGTATTCACCTCGCTTCAGCGAGACAGGTGCGACCGGCTCCAGCGCTTCAGCGCACCGAAGTTTCATTCGAAATAAAAGAGGTTTCCGTATGAACGGAAACCTCTGGGTTAACTTACGTGGGAGAACACTCGCCTTTTTGCTCCGATGTGAGCGTCATGATGGCGTCGGGATGTTCGAGGATGATATTCTTCACGTGCCGTACGCAGCCGGCCTCAAGACATTCATCCCTCAATCGCTGAACGGCCGCCTTGAAATCGCGCGTGGTTTTGTCCACAAGCTTTGACACCTCCACGTCAAAAACGATTCGCGCACCATGATTGCCATCAGGACTATCAATCATGCCTTCGGCAAAGTACTGTGACAACCCCACTAATCTTGACCCGAGAAAGAATGCCTCTTCGGGAACGTGCGTGATAAAAATAATCGTAATTTTCGCGTCACGCCAGATTTCCAGCATGAATTTCTGCAAACTCTCACGCGTGATCGGGTCGAGTGCGCTGAACGGCTCATCCATGAGGATGATGCGCGGATGAACAATGAGCGTTTGCGCAATGGCCACGCGCTGACGCTGACCACCGGACAGTTGCACCGGATATTTATTCGCATGCTCCGCCATGCCGACCCGCTCCAAGTATTCCATGGCCTTTTTGCGATGCGCTTTGCAATCAAGTTCCGGCCTCCGACCAAACATCACATTGCCGAGAGCTGTCATGTGCGGAAACAACGAATAACCTTGGTAAACAATACCACACGTTATATCCGGATGAGAAATCTCACGGCCGTCAATCAAAAAACGATTCGCGCTGGTCGGCCGCTCCTGCCCTAGGATCATTCGCAAAAGCGTTGACTTACCACACCCAGACGGGCCAACCACAGTCAGGAACTCACCTTCCGCCAGACAAAAATCAATGTCGCCAAGAATCACTTTGCCGTCGTATTCTTTGCGCACATTTTCAAAGTCCAAGATGTACTTTTTCATATGCGCCTCCTTATTTCCCGCCAAGCCAGAAGTACTTAAAGCACTTCTTGTTTAGGAACAAGGTGCCGTAGTTCATGGCAACGGCAATCATCGTGATGGCAAACACAATCGGAATAACCAGCGCCATGTGATTGGTTCTCTGCGCCAGATACATGCGATGCGCCAATCCGGAGTCAGCCGCCAAGCCCTCGGAGGCGATCAAGAAAAGCCACGCCGGACTATAGTTTAATCGTAGCATTTCCAAAAACCTCGGGGCTACCTGTGGCATAACAACGCGCGTAACAAAGGCAAAAGATCCCCTGCCTAACGTTAACGTTTTAACCATCTGTTCCTCCGGCAGCCCCCGGATATATGCAACTGTATCACGCATCATCAGAAAGCTGGTGCCAATCACGATGAGCGCCACTTTCGCCGTATCTCCAATGCCAAACACACAAAATAAAATGGCCAGAATCGTCAAAGCGGGAATGATGGAAAAAACCGTTACGATTGGCATATTCAACGCGCGGAACCACGGAAAAACTCCCATCAGAATACCAAAGATGAACGCTGTAATCGCGCTAATCGACAACCCCATCACCAGAAGCTTCATACTGTACTTCAAATCATGCCAAAACAACGGAGTGTCGGTGCGAATGTCCGGTTCCGAAACATATATTCTTGTTTGCTCATACATTTCAGAAACCGTCGGAAAAACACGGTCATCCTTATTGTGCGCTTTCCTCGCGGCGGATTCGCTGGCATATGACCAACACAGTAAAACAATCGGGATTGCGCCGAGCAAAATCGCCCAAACCAATTTTGGCTTGAAATGCAAGCCGAAAAACTCACTAAATCCGGTCATAAAGCGCTTCATTTTCTTCCTCCCCTTTTATTCAAATTTAAAGAACAATCGACCATTCAATTTACTATAAATAAATAAATTTGTCAATGGGCGCGGCTTTGGCTAAAATAGGCTTAGGGAGTAGGTTGTAGGGAGTAGGAAGTAGGCACGTAATAATCCCCATTTTTCAAAAATCAAATTAAATATTTGTTTATATTTGTAATCAAAAAAACTCCCAGCCCCTATGAGCAGGGACCGGGAGTGTGTAAGTTACAGCTTGCCGTCCGCGGCAAGCTGCATGTAGGTTGTCACGAAACGAATCTTCACGTTGTCCTTGTTTCCCAACACGGTGCCGTCAGGAAAAGAAATTCCCAACTGATCCTTGCTGGTCGCGCCCGGGAGCAAACCGAAATCGAAGTAAAACGCCCGGATCATATCCATTGTCTTGATCAGTTCCGGCGCCTTGGTAAACGCCACCGCGTCAGCCGGAGTGTAATACATTCGCGTGGTTTTCAACTGCTGTTCATACTCTTCCAGTCTATTCTGCTGCGATCTCGCGAGAGCCTGAATGGTCTCCTGCCGCTTTGGCCCCTGCGCCGTCATATCGGCCATGGCGTCATACCACATGCCAACAAGCGCTTTCTTGAGCGCGGTTGGGGCATCGGTTTTGACCACCATCAAATCCAGAATCTCGCCGGGGATTTTCGAACTGTCAAATAACAGCTTCGAATTCGGCTCATTCATAATTCCCATCAGAATCGGATTCCACGTTGCCGCGATCACTTCCGGATCACTGGTGTAAACATTTTGAATCTGCGAATCGAGCGTAACATTCTTGAAGGTCAAATCGCTCACCTTTAGACCATTTCCTTCCATCATCAATGCGCGATACACCAAGAAAATCGACACTGAACCGTCAACCAGATAAATATTGTGTCCGGCCAGTTCGCTTACCTTGGAAACCTGCCGCGCTACAAGGCCATCATTGCCGTTCGAGTAATCGCCGACAATGATTACCTCGGAATCAATCCCGCCGAGCGCCGGCATAGCGAGCGCATCCATGTTCGTCATGACGCAGGCATGTACTGCGCCGTCAACATTGCTGTAGGCTAGGATAGACGGGACGTAATCGAACTGCTTAAACTTGATCTTGATCCCGTACTTCGCTTCCCACTTCGCCTTGATCCCGGATTCCTCGATATACCACCAAGGGGCCCAGCCGGTATAGATCGACTTACCAACTACGTACTCCGTGTTCGGATCCGCAGGAATCTCGGCCACGGGCTTTTCCGCGTCCGGCACCTTCGCCGCCTCGACCGGAGCCTTCACCACCTTCTCCACGTCCACCTTCTTGCCCTCTTCCTTCGCGCAAGAAACTGCGAACGCCATTGCCACTGCCAGCACTGCAAACATGATGATCTTCTTCATGGGCTTTTATCCTCCTATGGATTGTTGTTGCCCTAGAAACAAAAACGAAATGTTTGTCCCGCGGCGAGTGATGCTCGCCGCGGGACGTGTGAAACTACGCACCAAGTCCCATGGCTTCCTTGGCCGCCTGGCCCTTTTCCATCTTGATGATGGATTCACGGGCCTTGCCATTCAGCTCATTCAACTTGATGATGTTGTCAGCCTGCTCCACGATTGCCTTCTCGCGGAAACTGGCGATGTCATCCATGGCCCCGATGATGTCAGCGTAGCACGATTCGAGCGTCTTCATATCCAGAGCCATACTCGAAGCCTGCTTCTGAATATCCACGCCCTGCGTCTTCAGACGCTTAGCATTACGCGCCATCATTGCGACCGTGGTCGCATTGATTCCCTGAATCTTCGTCAGAATTACTTCCTGATCGTTTAGGAAAATCGCCGTGGCCACCGCCACCGACAACGCATTACGCGTCACCGTCATGGCCTGATTGATCGCCCGGATCAGTTCCTTGTTGTTGCCGATGATGATCGCCATCGTCAGAATGCCCTGCTGGTTTACCGCCAGCTGCTGCTGCAAATCGACGATTCTCTGCTGAAGCGTGAACAGTACTTCCTGCTTCAGAAACTTGCAATCCTCCGAATTCTGATCCTGCTTCTCGATCTCCGCCTGCACTGACTTCTGCATGAGCTGCCCGAGTGAAATTACCTCCTCGAGCTGCGCCATGACCGTTCGCATCTTCACCTGCATGTCGCGCGCAATCACATTGTTGCGCGCCAACTTTTCTCCGCCGGCCTCAAGGTTGCCGAAAATTTCCGCGATCACGGTCTGCGCCGACTGATACCGCGTGAAATAATTCGCCACCTTGTCGCCGACAAATGGAATGTGCTTGGCTATCCGCCTAGCCCAGCCCTGTTTGAAATCCACGCGTGTCGGGTCAAGATCCTCGACCTGATCGCGCAAATCCACCAGTGCTTTGGCCACCTCTTCGCCTTCGGTGCCTTTTCCGTTCTTCAAACGGGTGGTGAAATCCTTGATCTTCGTGTCAAGAATCTCACTATTCATGGATGCCGCGTCCTGCTGGATCTTGAGGCCAAGTTGCTCAATCTTGAGCTGCATCTTCTGCTTGTCCTCAATCGTTCCCTTGGCCGCGGCCAGAATGTTTGCCACCTGGGCATCGGCCGCCCCTCGCAACTTCGCGCTCACTTCCGGCAGGTAAACCT
>MFGM01000027.1:0-6715 GCA_001778275.1 Candidatus Falkowbacteria bacterium RIFOXYC2_FULL_48_21 | reverse complement strand
GCCCTCGTCAATCATTTGCTGCGGCGTATGCATCTGCCTCGCAACTGCTTCTTCTGCCATGTTCATCCCTCCTTTGTAGGTTAGAACTTTTCAGACATCTCCGCAATTCGCTTAATACTTTCCATCGCCGAGTCCATATCACCTTGAGAAAACCGCTCGCCGCTTTTCATCTGAGCAACGCCGGCGATTGTTTTCTGCAGCAAGGTTAACGCTTGTTCATTATTCGTGAGCAAACGCTGGGCCTCGACGAATTGATCATCACGCAAATTGATTCGCTCTTTCAATGCCGCCTCTTCCGGCGCTTCGCGTTCATCGACTCGGCCGTCAGCATAAATCCGCTGAAGCTGTCGCTCGATGTGCGCCACATTGATAGAACGAATGCCGGTCAGCACGTTGACAACCTTACTCAGGTTATCGAGCATGCTGCCGACAATTTTGTTTGCGCTTCCCACGAACATGCCGTAAGCCATTTCCGTTTGGTCAAGCTTGCGGTCAAGCAAGGACATGAGTCCATTGAATGTCGTCTCCACGATATCAAACTGCGCCACGGCCTGATCCACGATTTCTCGCGCGCCAAGTACGTCGGCGCAATTTTTTAGCATGGGACGAATGTTGCGTCGCTTTTGTTCATTAGCCTCGGCTATTTTTTCTTTAACCTCGGCAATGTATTCATCCTTCATCCTCCCACTCTGCGCGCACTTCACCACCACATGCCCCGCGCCCACGGCCAGACCGGCCAGGCCGGCGATCGCGACGACGGGAGCGGCAATCAAGGCGCCGCCCACTCCGACGGCCAACCCGAGAACAATCGGATAAACCGTCCATGGACTGCCGAAAATCTTTTTGTTGATGGCCTTGCTCGCAGCCTTGTCCGAGAATTCAGACAGACTGGGGCTGGCCACCGGCTCGACAACTTCCGTTGTTTTTTTCCTAGCCATTTTCCAGCCCCCTTATTTATGCGATTCCGACTTTTGACTTTTACCTTTGGACTTTGGACTTGCGACTAAAGATCCTCGCGCACCAGAACCAGCTCCACACGCTTCAGCCGCCCTTGCCACGATGCGTCCGGCTCGTCCGTGCCCTGGTCGAGCGGTTTTTCACCGCCCATGCCGACCGCGAACAAGCGATTCGGATCAATGCGATACGTGGCAATCATGTACTGTCGCACGGCCGCGGCGCGTTCCAGAGAAAGTTTCTTATTCTCCTCCGGATCGCCCTGCGTATTCGTGTGACCCACGATCTTGACACGCGCGCGCGGGAAACTCTTCAACTTTTCCGCCGCCGCATCGAGGACCATCTTGCCTTCTTCGGTCAGACGCGCAGTGCCGCTCTGAAAAATGACCGTATCCACCGCCAGATTCACCCATTCAGCTCGCTCGTTCCAAACTTCCGCCGCCATGGGCGCAAACTTGGCTTCAAGCGAACCCGGAATCGGCTTGGCGCTGGCCTTGGAAAAGCCGGCAAACTCGGTGGTGTAAATCTCACTGAGCAAGTCTCGGCTGAAAATCAAGTACGGGTTGCCGTTTGGCAAGGGATTTTCCGTGAAGTCGCCGTTACTCATCAGCACGTCAACCGTGCTGTTGATGGCGTCCACGATCATTTCCCGCGACGACTCACCCGGCGCGGCAATGCCGAGCCACTGGATGCAGTTGTCCACCAGTCCGTACCACACCAGCCCCTTGATCATGACATCCGCCTCCTCGACCGACAAACCGCTTTCTTTCGCGATTTCTTTCCGTAGAATTTCCGGATTGTCTTTGTAATACTTCATTGTATAGAAGTAGTTGATCAGGAACCGCCGCACCACTTCCCTGTTTTTCAGGACGTAGTCCGAATTCACGATTAGTACATCCACAATCACGTGCGCCGTGTCAGCGGTGTCAATGAGCTTCACCAGCCCTTTTTGCGCGGCCGCACGCGCCGTATCCGGCGCCCAAATCGCGGCCACATCCACCGTCCCGGCCACGAGCTTGAGAAACGCTTCGTTCGAACCGTCCTGTTGGTCGTTACCCAACGTTTCCACACGCAACTCTTTATCAACCGGCAAAATCTCCGGCAGATTGAACCGATCTTTCACCACCTTTAACAGATGATGACTCGGAGAACTGGGCGTAAAAGCGACTTTCACCCTCTTGCCGCGCAGATCATTCAGGTTTTTCACCTTGTCCGCGCGAGCGTAAACAGCGTCGCCGCCTTTTGACTCATCAATCACGATGAAGATCAGTCCGGGATACTTGTATGGCGCGGCGTTCAGAATGTCTGAATCAATCGTCGCCACCACCATGTCATATTCTCCGGCCGCGAACCGCTTCATGCGATCCGCATAATCCGCCTTATCCTTGGTAATCTTCAGCAAGTACCCGCCCTGCATCATACGCTTACGCATGTCTTCAGAACGGATGAAAAAGTAGCCTGCCCAGCTGTCAAGCGCGATGCGGATTTCCGCTTTCACGTCCTTGGCTGCTGTGAGCTTTACTTTAGCCTCTTCTTCCTGCTGCTTTTTTTCCACTTCTTCTTGCTTGGCCTTTTCTTCTTCTTCGATCGCGTTTTTCTCCGACATCCAGCCAAGCAACAGGTAGATGCCGAATCCCGCGCCGACTACCAAGAGGCAAACAGCGAGCACGATCCAATGTGTTCTAGTCATCAGCCCTCCTTTGGGGTTATGGGTGTCCTGCCCCGCTTCTATTAATATGAAGCGAGGCAGGAACACCGTTGCCCCGGTTAAGGGGCGGTTGGTTCGAACTCGAGAACACTGAATTCCGGCGACTCGGCCAGTACTCCTTGCAGAGCGCTCGCCAACTCGGCCGGATTTCTCGCATCGCGATAGGTCACACCGGACCGATTCAGCGAATGATTTCCACTGATACAAAAACCAATCGTATAAAGCGCGATGGGCGTGTTCTCGATGATCGACCGCACCACTCGATCAAGCGGTGCCAGCGTCTCATCCACTGTTTCTTCTCCGTCGGTCACCACCACGATCGTATACTCGCCCAAACCACTTTGCGCTTGCCCCTGCAAGTCTAAAATGTTCCGAGCTTTTTCAATCGACTCCCGGAGAGGCGTGCGCCCGTTCCCGCGAATCTGATTGACCGCGTCAACGAACTCTTTTCGATTGTTCGTACCAAGCGGAATTGGTGCGTAAATCTTTTTCTTGTCTACGAAATAGACCAAACCGAGATTTGCATCTTCAGGCAGATCTTTCACAAACTGATCAAGCGCTTTTTGCGCCGTCAACATTTTGGAGCCTTCGGCGCAGGTAGCTTCATTCATGCTACCCGATCCGTCCAGAATCACCAGGTAATTCTTCGCCATGACGTTTGGCGCCACGACGATCTCTTTGCCCGGCTCTCGCAAGGGCGGCCAGACGAATTTTTCCGCTTCCACCTTCTGCTTCACAGCGGCCTTTTCCGCCGGCGCTTTTGCCGGATCGACTGCCGCCTTCTTATTCGGCTGTTTGTTTACGGTCGGAGCCGACGACTGGCGTCGTTCCTGACAACCGAAGCAGAGCGCGAGCGCTACGAGAATGAGCGTCCACTTTTTCATGGTCTCACCTCCTTACAGCGCTTCGAACGTGGAAGCTTCGGCTTCAACTTGAATCACCTTGAAGAGAACTCTCATGTTGGCTCTCCAATCAGCATCAGTCTTCGGTGCGCACGGAATCTCTCCGCACATACCGGACTTTGGCTTTTCAATCCCGCTTGGATTGATCGTGAATTGCGTCGGATCAAAGGTCAGCTTTTTCTCTCGCGCATACGCAATGAATGCATCGCGCACCGCATACGCCCGCATGGCGCTCTTGTTCTTTGCGGCCTGCTTGACCCTGGCCAGTTCAGCCGGACCCGGATTTTTCGACAAACACGCGGCCACAATGCCGCCCTTGCTTGCCAACTCCTTATCCATCTTGGCTGCATACGCCGGATCTTTCGATGCCTTGAGGCACTTCAAATATCCGAGCGGATCAGCATGTCCCTCAATAACCATGAGCGAACCACCGGCTACCGCCAGCTTTGCCAGTAAGCCATCGAAATGCGGCTTGAACGGCGCGATATCGAACTTTTCCTCGTTAGGGGAAAACAATACTTCGATCGGCTTATCCATAAGCCGTTCATCCAAAGTACCACTTCTGTCCAGCTCCGACACCACCGCCGTCACTTTGGCCTCGTCAAACTTCGGTGTCGCCGCCTGATACGACAGCGTGCCGCCGCGCTTCAGGGCCGCGTAATCCCAGCCGGCATGCTTCATCGGCATCTTCTTGGTCAATGCGCCAAGCTCAATGTAAGCGTCCTGAATCTCCGACACCACCGTGTCAAAGTTGCGCATGAAATTCGGATCAGTGAAAAACTTTTCATTGAGCGCCAGCCCGGCCGGCGTGCAGTCCATGAACATGTCCTGCGCCGAGGCGTAATCAGGGACGGTCTTGCTCAAAATCTTCTGAAATGCGGTAACCGCCGCTTTCCACCCCGGCCCCTTGGCCTTGTTGAGCGCAATCAATTCCGCCTGCGATACCATGATCAACTCCGCGAACTTGCCGAGCGCGTCTCGATGCGTTGCCAGATAATCAGCGCGCGCATAGTACACGTCGAACGTCGCGTGATCAACGGACTTGGTCGTAAAGATGGTTCGAGCGCCCTTCAAACTGCCCTCCGATCCCGTACCCACCGTTCCACCGGACGACAGCGTGTTCGCATCAAACGTGATTACGAACGCCGCATCCGCCCGTTTTTCCAACAAAGCATCGGACGGCTTGTCCTTGTCCTCTCCCGTCAAGCCGCTTGTCCACACGATCTTTACATCCTTCATGGACAATCCAGCAAACTTAAGAGTCGCGATGAGAAAGTCCATGTGGGGACCGTACTTTTGGAGCGCAATCAACTTGTTCACCAGATTTGCGAGCGTACTAATACCGGGTCCCACGACCAGAGCATCACCGCCCGTTGACCGCGTGAGCAAAATGACAGCGACCGGCTGGAGACGTGAGTCGAACAAGAGAAACTCGTTGCCCGCCACGCCCATACCGACAGTGCCACGCAAAAGCGCAGTCTTGCCGGTCACGTAACCGGACAGCTGCTTTTCCGGACTATCTTCGTGAATCAGGTCGAAACACAGCCCCGCCTTTCCGAACAACGAATTCGGAGTGGTGTGCGCCGCGTCGCCATTCGCGTGAATCACGGCATACTCGCCGCCCCACGTGATGACGTACAACGGCATACACGTACCCGCCGTCACTTCGCCGAACGGATCAGAGACCCGTAGCGGCGGAAGAGAGTTGGCCGACGCCGTGAACGACGCCAGCAGAACCAAAGAAAACAGCACCGCACCAATGAGCTTTTTCATCCTTTTTCCCTCCTTGTTAAGGTTAAGGATCTGCTCACTCGACTGCCACAACAAAAAAAACTGTACGGAAAAACCCTTTCCGAACAATCATAAATCAACGTCACTTTGTTCTATCCGTATAATCCGTTTTTCATCCGTATTATCCGTAACATAGTTGTCAAAGTTCGAAACGACACCTTACTATAAATCTAAAATTTTGTCAAGTTTGCGTATCATATTAAAAGAGACGGCCGGAAGCCGCCTTTTAATAATCGTATCTTAACGCTAATTTAAGCCAACAAAACGCACAAACAGGTGCCAATCGCGCTTCGCGCGCCCGGAGTGTCACGCTAAAGCGGGGTGAAGAGTCTTGTTGCGGAGGGCGCGGCGCACGCCGCGCTCTTCGCAACACACATCAATCTTCACCTTGCTTCAGCAAGAGAAGTGTGACTCGTTCGCGCCGCTTTTAGCGGCATGAAGAATTGAACACCGGCGAAACAAAACCTCATCTTCCAAACCACCAACAAAAATAAGATGTGACATTTTCAACCGCCCCCGCCAAAAAATCACTTGAACTTTTGTGCGCCAACTCGGTGATATTCTTCGCACCCGAAAGCTCCATTGCGCGCAGAAAAATAATGAGCGCTTGCGGCGAATCAACGTTGTCGCTACCGAACGAAGCGATTTTTTCGTAGTCAAAATTTTTCATCGCGGCCATGGTTTCCGCATCTTTCGCTTGCGCCGTGGTTAACGATAAGTAATGCGAAAAATCAAGCGATGCGAGCAAAAAAACATTTTCGTCTTCCAAAATCTTTTTCAACGCTTGCGCCAACTCAAATGATTCGGCTGTTTTTATTTTTGTGGAAAACGCCAGCGGCACGACGCGCGCGTCGGGAAAATACTTTTTGATAAACGGCAAATGAACGGCAACGCCGTGTTCGACCACGATATTTTTTTCATCAACGCCGACAAACCCAAAAGATTTCAATCGGCCGAACAATTCCGTGTCAACGTCCACGGCGCCTTGCGCCGTTTGCCGATCGACCAAGCTCGTGATTACCGGTGTGTTGCCGATGTTGGCATGATTCGGTGAAAGAATAATAAACGTTTCGATTTTTTTATTTTTCAAGTTTAACGTCTGATAAAACTCATCAATCATTGAACTCGCCAAATCATGATGCGGCGCGATGCCGCTCGTCATCATTGTTTTCGAATCACAACAAAAACTAATGTCTGGGTTGCTTTTATTTTCATAACAAACAAACCAAAACGCGGCGGCGGTTATAGCCGCCGCCACGCCGATGATCAGAATTATTTTCCAGCTGTTTTTCATGATCCTATAATCACCACGCCGATGATCAGAATTATTTTCCAGCTGTTTTTCATGATCCTATAATCA